>NZ_JBEFZE010000045.1:0-25159 GCF_042762395.1 Pseudogemmobacter sonorensis
CCTCTAAACGATTAACCTAAAGATCCCATAGCAAAACCGGGATCAATGGCCGCGGGGTGGAGCAGCCCGGTAGCTCGTCAGGCTCATAACCTGAAGGCCGCAGGTTCAAATCCTGCCCCCGCAACCAATTCCAGCATAAATCAATCGAAATCGAAGTGTGATCAGACGCTTAGGCCACCGAAAGGTGGCCTTTCTCGCTTTGGGTTGAGAGGACACGGTCATTGCGACCCTTGCTCCGGTCAATAACGGCCCGTTTTGATGGGATAGTGTAGCAAGAGGCGATAACCACCGCGCATCATTCTGATTGCATGGGCGACGAGGCGGCGGGCCTTATTCTTACGCGGATCGACTTCCCAATCTTCTTTCGTCCCGCGAAAGCCGAGCAGGACTTCAGCGATGGCGCGATAGCTCTCACCTCGCAAACGCGCATCGAGCGCTCGCAGGGAAAGAATATGCCATTGGCGGAGTTGAGCGGGCATCACCCGGAAGTCTGGCCCCGGCGGGCGGCCCTCGACGGAGCGCCAGAACCGCCGCGCAGCATGCGCTCTCAGTTCGTAGAAGGTATCCAAGGGCAAGAACGAGCCATAGAGGGTTGTAGCGTCAGGAGCGGCACCGGGTAGCCACAATTGATGTGCGATGTCATCAGCGCGCCAGATGCCGTGCCAGCCATCGGCCGCGCGACGCAGGTCGAGGCCATCAAGATAGGCGAGCTTGATGGTCGGACCGCTCGCGTTGGTTATATGCGCGACAGGCAACAGAATGAAGGCGTTGGGATACACGCGCGGCGACCAGAGCGGATGTTGCAGATCGGCCGCCGTGTGAGGATCACATGGGAAAGAGCACCCCCCAGCGATTCGCAAATGATTCCAAGCGTGCTGCTTCCGGTTCCCTCATACCAGTAATTGCTTGGAAGTCGTGATGATAGTCCTCATGGCGACGAAGATACTCCCAAGCTAAACCAGCAGGAGGAAAGAATTTTGCATATCCGTAAGCCGCTTTCCCACCCCGACGCACTGGTAAGCCTCTAAATCACGACGGATGTAGTCACAGCGGCGCAACTGGCTTGCAGGTATTCCGCCAGAAACGGACCCGTCACCGAGTTGCTCTCTTCCATCATTCCGGCGGGACTTCCCTGATAGATGATCTTCCCTCCGCGTTTTCCAGCGCCGGGGCCCATTTCGATCACATGGTCGGCGGCCGCGATCATATCGAGATTGTGCTCGACCACGATGAGGGTCATGCCCTGATCGGCAAGGGAGTTGAACAGCCGTAGCAAGCGTTCCACATCCGCCATATGTAGCCCGGATGTAGGCTCATCAAACACATATATTCGTCCGGACAAGCCAAGTTCCGCCGCTAGTTTCAGCCTTTGCCTTTCGCCACCTGACAAAGTGGAGAGCCGCTGGCCGATCTGCATGTATCCGAGGCCGACCTGCTCCATGCGTGCTAGCCCATCCGCGATAGTTGCATCCCCATCGAACAGCCCCCGCACTTCTGGCGCGCACATGGTCATGACCTGATCAATGGAGTGTCCTTTGACATGGATAGAGCGGGCCTCGTCGCAATAGCCGGAACCGCCGCATGCCTCGCAAATGGCTTCGACCGAATCGAGGAATGCGAGATCAGTGCGAACCGCGCCTCGGCCCTTGCAGACAGGGCAGGCCCCGGCTGCATTCGTGCTGAACAGGCCGATAGGCTTACCGCTCTGGCGTGCGAATTTCCTGCGGATATCCTCAAGAATGCCGAGATAGCTTGCCGGTGTTGAACGCGACGAACCGCGAAGCTCGGCCTGATCGATCACCACCACATCTGAGCGAAGCCGTGGCAATATTCGGTTGGCGAGCGTCGATTTCCCGGAGCCTGCAACACCGGCGACCACGGTCATCACACCCAGAGGAATATCGACCGACAGATTGTGTACGTTGAACATCGACTGGTTGTCGATGCTGATACCGCCGGTTGGCGTGCGCGGTGTTTGGTTGAAGAGGCGCGGCTTGCGGAAGCCCCGCCCCGTTTCCGTTCCGGCCTGCCGTAGCCCCATGACCGGTCCCTGATAGACGACTTCGCCGCCGGCTTGCCCGGCCTGCGGTCCCATGTCGATCACATGATCGGCGATGGCAATCACATCGGGGTCGTGCTCGACCAGAAGAATGCTGTTTCCCTTGTCTCGCAACCGGACGAGCAATTCGCCGAGCTGGCGAGCATCGCGGGCGTGCAGGCCGACGCTCGGTTCATCGAAGATATAGGCGATATCTGCGAGGCTGCTACCGAGATGGCGGATCATCTTTATTCTCTGCGACTCGCCGCCGGAAAGGCCGGATGTTCCCCGATCCAAACTGAGATAATCGAGACCGATGTCGATCATGCTCTCGAGCTTTTCTGCCATGGACATGATGACCGGGCGCATTTCTGGTTCGATCACCCCATGCACGAAATCCAACAGGTCTCCCGCTTCCATCGCCGCACATTCGGCGATATTGCGTCCTGCGATCCGACAGGAAAGCACCGTGGGATTGAGGCGGCCGCCGCCACAGGCCGGGCATGGCCCGCTTGTCGTCACGCGCGACAATGCTTCGCGCTCGACCACCGAAAGATCGGCCTCGTCGCGCTCCAGAAACGACCGGCGCAGGCGTGGCAGAATGCCCTCATAGACGGTGCTTTTGGGCCAGCCCGGTTTGGGTGCGGTTACAGGTGTACCTTCCTCTACGGTCAGCCGTTTCCACTCCGCGTCGCTATAGTCAGCAAGCGGCTTTGCCGTGTCGAAGAAGCCCGACAGAGAATAGCGTTTCCAGCGCCACGAAGACGGCTCGAATCCGGGAAAGCGGACTGCGCCTTCGTCAAGCGAGCGTTCGCGGTCGAAAAGCGCATCTTCGTCAATCGTCCTGACCGTTCCTAACCCCTGACACGACAGGCACATCCCATCGGGATTGTTGAATGAGAAAAGACTAGATTCTCCGACATGCGGTTTTCCGATGCGTGAGAAGAGCAGGCGCAGGAGAGCATAAATCTCTGTGACCGTCCCGACCGTAGAGCGGGCGTTGCCGCCAATCCGGCGTTGATCAACGACAATCGACGCAGGTAGATTTTCGAGACGGTCGGCGTCCGGCTGACCGAGATGCGGTAGTCGGTTGCGAACAAAGGTCGAATAAGTTTCGGCTAATTGTCGCTGCGATTCGGCGGCTATGGTATCGAACAGAAGTGAAGATTTGCCGGAGCCTGAGACCCCGGTGAAGGCGACGATGCGACGTTTCGGGATGTCGACGGTAACGTTTTTTAGGTTGTTGGTTCTGGCGCGAACGATGCGCATAGGCTGATCATGCACGCTCTGGCACCCCCATCTGCAACCCCTCGACGGCTTTGCGGCAAAGTTCGATGAATATTGCTTGTTCCCCTGATGTCATGGCGGAGGCGACTAATCGCGCCGCCTCTTGTCGCTGCAAGGCGGCCCGCTCCATGAACGTCTTACCGTGATCGCTCAGTCTGGTCGTCTGGGCGCGGCGGTCAGAATCGTCCGATGCCTGTTCCACGAGGCCCAGATCCTTGAGCACCCGCAATGCCTTTGAAAGCTGTGTCCGGGAGACTCCCAAGCGCTCGCTCATGACCGATGGGCGCAACGCACCACTGACACGCAGCACTTCCAGCACATCATACTGTGCCCAAGTCACAGCTTCGGGCGTGAACCTGTTGCGGCGAGCAACCAGTTCACATTGCAGTAATGACAGGGATGCTTCCAGCTGAGGCGCAATGATTTCCATATAGAAACTATTAGACCTGAAGAGCGCAGCAATCAACATCATTTTTCCCAAAGATAATTCGTGATATGCAATCAATATCCGGGGGGCGCTAATGGCTTTGTGATAATTAGGTTCGGCATTGCGAAGAACAGAGTGATGGGGGTGAGATTCTGGAAATCTCTTTCCTTGATTGACTTTGCGCGGCTCTGCCACGCGATGGCGGGCGGCGCTGCGATATTTGAGGTCTCCGCGCCGCCCGCCATCATGCCCGATCCTGTTGCGGTTGTGACTGTTCCGCGTTGGCCTGTCCTTCCATCTCGAACGCCATCTTTCCCAGCTTTGTCCAGACACCACGAGCATGTTCGCCGTCTTCGCTATTCAGCTTTTCGGCGATCCAGACCATCGCCCCATAAATCACGGCGCGGTCATCGCTGGTCAGGTCCGCGATGCCCGCCTTGACGACGAGACCGCCGAGTTCGATGAGATGCCGGGTGCGTTTCCGGCGCTCGATCTGCCATGTCCGCATATCATGCCGCGCCCGTTGCACCTGATGCCGGTTGCGCGCCGCCCGGTTGCGTTGCAGTGCCGCTGTTGCCGTTGTCAGGCGCTTGCACAGATCGCCGCGATTTGCTGCGAAAGAACGCTGCCCCGCGCTTGGCCCATGCCTCCCTCCTTGCCGGATCCTTGGTTTCGGCCAGCGCGACCAGCGCACCGGCCAGTTCGTCGGGGGTGAGGCCGTCCGCCCCGGTGGCAATTACCAGTTCGCCCAGTTGCTGCACCTTGCGTGTTTTGAGTTCGCGCGCCTTGTCCTCAAGCGTCTTCAGTTCCGCGTCATAGTCTCGTGGCTTGCGCATTATCGTGTCCTTTCCCGGTGGCAAGTGATTGATGCGGTAAGGATAGTTGCGCAGGCGACAGAACGCAGTATTGTTGCCGGGACGGTGTGGCACGGCCCGGTCCGTCCCGAGATTTTTTCGAGGGAGGGCGCGCTTATACGTCGTTCCGACGTGCGCTTTGACGTGCTGATGATGGCCGCATGGCGATCTATCATCTTCACGTCAAGGTCATTGGCCGCAAAGCCGGAAGCAGCGCGGTAGCCTCTGCCGCCTACCGCTCGGCCTCGCGGATGCGCGACGAGCGCATCGACCGCGTGCAGGACTTTTCCGCCAAGCGCGGCGTTGTCCATTCCGAGGTCATGCTGCCGGATGGTGCGCCCGAGTATCTTGGCGACCGCGAACGGCTCTGGAACGATGTCGAGGCGTTCGAGGCGAGGCGCGACGCGCAGCTTGCGCGCGAGGTGGAGTTTTCCATTCCGCGCGAGATGACGCAGGCGCAGGGCATCGAACTGGCCCGCGACTTCGCGCAGGCAGAGTTTGTCGATCAGGGCATGATCGCCGATCTGAATGTGCATTGGGACATCGGCGAGGACGGGATGCCGAAGCCGCATGCCCATGTCATGCTGACCATGCGGTCGGTGGACGAGAACGGATTCGGCCCGAAGGTGCGGGACTGGAACCGCACCGAGATGGTCGAGCGGTGGCGCGAACGCTGGGCCGAGCATGTCAACGAACGGCTGGCCGAACTCGACATCGACGCCCGCATCGACCATCGCAGCCTTGAGGCGCAGGGCATCGGGTTGGAGCCGCAAAGCCAGATCGGCGCGCCCGCGCAACGCATCGAGGGCGAAGGGCTGGACGTAGCGGATCGCGCCGACATGCACCGGGAGATCGCCCGCAACAACGGCGACCGGATCATCGCCGATCCTTCGGTGGCGCTGGACGCGATAACGCATCAGCAATCCACCTTCACGCGGCGCGACATGGCGATGTTCGCGCATCGGCACAGCGATGGTATCGACCAGTTCAACGAGGTCATGGGAGCGATGCGCGGTTCGCCCGATCTGGTCGAGCTTGGACAGGACGGACGCGGCGAGGATCGGTTCACGACGCGCGACATGATCGAGACGGAGCAGCGCTTGCACCATGCCGCCGAGATGATGGCGGAACGGGAACGCCATGAGGTGAATGAACGGGACGGAGAGGAAGCCCTCGCCCGCGCCGAACAGCGCGGCCTTGTGCTGTCCGGCGAGCAAGCCGATGCGCTGGCGCATGTCACGGACGGGCGCGATCTTGGCATTGTCGTCGGTTACGCCGGGACGGGAAAGAGCGCCATGCTTGGCGTTGCGCGCGAGGCATGGGAGGCGTCAGGCTACGAGGTTCGCGGCGTTGCCCTGTCCGGCATCGCCGCCGAGAATCTGGAAAGCGGATCGGGCATCGCCTCGCGCACTATTGCCAGCATGGAACATGGCTGGAAGAATGGCCGCGACATGCTCACCAGCCGCGATGTGCTTGTCATCGACGAGGCGGGCATGGTCGGCACGCGGCAGATGGAACGGGTTCTGTCCCATGCGGCTCAGGCCGGGGCCAAGGTTGTGCTGGTCGGCGATCCGCAGCAGTTGCAATCCATCGAAGCAGGTGCGGCGTTCCGTTCCATTCATGACCGGCACGGCGGCGTCGAAATCCATGAAGTGCGCCGCCAGCGCGAGGACTGGCAGCGGGACGCCACCCGCGATCTGGCAAGCGGCAGGACCGGCAATGCGATCCATGCCTATGACGCGCACGACATGGTGCATGAGGCAGCGACGCGCGAGCAGGCGCGGGACGACCTGATCGACCGCTGGGACCGTCAGCGGCAGGCCGCGCCGGACTGCAGCAGGATCATCCTCACCCACACCAATGCCGAGGTGCGGGAACTCAACGAAGCCGCCCGCGACCGGATGCGGGAAGCTGGCGATCTTGGCGAGGACGTGCGCGTCAAGGTCGAGCGGGGAGAACGCAGTTTCGCCGCCGGGGATCGCGTCATGTTCCTTCAAAACGAACGCGGGATTGGCGTGAAGAACGGCACGCTCGGCACGGTCGAGGAAGTCAGCCAGCGATCCATGTCGGTTCGCACCGATGATGGGCGCGGCATCAGTTTTGACCTGAAAGACTATGACCGCATCGACCACGGCTATGCGGCGACCATCCACAAGGCGCAGGGCATGACAGCGGACCGCACGCATGTGCTGGCAACGCCCGGCATGGACGCCCACGGCAGCTATGTCGCCTTGTCCCGGCACCGCGACGGAATGGACCTGCATTATGGGCGCGACGACTTCGCCAGTCAGGACAATCTCATCAACACCCTGTCGCGCGACCGGGCTAAGGACATGGCGACGGATTACGATAAGCAGATCGACCCGGCGCAGGGTTATGCCGAGCGGCGCGGCATCACCTTCCGCGAGCGTGTTGCCGAGATCATGCGCAAGATCGTGCGGGAACGGATGCGCGATGCCGTCGATGGGATGCTGGACGGCCTGCACCGGCCCGGCAACGGAACGCTTGGCCCCGAGGCCGGGTCCGGGCCGGAAAGGGAAAAGGCCGGGAGGGCAGGGCCCGAGCGGCAGGCCGAGGCCGACCCGGAGGCAGTGTTGCGCCGCGTCCGCACCAAGGCGCTCATCCGTCATGCTCGCGCTGTCGATGTGATATTCACCGCAGACGACGCAGGCCGCAAGGCAAGCCCCGAGCAATGGGATGAACTTGTCAGTGCTCGCAAGGAATTTGCCGCGGTGCGCCCCTATGGCTGGCAGGATGCCGAAGCCGCCTACGGCAAGGACGGCAGCCTTGCCCGTGAGGCGGGCACCGGCCGGATCAGCCGCACCATTCGCGCCCTGCAACTGGAAACCGAAATCCGCACCGATCCGCAGCACCAGGCGGATCGCTTCGTGAAACGCTTCAATAAGCTCGACCGGGCCAGCGAGCGCAAGTATGCGGCGGGCGACTATTCCGGCTACAAAGCCGCGCGCAAGGAGATGGGCAACATGGCGATGAGCCTCGAACGCGATGCGCAGATGGAATCCCTGCTTGAAATCCGCAAGAGGCAGCTCGGCATCGACATGGATTTCGACTCAGGGATGAGGCTTGGCCGGCAACTCGCCCTCAGTCACGGCCTTGGCAGAGGCCGAGGCATCGGGTTGTAGGCCAGCCTACGGCATTGTTCTTTGGAACCGGTTTGCGAATGCGATGCAGATCGCCGCGAACATGAGGCAGCCGGCCAGAAGGAAGGTCAGCCGCATTCCGGCTTCGATGTCGGCAGGAGTCGCATGGGCGAAATCGTCGGTCCCGACGCCGAGCGCAAACGTCGCCGAATTGTCCTTAAAGAGATTGCTTGAGCAGGAAGCGCAGATCGTTTTGCGCTTCGCCGCGCGACATCCAATTCGCGCCCTCGGCAACAAGCAGCATCGGGGCCAACTGATCCAGAAGCGGCAAACCTGCCAGCATCGCTCTAACCATTTGCGGCGGAAAGCGGCCTATGGTCGCCAGAATCCAGTCCCTGCCATCATTTACCGTTTTGGCCGCCACCAGCAATCGCGCCAGAGCGTTTTCACTGCCGATGACCAGTAGCGCTTCGGAAGCTGCCGGAGCGGCTACTTCGTGACCGCCAACCAGCATAGTAATGAGGGCATCGATCACCACATCTGGCGTATCGCCGCCAAAGCCGGAGATCGCGTGATATGCCATGTTCTCTTCTGGATCGGCCACGAACGGAACCAGATCGGCGTATGCCTTCAAGCCAGCTTTCCCGAGCCCCCATATCGCCGCCTGGCGGCGCTCGTCACCTTGAAACTCCGCAGAGCCCGCAACGGCATTCAGCCGATCCCTGGCAAATTGCCCCTTCACCTCAGTCAGGATGAAGATGGCCTCCATGCTAAGCTGCTTGTTGTCATCACTGTGCAGGGTAGCAGCTACGAAATCCTGTCCCTTTGCTGATCCAAGGGCGGTTGCGGTGCCCGCAGCTTCCAGCGCTACACGCAATTCGCCCTCGTGATCCAGCAAGTCTTCAAGGGCTGGAAGAGCCGCTGCATGTAGATCAGGACGATGGAGTATCGCCTTAGCAGCGGAGAAACGATCAACATCGTTTGCGGAGGCAAGGCCGGGGAGCGGATTATAGGCGTTCGCGAGCGGCCCTTGTAGGTCCGCCAACTGTGCCGGAGTTCCCGCCAGCATGTCTGATCCGGCCTCAAAGCGCTCCCCCGGCGTGACGTAGGGGACCTTGCCGCTGAGCGTATACGTTTGCCGCCGTGGCGGGTTTCCATCACCTTCCATGGACACCACGAGCTTGCCGCCGTTTACCAGAAGAACTTCGCCAGGGCGTGATGGAACTATCGCAGGCCAGGTCCGGTCGCGCTCTGCGCCCTCCGAGGCAGATTTCGCAGGCCCCAGCTTCGAAGTGCCTACCGATGCCCGGAGGGTGTCGACGGTGAAGTAGACAGCTCCATCGGCAGGCACCGGCATACCATTATTGTCGGTACAAGCGATAAGCGCGATGATGTCGTGATCTCGGAGTCCTGCATCCCATGTCCGGTCCGGGTTATTCGGGGCGTCGCTCATCCTGATCTTGAGGTCACTCTTGGCGCGCACTTCGAAGCGCGTGCCTGTCCGCACGCACAACAGATCAGGCAGCCGCAGGCGCTTTACCTTCGTCGCCCAAATCTTGTTCGATGTGCAGTAACGTTCAAGTTCAATCGGCGCATAGCCCATACCGGACAATTCACCGATTACCTTGCGTGCGCCAAGTGCGCCCATCGTCAAGAATTTGAGAAAGCTCGTGTCAACCTTAAAGCCCATTCAGACCTCCCCGTCATCCGGGGCGGCGATAAGCTCAGTAGGATCAACTCCTAGCGCTACGGCGATGGCGAATAAGGTCTCAAGCGAGACATTCCTCTCCGCCCGCTCGACCGAGCTGATATATGTGCGATGCATCCCGGCACGGTCGGCGAGCGCTTCCTGAGATAATCCGGTCGAATTCCGGATACGGCGCACGTTTGCCGCCAATATTTTCTTCGGAGTTGTCGAGGGCACTGCTCGGTCGCTTTCTTTGTTGAAGCGACGCTATGAATGTGTCAACGATGAGTCTACAGACTCGGGGTTTCCCATCTGGCACTTTGTAGCACGATCAAAGCAGGCGGCAGGATAGACATGAGCGAGCAGACCATCTCACTACCCGAGGTGATGACCGTCCCCCGTACCGACCCGATCTATAACTGCCATGCCTACCTGACCAAGGTTCCGGTCGCGGCCATCACGCCTTTCATCGAGGCGTTCAGCAAGCCGGGCGATACCGTGGTCGATTTCTTCGCAGGCTCTGGCATGACGGGCCTCGCTGCCCACATGATAGGAAGGAAGGCACGCCTCAGCGACATCTCGGTCCTAGGGCAGCACATCGCGAATGGCTACATCGCAAAGGTGGACGCGGGTGCGTTCCGCAAGGCAGCGGAGCAATGCGTCGAGACAACACGCAAGGCCATCGGCGATCTCTACAAGACACGGCGCTCCTCGGATGACGCCGAGGCCGAGATGATTCGCACGGTATGGTCGTTCACCTATATCTGCCCATCTTGTGGCTCTGAGATGGTTTACTTCGAGCATCTCTCGCCGAGCGGCGCACAGCCTGACACTTGTCCCTCGTGTGAGCAGTCCTTCGTGCGCCGGAGTTGGAAGCGCAGCGCTGATGTGCCAGTCGAGGTCGTGGTGAGCGGTGAAAATGGCAGGCAGCTTACCCAGAGCATCGCCGAGATCGATCACGAGCGCATCCGTGCGGCGCAAGAAGATGGCAGGCTTGCCAGAGTGCCGAGCCATAGTATCGAAGCAGACCGTGAAATGTATAGCCGTTCCGCACTGGCGAAGGCTGGCCTGACCGAAACTAGTAAGTTTTTCTCACCCAGAAACGCCATAGTCCTCTTTGAGCTATGGAATGCTATTTCGAAGGTGGACGATTCGGCTATTCGTCAGAAGCTGCTCTTTGCCTTCACGGCCGTCCTGCCGCGCGCATCCCGCCGCTATCAGTGGAGCGCCAAGCGGCCCCTTAATGCGCAAAACCAAACCTACTACATCTCTCCCGTCTACTACGAATGGAACGTCTTTGAATTGTTTGGGCGGAAAATAGAAGCGGCAATCCGTGCGGACGATATCATTGATGGTAGAGAGGGACCGCTCTTGCCCGCCGCCTCGAAGCAGCGAGAGGTGAGCTATGATTTGGCTTCCGCTGATCGGCTTGAGCATCTGGGCGCCGCCAGCGTGGATTACATCTTCACCGACCCACCGTTTGGCAGCAATATTTTCTACAGCGATATGAGTCTGTTTCACGAAGCATGGCTCGGAAAAACGACCGACAACACCAGCGAAGCTGTTGTTCACACCACGGGCAAGCGCAAGAATGGTGCAGAACAGCGCTATCATGATCTTCTCCTTGGCGCTTTCAGGGAGGGCTATCGCGTCCTAAAGCCAGGCGGCAGGATGTCTGTCGTCTTCGGCAACAGCAGCGGGAGGGTTTGGGGGCTGGTGCAACGCGCACTGCGCGATGCTGGCTTCGCGGCAAAGCCCGTGCATGTTGCCATCCTCGATAAGGGGCAACGCTCTGTGAAAGGGCTGAACTCGGGTTCCGAGGGCGTCGTGACGGTCGATCTGATCATGACCGTCGAGAAGCCGGAAGCATCCACGGCCAAAGACGACTCGCGCGGCCTCTCCAATGGCGATACGCAGCATCTGATAAATGCTGCTATACAGGAGTTGCCGAGCATCGAGGCGAAGAACCCGAGCCACCTCTATGGCCGCATTCTGAGCAAAGCCATACAAGAGCATGTCGTCCTAGATGACCTCCACCTTGGCGACGTCCTTGTTGCTCTTCGCAAGGCCGGGCACACCATCGACCCGAAGACCGGCACTCTGAGGCTCGGAGCCTAGCGCTGGAACCGCGACCTCACTGCCCCCCATGAGCAGCGTTCTTAAGGGGCCAAGGCCTGCTACTCGTCGCGCCATGTGGATAGCTCCTACATCTAGTGATGAATGGGCTATAGTCATACAACCCAAGCTGCTAGGATGCCTCCACAAAGGACATGTCCCGAGGCCGAGTAAGCATGGATCAATCCGAACTTACAGCACTGGTGTGCTTCCGTCCCCAGAACTTCGCATGGTTTCTGGGCGCAGGCGCATCACGCTCCGCCGGGCTGCAAACCGCGACTGACCTTCTTTGGGACATGAAGCGGCAGTTTTACTGCCGCGAAGAAAATCAGGAGATTTCCCGTCAGGAGATGCAGGTCGACGCAATCAAAGCAAAGATTCAGGCTTTCGTGGAGTCAAAGGGGTTTCCCAAACTCTGGGATGATGAAGAGTACCCCGCATGTTTCCAAAAAATATTCGGTGACGACAGAGAGAGGCAGCGCAAGTACATCGCTGCCAAGCTCTCTGAGGATAATATCTCTCTGTCCGTTGGCCACCGCGTCCTCGGAGCCATGCTGGCGTCCGGTTTGACGCGAGCGGCTTTCACCACGAATTTCGACACCGTTATCGAGAAGGCTGTTGCGGAAGTTGCTGGCAGATCACTCGCCGCCTTCCATATCGAAGGTGCGAAATCAGCCAATGATGCGCTCAACAACGAAGAGTACCCGCTTTATTGCAAGATTCACGGCGACTTCCGGTACGATAGCATCAAAAACCTTCCGCAGGACCTGGCGGAACAGAATGCGCAGCTCTCACAATGCATGGTCAATGCCGCCAATCGGTTTGGCTTTGTGATCACCGGATACAGCGGGCGCGATGAGAGCGTCATAGGGCTTTTCAGGAGCGCGCTCGCTTCTGCTAACCCGTTCCCGCATGGCCTGTTCTGGACAGGCATGAAAGGAAGTCAGCCGATTGAGCCTGTGCAGGAACTACTCGACGAGGCGAAGGCGAAGGACGTAAAGGCGGCATATGTGCCCATCGAGACCTTCGACTCATTGCTATCGCGCATATGGAGAAATGTTGAAGGGAAACCAGCAGAGCTTGACCGAAAGGTCCGCAAGTCTGAAACATCTGATGTTCGCATTCCAATGCCTAAAGCAGGGACACAAGCGCCGCTGCTGCGTTTCAATGCCCTTCCCGTTAAAAGGTTGCCTTCACACTGCCTGCGTCTGAATTTTAGCAAGCCCATGGACTGGACCGCGCTACGCAGCGCGCAGAGCGAATCCGAGGGGCGCCTTGTCATCACCAAAGCAGCCGGGGTTTGGGCTTGGGGAGAGCGGAAGATTGCCCACGATCACTTTGGCTCCGCGCTAACATCCATTGATGATGTCGCACTATCCGATGATCTTTCTGGTTCAGAGACCCTGCATCTAAGGGGGTTCATCGCCGATGCACTTTCAAAGGCTCTATCCCGTGACAAGCCGCTACTCGCCCGAACCAATCGCTCCGGCTCTTGGCTGATCATCGACAGGCACAGCGATGACGCGGGAGCCGTTGCCCCGCTTCAAAGCATTGTCGGAAGGACCTCTGGGGTGATCCCAGGGCTTTTCACCGCGTCCACGCAAGATCATCCGGAGCAAGAGAAGGTGTATTGGTCCGAAGCTGCCCGCATTTCGCTTGAGGTCAGGGAAGGTCGAAACTGGCTTACAATCGATCCTGACATCTGGATATGGCCGTCACGGGCGCGGCGGGATGCTACTGATTTCCTCGATCGGCGCAGGGCTGATCGTTTCAATGATAAATACAACGCTCTCCTCAATGCCTGGATCGAAATATCGCTCGGGACGAATGAGCGTGCCGCCGAAGTTGACGTAAGTTCCTTTGAAAACGGAACCGAAAGCGAGAACCCATCTTTCACCATCGGAAGCCGCACAGCGTTTTCAAGGAGGCTTTCATGAGCGATGACAGTGAACTTGCCGGATACACTTACCTCCCAGAACCCGAGCTGATCTTTAACGGGGGACGGACTCATGTGCATCCTCTCATGGGCTTGGTCGTTCACGGCCCCTACGGCTTGAAGTTCGGAACATTGCCTTCGGTTCGGTTTGCGCTTGTTGCGCCGGAGAAGGAACTTGGAAAGCTGCACAGCTTGATAGGTGAACTCCAAACGAGCGCAACTCCGGTTGAAGCGAAGAATTACTACCCTGAGTATCCAGGTTTCGAGAATCTATTCCGGGCACCCATTGCGAAACTTGATGAGAGCTTGGTTATCAAGTTTCCCCAAGAGTTGGACGAGTTCGCCAAAAAACGCGCAAAGCCCGAGCTGGCGCAGGGGCTCTTTCGCTGCATATCAAGATTGTCATCCCTACGGAGTAACTTCGATGTCGCCCTCGTCTTGCTACCCAACGACTGGGCAGCGTGTTTTGAAGGGGAGAACTTCAATTTCCATGATTATCTCAAAGCTTACTGTGCTCCATCGGATATCCCGATACAAATTGTCCGCCAGACAAGCTTCAGCCGTAGGTGCCGTGCTAACGTCATGTGGGGTCTCAGCGTTGCGATCTATGCCAAGGCCGGGGGCGTTCCTTGGAAGCTGACAGGGTTGGCTCCTGATGAAGCATTCATCGGTATAAGCTACGCGATGAAGACGGACAAGAAGACAGGCACACAGTACAGCACTTGCTGTAGCCAGGTTTTTGATCCTGACGGGACGGGTTTCAAATTTGTAGCCTATGATACTAAGGATTTCACCGAGGACGCCAACAAGAACCCATATCTCTCCTATTATGAAATGCAGTCAGTTCTGACGCGGAGTCTTGAGATCTATCAGCGCGGTCATCTTGGCGCTGCACCAAAAAAGGTCACGATACACAAGAATACCCCGTTTACTGATGACGAAGTCCTTGGAGCCTTCGACAGCTTTCGATCCGACACGGAAGTTGAATTGGTCCAGATCGTGAAGGGAGTTGACTGGAAAGGCGTTCGCTTCGGCGACGGGTCGCCACCTTCGCCGCATCGCTACCCCATTCAGCGCGGGACGTATCTTCCGCTGAGCGGCAATGAAGCTCTCTTGTGGACGCAAGGTAGCGTTCAGGGGGTCCACGTCCAGAACCCTCGCTACAACGTCTATAAGGAAGGTGCTCTCAAGCCGACGCCGTCTCCGGTTCTCATCCGGCGGTTCTCGGGAGAAGGCGGCTGGCACGATACCTGTGCGGGCATACTCGGCCTCACCAAGATGGACTGGAACAACAACACCCTCTACAAGAAGCTCCCCGTCACACTGGTCTACTCCAAGGCCTTCGCGGACATCCTCCAGCAGAACCCCCAGATGGTCGACCGCATCTATGATTTCCGATGCTTCATGTAGAGCATAGACTTGCTCGAAGTGAGCAAATCCGGCATACTCTCAAATGCTTACGGGCAGACTTCCTGCTGCGCATCGCGGCAAATGACAACAATGGTAGGCAGGCTGCTTACCTCCAGGTTCCCTTGCGGTATTTCCGGCTTTCCGGTGTATCGCTTACGCTCGCATAAGAGTGCCCGTAAGCCCCCAACGCAGAGTACAGGCGTTTGAGATCATTAGATAAATTAAAGAAAGTGCAAAGCCTCACTGAACTGGCTAAGCTGCTTGGCTTCACTCCTAAGGGGGTCAGCTACGTTCTCTACAAGCTGGACCCGGCTAAGAAGTATCGCTCCTTCGAAATCCCGAAGAAATCAGGCGGCGTTCGCACGATAAACGCGCCGGAGCCGCAGCTCGCCTTGCTGCAAACCCGTCTTGCCGAGTTGCTCTATGCTTGTGTACACGAGCGAAAGCAGGAGAACGCACGGTTCTGGTTTGCTTCCCACGGCTTCCATCAGGGCCGCACCATCGTCTCCAACGCCGAGGTCCACAGGCGGCGGCGCTTCGTCTTCAATCTCGATCTCGAAGATTTCTTCGGCACCATAAATTTTGGGCGGGTGCGCGGCTTCTTCATTCGCGACGCGATGTTTCCACTGGAGCCCAAGGTCGCCACGATCATCGCGCAAATCGCGTGTCACGATAACGCGTTGCCGCAGGGAAGCCCCTGTTCTCCGGTGATTTCGAACCTGATTGGAAATATTCTGGACTCGCGGCTGCTGGCACTCGCCCGAAATACCCGCTGCACTTACACGCGCTATGCCGATGATCTGACTTTTTCGACCAACGAAAAGCTCTTCCCCACCGAAATTGCCGTGAATGTACATGGCGCTGATTGGGAGGTGGGCGCAAAGCTGAGGAAGACCATCGAAGGGACAGGATTTTCTATTAATCCGGTAAAGACCCGCATGTCTTTGCGTCAGTCCCGCCAGACCGTAACAGGACTAGTCGTGAACGCCAAGGCAAATATCAATCAGGACTACTACCGCGCGGCGCGGGCGATGTGTAATTTGCTTTTCCAGACGGGATACTATTTCCGCCCCGGTGATGATCCTGCGAATGCCACTGATAAGCTGGGCCCGCTAGAAGGCACGCTCTCGCACATTTATTTCGTCAAGGCGCGGCGTGATCGTCATCCGAGGATCAACAAGCTCGCAAAGGCCGCAGGAGAGTATCATCCGCCGCGCGCGCCGGAAGAGTTGTACCGAAAATTCCTGTTCTACAAGTATTTCGCCGCGCCCGCCGCGCCGCTGATCGTGACGGAGGGCGTGTCGGATATCACATACTTGCAATGTGCAATAAGAGCTTTGGTGAAGAAGTTCCCGCTGCTGGCTAGGGAAGTAGACGGCAAGGCCGTCCGGCTTGTGCATTTCCTGAAATCATCCGGCGCCTCGCGAGAGCTTTTAAACCTTGGACATGGCGCTGCCGGGCAAGGGGCATTGATTTCACAGTACGAGAACGCGCTCAAGAAATATAAGTACAAGCCTATGGCACATCCGGTCATTATCTTGTGCGATAATGATGATGGGCTCAAATCCGTTATCAAAAACGCCAAATCCAAGATTGGTAAGGCGGTATCTACTACGACGACCGATCCCTTTTATCATTTGGGACTCAATTTGTATCTGGTGAAAGTGCCGGAAGGCACGCCGCCGGTCGATAAGGATATTGAATCACTATTCGATCCGACTCTGCTCGCCACGGTGCTCGACGGCAAGAAATTCAATCCAAAGAAGGAACACGCGGACCACACCGAGTATGGCAAAGTTATTTTTGCCGAAGCGGTTGTCAGGGCAAATGCTGGAACCGTGGACTTTTCGGGGTTCGAGGGGCTTCTCACCAGAATTGAAGATGTTCTGAAACATTATGCTACTTTGTTGGCAGCAGTGGCGGTCCCGGCAGCAACGGCGGTGTCTGGCGCTCCGGCAGGACCTTAGTTCTGATTTACTCCAATCAGGCGCACCCCGCCTGGGCGGGGCCGGGCTGTCGGTAAACCCGAGCCTGTAGTCTCGGCCCAAGGCTTCCATCCCTTGCGCAGTTGTCGGGGCGCTTGAGGCGCCCCTTACGGACGAGCGCGACTCTATAGGAGCCGCGCGCTTCGTTTTGGTTTCCGGGGGCCTTCCGGCCCCATCCTCCGTCTAGACCCAAGTTCTTGCCAGGGCTGCGGGAGAAAGCATCGGAGCCGTGGCTCGGCTTCGCCTGCGCCCGCACCACCTGCCGATCCTTTCGATCTTGACGGCCTCCCCCCGCTCATCGGCGCGGGCCTAGTCCGGTTGCATGTGCAACCGACTATCCAAAAGGAGTAAAAAGACCATGAAAGCAGATGTTTATTAGAAAGTGACGCAACGGATCATTGCCGATCTGGAGCAAGGCGAGCTGTCTTGGCTTAAGCCGGTGGAACAGCGGGAATTTGGAAGGGAAGATCACCAAGCCCCTGCGGCACAACGGCATGCCCTATAACGGTACGAATTCAAGTCAACTTGAGGTCAAGCATGAAGTTTCTGGACATCGGAGACGTTTCCGCAAGGAGCGGAATAAGGCCCTCTGCGTTGCGCTATTACGAGGAAGTAGGCCTCATCGCCCCAGCTTCCCGGCACGGTTTGCGGCGGCAGTTTGCGCCGGAGGTTCTGTTGCAGCTCAAGCTGATCGCCATGGGGCAGTCGGCCGGCTTTTCGCTAACTGAGATTGCCGGCATGTTCGGCGCAAACGGCACACCGGATTTGCCGCGCGCGTTGTTGCATCGAAAGGCGGACGAGATCGACTGGAAGATTCGCGAACTGAAGGCGTTAAGCGACACGCTGCGCCATGTCGCGGATTGTCCAGCACGCTCGCACATGGAATGCGCCACGTTCAGGCGGTTCGTCGAGGTTGCAGGGAAACGAGGAGCAACGAAGAAAAGAACGCGAACCGTCAAGCGAGTGTAGGTTCCGGGGGCCGAAGGCAATCCCTCGTCGCCGACCGCAAGCAATCGTCCAGAATCCCGGCCGAATCAGGAGGCTGCCCGGCGCAGAACCCTCTTTCATCCATAGCATCGAATACGACATGGGTGGAGAATCGGGCCGAAGAACCATCCTATTTACCGCCGTTTCTGCGCTATAGCACTATGCCGTATAAATAACTGTTGCAAAACGATAAATCGTTTCCCTGGCTGGTCTCTGCAATCGTCAGAAACAACCAGTTGGAGGCAGCACAGCCATGCGCCAACCAGACCGCATCATCCGCATGAAGACCGTTCTCGCCCGCACCGGCCTGTCCCGGTCCACCATCTACCGCAAGATGAAAGAGGGCACCTTTCCGGCCCAGCTAAAGATCAGCGTGAACGGCGCGGGCTGGCATGAATCCGACATCAACCGCTGGGTTGCAAATCCCGCCGGGTGGCCGCCCCGCAACGAGTTCGATTTCCTCAATGACTTCTGACCGCAAGGGCAATGGCGGGAAGCAGAAACCGGCGAACGACAACCACGCGCCCGATGGACAGGATGCCGGTCGCAATCCCGATACGTCCGCGCGGGTGGATGCGGTGGTGCTGACCATCGCCCGGCTGATCGGCAGACAGATCGCGCGGGAGCATTTCGAGGCGTTGCAGGCCGCAAACGATAACCAGCCGCCAACGCCCCGGATGGATGCGCCGGAAGGCCGTTCCGGTGACGATGACGATCAATAGCAGCCGGGGTTCCGGTCTTCGCCATTGAATGATCGGGACGGAAATGTTATCTAGATCATAAATCTAGAAGGAGGCTGGCATGGCCTTGAGCATCAAGACCGAGGAAGCGGACCGGCTGGCGCGGGAACTGTCCCGCCTGACCGGCGAGACCATGACCGACGCCATCACGCAGGCCATGCGTGAGCGGCTGGAACGGCTGCGCGCCGAGCAGGAGGCGCAGCGCGACTATGTTTCGCGCATGAAGGCGTTCGTCCGTGAGCGTGCCAGCCGCTATGACCGCCGCCCGGTCACGAAACAGGAATGGGATGAGGCGGTCGGCGACACGTCCGAAGAGCTTGGCTTCTCCCGATGATGATTGTCGATGCGTCCGCCATCATTGCGATCATGTTCGAGGAGGCGGAAGCCTCTGACTGCATGGTCGCGCTACAGACAGGTGCTTCGCGCCTCATATCGGCGGTGAACTATGTCGAGGCGGGCACCGTCATGGCGGGCAGGATCAGGAACGGGGACCGGCACGAAGCGATTGCCGATCTGGATGCGTTTCTGGCCGATTTCCGTATCGCCATTGCCCCTACGGACGAGAGCCTTGCGCGTGCGGCGATGAAGGCGCGTCTGGACTACGGCAAAGGGTTCGGAACGCGCGGCGGGCTGAACTTCGGCGATTGCTTTGCCTATGCTCTCGCCAAACGGCATTCGGCCCCGCTTCTGTATGTCGGCGACGACTTTGCCCTGACCGATGTTCAATCCGCGTTGTCGCGGTAGGGGACCGCCAAGGATAAGAAAGGATCAAAGCCATGACCCGCACCGCCCTTTACGCCCGCTATTCCGACGACAAGCAGAGCGAGGCGTCCATCGAAGACCAGTTCCGGCTTTGCCGGGAACATGCGGGGCGGGAGCGGTGGCAGATCGTCGGTTCTTACGAGGATGCGGCCATATCCGGTGCCAGCACGATCCTGCGACCCGGTATCCAGCGGCTGATGCGCGATGCGCAGCATGGCAAGTTCAACATCCTCTTGGCCGAGGCGCTGGACCGGATCAGCCGCGATCAGGCGGACGTGGCGACGCTGTTCAAGCATCTGAAATTCGCGGGCGTCACCATCGTCACCTTGGCCGAGGGCGAGATCAGCGAGCTTCATGTCGGCCTCAAAGGCACGATGAATGCACTGTTCCTCAAAGACCTTGCCATGAAGACCCATCGTGGGCTGCGGGGCAGGGTGGAGAAGGGCAAGGCGGGCGGTGGTCTCTGCTATGGCTACAAGGTGGTGAAGAAGCTGGACGGAAATGGCGAGCCGATCCGGGGCGACCGCGAGATCGTGCCCGAGGAGGCTGAGATTGTCCAGCGCATCTTCCGCGAGTTCGCGTCGGGCAAGAGTCCCAAAGCCATCGCCGTCGATCTGAACCGCGATGGCGTTCCCGGCCCGCTTGGCCGGGCATGGGGCGACACCAGTATCCGGGGCCATGTCTCGCGCGGCACCGGCATCGTCAACAACGAGCTATATGTCGGCGTCCTTGTGTGGAACCGCCTGCGCTTCGTCAAAGACCCCTCCACCGGCAAGCGCGTGTCGCGCATCAACCCGCCCGAGAAGTGGATCAGGAGCGAGGTTCCGCATTTGCGTATTATTGATGACGAATTGTGGAACGCGGTTCGCGCGCGCCAGAGGGACATCGCCGTCCGGTTCGAGGCGACTGCCGAAGGTGTCAGGAAGGCGAAGGCTCGCAAGCTGTACGAGAAGAAGCGGCCCGTTTCCCTTCTTTCCGGCCTGCTGACCTGCGGTTGCTGTGGCGGCAAATATGGCCTCATCATGCGCGACCGCTACGGTTGCCTGAACCATCACCGGCGCGGCACCTGCGACAACAACAGGACCATCACCCGCGACAAGATCGAGGAACGGGTGCTGTCCGGTCTCAAGGACAGGCTGATCTCTGCCCGCGCCGTCGAGGAAACCGTGCGTGCCTTTGCGGAGGAAATGAACCGCCTGAACCGTGAGCGTCGGGCACAGGGTGAGCAGGACCGCAAGGCACTCGACAAGATAGAGAAGGCCATCGCCGGAATCATCGCGGCCATCGAGGACGGCATGTATCAGCCTTCGATGAAGGCGCGCATGGACGAGCTGGAGCGGCAGAAGGCGGAACTCATCGTCCGGCAGTTGCAGGCACCCGCCGACACGCCGGACGTGCATCCCAACATTGGGAACATCTATCGCAAGCGGGTAGAGCGGTTCACGGACACCCTGCACAACGATGACGATGGCCGTATCGCCGCCGAGGAACTGCGCTCGCTGATCGAGGAAGTCGTTCTCATGCCCGGCGAGAAGCGCGGCGAGGTTTATGCCAAGCTACGCGGCGAGTTGTTCGGCATTCTCGACTTTGTTGAAGCGGAACACCGGCAACGACCCGGAGAAGTTAGGACAAAGGTTGAAGCCAGCCCCCGCAACCAATTCCAACATAATTCGCTAGAAATCGAAGTGTGAACATGTGTTGCGCACCAAATTGCGATGTTTCATAGCTGCTGGAGATATTAGTGCCAAAGAGGAAAACGAGCGTTAACTGTCTCGATTTTCATGCAGCCTTGGATCAGCCATTATCGCAATCGAGCAGTCATCTATCGTCTTATGTAGGAACACCCCTTCAAGGTTGGCTTTGAGGGCGGTGTTCATCTGCCTTCTAGGACGAGAGGCCGTCCATTCGCACAGTCGCCTTACCGCAGGGGCGACAGCTTGATCTGCGCGCCTTAAGAGACTGACTGCCGCACCGTCGCTCGCCAAAAGAATTGACACAGGCGCCTCAAGCTTCGTCGCTGTTAGACGGAAGTGTTCAACTGCGTCGTGAGCTGTGAAAAAGTAGGTTTCGTTGGCAAATTCGCCATTGTCAGGCTGAGATGAAATCTCAACCGATTGAGCATCAACTAAAAAAGCGACGCCATCGCCAAGGTGACCAAGCAACATTCGGTCATCATCGGTAGCCGCAAAGATGAGAGTGCAAGCATAATCCTCTAGACTTCCACGACGCGAGAATCGATCCGAACTCAACTCCGTAGAGATCAAATTGAGAATATAGGAAGTAGCTTCCTTCCTGTCGCCACGCCACGTTTGCTCGAATAGTAGGTCGAAGTGAGCTAGAATGTGATCAACGACTACGCGTACGGTCTTACGCGCACCGGTTCCGGACAATCGCCGCGATCCCGCCCCATCCGCGAGAGCGATGCAAGATATGCCGTTCAGGCTCTTGCCAAATACCGCATCTTGGCAGGCGCCGCGTCGATCTTCCTTGTTTCGTCCCGCGACAGCGGCGAACGCAAGTTTCCTGCTCACACGCTAGCCCATGCGGATACGGGGTCGAGGTCCACCTTATTACCAGGCACAGACTGCGAAACGCGCGAAACCGACGCGCTTAGCCAGAGGAAGAACTTGCTGAATTCCAGTCCCTTCAGCATAAGTGGGGGGCGACCGCCGGAGAGCTTCGCAAGCTCGTTCATGTCAGCATCCTTGCCGATACCGATCGCGAACACTGCGAGCTTCTTGTCCCGCACAAGATCATCGACCAAGCGGCTAGACCGAGAAATATCGTCCGTTGGGGCACCGTCGGTCATGAGGACGAGCCAAGGCTGATAGTAATCTACGCCAGCGCGCTTGTACTCTTCTTTGCGAGTATTCAGAAGTTCTAGCGCCTTCTCTACTGCTTCGCCCATGGGGGTCATTCCACCGGCTTTCAAGGATGGGACTGTTTGGCTTGTTACCGCCGCGAAGTCGACGGGCATATCGACATACCCGCCAAAGGTTACAACCGCCACTTCCGCAGAATATTTGGCCACTTCATCCCGGAGCAGTTCGGTGAAGAAGGTATTGACGCCCTCTTGCAACTCGCTAATCGGCGAGCCGGTCATTGACGCGCTTGTATCGAGCACCAGGCACACCGGAAGACGCGCAGTTGGGTTCTCAACGAGTTCTTCTTGACGCAAAATTAGGTCATCATTCATGCTTCTTTCTCCGCTATCTAGGAATTTTGCCACCTAGCAAGCCAACGCCTACTACCGCGATCAAGATGACTGGGACGATCCACCATCCAACCATCAATCCCAGAACAAGGAGTACGGCCAAAAATGCGACGACCCACTTCCCTCCAGGCCCGCTCGCTGCCCTCTGCTTTGTGGCACTGGCCTGCGCGTGGCTGGACGTCCGAGAAGTATGAGCCCTCGGCATAGTATGTGGCTTATTTGTACCTCGTTTCGAGAAGGCTGACTGCCATCCCCCGCCTTGGGATGGAGGCCTTCTTTCAGTACTGTTGTTTGCCGCAGCCGAGGTTCGAGCCAAGCGCTCGAGTTCCATTGTGCGTAGGCAGTCGGGACATATCGGACTTTGCCCTTTTTCGTTCAACTCTGCGACTTTGTCACGAAACAACTCGAAGGACTTTCCGCAGCCCCGCCGGGTGCAAGTAACCTTCACTCCTTGGCCCCTCGGCACCTTGAAGCCCGCAGGAAAGACATCGTTCGATAGATAACCCTTGGCGATATCGCCTTGGTATGCTCGAAGTGCATCGAGCCATTCGGAGATCGTGATGCGTTGATTTTCTCTGAACGCCTTGTGGAAAAGCTCTTTCAGCCTGTACGGTAGATGGCTCCAGATGTATCGCCACGGGCCAGGTGATACGTTCTTGCCCTTGTGCTCGCCGCCAAGAGGATAGGGAAAGTTGGCTTCAATTATGTTCTTCTCCGGAGATTCGCCTCCCTGTTGGGAGTAGGGTGTCTTTCCGGGCACAAGGATCATGAAGAGCATCGTCGCTATCGCGAAAAGCTCATCATCCTCGGTTCTGAGGACTGTCCTGAAGTTCTTGTGCTGAAGGTGAGGTGGGGAAAAGTTCACCGTTCCTACCGGGCAGGGAAAGCCCTCCACCTGAAAGCTGTCGGTGTCAACAATGAATACATTGGTTCCATCGCTGTCGACCAGTACGTTCATCGGGTTGATGTCACCGACGAGGACGTTTAGGACGTGCAAGTACTGCATATGCTCGAGAAACGAGAGGCAGACATTGACGAGATTTTCTCTTCGCCACTTGGGGAACCGTTGCGACAGGAGAGGTTTGACGAATACGGACTTCTGTAAAGGATGCCCCTGCGCTCGCTGCATCACATAGCCTACGGGAGAGCCGTCCGCAGCATAGACGAGCTTTTCTGGCCAGCAGATCCCATTGCGGGAGACGGTGCGCGACGCCATCAACTCGAGCTTCGCGATCCTATTGGCTGTAAGCTGGTCGCTGTGGTAAATTTTCGCAACGCGGTTGTCGCCTGTCAGTTCGAAAACCTGTCCCTCACCACCCGCGCCAATTTGACGAGCGAGCCTTACGGACGAGCCGGAGCGCCCAAGTGTAACTGTATCCCCTTCGCCGGGAATGGCTTGTGGCCGACGGGCTTGGTGCCTGTCGGGGGTAACGGAGGTTGCTATCCCAAAAGGTTGAACTGATGGTGGTGTTGGCACCAGAGCAGTCTTCTGGGCTCGCCTGTTCTTGGCTCGTGGCGCCCAAACGGTGGCGCGAATTCCATCGAGATCAGCAAGGGTTTTGTTGCCACCATCTTCGGTAACTAAGATCAGGTCGTAATCCTTTGCTACCTCACGTATCGTTGCGTCGTTATACGTATTTGCATCGTTGAAGGTATTTCTTTTCGCTTTGTAATGATTGCGTGTGAGCACGAATAGCGGGGCGCTATCAAATTCATACTTGTACAAGGTGTCGCCGTCGCGAAGTCCCTTGCCGCATGGTAGTGTATTTAGTTGTTTTGGAGTCTGGTGCTTTATTTTTCGAAATATTAGTTTGGCATTTTTAGCAGTGTCGATGTCGGAGTTCTTCTTGTTGTAGTCGATCTCGTCAAAAACGGTTTTTGTTACTACAGGAAAGCCAATCTTCGCAGCACGTACCACAACATCGGGATCAGAGAGAAGGACACAGGTGTCAATAATCGCACATTCTTTTGTCACAAGTGAGCCGTCCCCGAGTTCAATTGTCAGATGCTGTCCGTGCGGCGTTTCCTGAACATAGCACCATGCTCGACGCGTGAGCAAGGTATTGACTCCGGCCCATCCGCCTCGAACGCCATCTTTCCCAGCTTTCTCCATACACCTTGCGCGCGTTCGCCGTCCTCGCTTTTGAGCTTGTCGGCGATCCAGATCATCGCGCCATAGATCATGGCGCGGTCGTCGCCGGTCAGGTCCACGATGCCTGCCTTGACGACGAGTCCGCCGAGTTCGATCAGATGTCGGGTGCGCTTGCGGCGCTCGACCTGCCACGTCCGCATATCATGCCGCGCCCGCGCCGACTGATGCCGGTTGCGCGATGCCCGGTTGCGTCTGAGTGCTGTCAGCGTCGCGGTCAGGCGCTGGTGTAGATCGCCGCGACTTGCTGCGAAAGAACGCCGCCCCGCGCTTCGCCCATGCCTCCCTCTTTCCGGCATCGGTGGTTTCCGTCAGCGCGACGAGCGCACCGGCCAGTTCCTCGGCGGTGAGGCTGTCCGCGCCGGTGGCGATTACCAGTTCGCCAAGCTGTTGCACCTTGCGGGCTTTCAGTTCCCGCGCCTTGTCTTCCAGCGCCTTCAGTTCCGCATCATAGTCCCGTGGTTTGC
>NZ_JBEFZE010000046.1:0-24451 GCF_042762395.1 Pseudogemmobacter sonorensis
GGGGGGGGGGGGGGGGGGGGGGGGCGCTGCCCCCCGCCGCCTGCGGCGTCTCCCCCCGGGATATTTCGGCCAAGATGAAGGCGCGGTCGGTTTTCATCCATTCGGGGACGGGGGCGGCTTCGGCGGCCTTTGCCGCGCGGATGATCGGCGCATAGCCGGTGCAGCGGCACAGGTTGCCCGCGAGCGTGTCGTCATGGGCGGTTTCGCCGTTCATATGCGCCACCGCCATCGAGACGACGAAGCCGGGGGTGCAGAAGCCGCACTGGCTGCCGTGATGGGTGACCATCGCCTCTTGCACCGGATGGGGCTGGCCCTTCGGGCCCCGGATCCCTTCGACCGTGCGCACGGCCTTGCCCTGGAGTTGCGGCAAAAACAGGATGCAGGCGTTGAGCGCCCTTGCGCCGCTCTCGTCGCTGACCATGACGGTGCAGGCGCCGCAATCGCCTTCGTTGCAGCCTTCCTTGGTGCCCTTCAGCCCGCGCGTTTCGCGCAGCCAGTCGAGCAGGGTCCGCGTCGGGCTTTCGTCCGAGACGCTGACCTGCGCTCCGTTCAGGAGAAACGCGATCGCGGTCATTCGTTCTTCCGCCGCGATACTCCCCATTGGAGGCGATATGCGTGCCCGCCCGATGCGGCGTAAAGCTGGCGACGCGCCCCTTCCTTGCTTTTTCATTTCATCAAGCAGGCGCATGCGATTCAAGGCAAGCGCGATTTTCGATGCCTCCGAGGAAGGAGTTTACGCGATTGCCGAAAAGTCGGGCGCTCTTTCGCCCGCTTCGCGGCGTTGATAGGCTGTCTTCATGTCCGAGCCCGTGCGATTCATCCATCTGAGAACCCATACCGAGCATTCGCTTCTGGAAGGGGCGGTGCCGGTCAAGAAGCTGGTCAAGCTGGCGGTCGAGGCGGGGATGCCCGCGATCGCGGTCACCGACACCAACAACATGTTCTGTGCGCTGGAGTTTTCCAGCCATGCCAAGGATGCGGGGCTTCAGCCCATCATCGGATGCCAGGTCAGCCTGGCCTTCGATCCGGCGCAGCCCGGGGAAAAGCCGCGCCTGCCCGCGCCGGTCGTGCTGCTGGCGCAGAACGAGACCGGCTACGAGAGCCTGATGAAGTTGAACTCCTGCCTTTATCTGGGCAAGGGCGGGCAGATCATCCAGGTCACGGTCGAGGAGCTGGCGGCGCATGCCGAGGGTGTGATCTGCCTTTCCGGCGGGCCGGACGGGCCTCTGGGGCGGTTCCTGCGGTTGGGGCAGGATGCCAAGGCGCGGGCCCTGTGCGAGCGGTTGTCGGCGATCTATCCGGGGCGGCTCTACATCGAGCTTCAGCGCCATCCCGGCGAGGGCGGCGCCCTGCCCGAGGCGGAGGCGCAGTCCGAGCGCGGGCTGGTGGGCATGGCCTATGACATGGGCCTGCCGTTGGTCGCGACCAATGACGTCTTCTTCCCCAAGGCCGCGATGTATGAGGCGCATGACGCGATGATCTGCATCGCGGAGGGCGCCTATGTCGACCAGCAGGAGCCGCGCCGCCGCCTGACCCCGCAGCATTACTTCAAATCCGAATCCGAGATGGTCGCGCTTTTCGCCGACCTGCCCGAGGCGGTGGCCAATACCGTCGAGATCGCCCGCCGCTGCGCCTTCATGGCCTACAAGCGCAAGCCGATCCTGCCCAGATTCGCCGATGACGAGGTGGAGGAACTGCGTCGCCAGGCCTGGGAGGGGCTGGAAAAGCGCCTTGCGGTGATCCCGCTGGCAGCAAAGCGCGAGGAATACGAGGAGCGGCTGCGCTTCGAGCTCGGCATCATCGAGAAGATGGGGTTTCCGGGCTATTTCCTCATCGTTTCGGATTTCATCAAATGGGCGAAGGAGCACGATATCCCGGTCGGGCCGGGGCGGGGGTCGGGCGCGGGCTCGCTGGTGGCCTATGCGCTCTTGATCACCGATCTGGATCCCCTGCGCTATGCGCTGCTGTTCGAGCGGTTCCTGAACCCCGAGCGGGTCTCGATGCCGGATTTCGACATCGACTTCTGCATGGATCGCCGCGAGGAGGTGATCCAGTATGTGCAGGGCAAATACGGCCGCGACAAGGTCGCCCAGATCATCACCTTCGGCGCGCTTCTCTCCAAGGCCGCCGTGCGCGACGTGGGGCGGGTCCTCCAGATGTCCTATGGCCAGGTGGACCGGCTGTCGAAGATGATCCCGGTCGAGGGCGTCAAGCCCGTCTCGATCACCAAGGCGCTGGCCGATGAGCCGCGCCTGCGCGAGGCCGCGAAGGAAGAGGTGGTGGAGCGTCTTCTGGCCTATGCCCAGCAGATCGAGGGGCTTTACCGCAATGCGGGCACCCACGCCGCCGGGGTGGTGATCGGGGACAGGCCGCTGGACGCGTTGGTGCCGCTTTACCAGGACCCGCGATCCGACATGCCGGCGACGCAGTTCAACATGAAATGGGTGGAAGCTGCGGGGCTGGTGAAATTCGACTTCCTCGGCCTCAAGACGCTGACGGTGATCCAGAATGCGATCGAGCTGATCCGCAAGAACGACCGCCCGCTGCATGTGGCCCGCGACGGCCGCCAGCTTTACGCGCCGAAGCCGGGGACCGAGAACGACATCGGCCACATCCCGCTGGACGATCCGGCGACCTATGCGCTTTACGCGGCGGCGCGCACGGTGGCGGTGTTCCAGGTGGAAAGCTCGGGCATGATGGATGCGCTGCGGCGCATGAAGCCCACCTGTATCGAGGATATCGTGGCGCTGGTGGCGCTTTACCGTCCCGGGCCGATGGAGAACATCCCGACCTATTGCGAGGTGAAGAACGGCAGCCGGGAACTCGAATCGATCCATCCGACCATCGACCATATCCTGAAGGAAACCCAGGGCATCATCGTCTACCAGGAACAGGTGATGCAGATCGCGCAGGTCATGGCCGGCTACAGCCTGGGCGGCGCCGACCTGTTGCGCCGCGCCATGGGCAAGAAGATCGCCGAGGAAATGGCCAAGGAGCGGCCGAAATTCGTCGAGGGCTGCACCAAGACCCACGGGATCGACGCCAAGAAATCGGGCGAGGTCTTCGACCTGCTGGAGAAATTCGCCAATTACGGCTTCAACAAGTCGCATGCCGCCGCCTATGCGGTGGTCAGCTACCAGACCGGATGGCTGAAGGCCAACCACCCCGAGGAATTCATGGCGGGCGTCATGAATTGCGATATCCATCTGACCGACAAGCTGGCCGTCTACAAGCGCGAGCTTGACCGGATGGGGGTCGAGACGGTGGCGCCCTGCGTGAACCAGAGCCTTGCCACCTTCGATGTGCGCGACGGCCGGGTGATCTATGCCCTTGGCGCCCTGAAGAACGTGGGCGTCGAGGCGATGAACATGATCACCGCCGCGCGTCGGGTCGAGGGGCGCGAGAAACCCTTCGCCTCGATCTTCGATTTCGCCCGCCGGGTCGACCTGAAGCGGATCGGCAAGCGGCCCCTGGAAATGCTGGCCCGCGCGGGCGCCTTCGAGGCGCTGGAGCCCAACCGCGCCCGCATCTTCCAGGCGCTGGACGCGCTGGTCGCCTATTCGGCGGCGGTGCATGAGGCGGCGGGCTCGGCGCAGGTCTCGCTCTTCGGCGAGGCGGGCTCGGACATTCCCGAGCCGCGGCTGCCGCAATGCGACGACTGGCTGCCGGTGGAGCGGCTGGGGCACGAGCATCAGGCGGTGGGCTTCTACCTCTCGGGCCATCCGCTGGACGATTACATGCCCGCGCTGAAGCGGCAGGGCGTCTTGACCCTGTCCGAGATCACCCTTCAGGCGGTGCAGAAGGGTCAGCCCTTCGTCGCCAAGATCGCGGCGGCGGTCAGCGCGCGGCAAGAGCGCAAATCGGCCAAGGGCAACCGTTTCGCCTTCGTGGCCTGCTCCGACCCGACCGGGCTTTACGAGGCGACGGTCTTCTCGGACGTGCTGGAGCAATCGCGCGAATTGCTTGAGCCGGGCTGCAATGTGGTGCTGTCGGTCCGGGTCGATCCCGATGGCGAAGGCGTCAAGCTCTTGGTGAACAGCGTCTCGCCCATCGATTCGGTGGCCGATCAGGCCGGGGCGGCGGATCTGCGCATCCATCTGAACCGCGAAGAGGCGGTGGCCGCGATCGCGGCGCTGCTGGCGAAGGCCTCGGGCCGGGCGCGGGCGCGCATCACTCTTTGCGTCCCGGACGCGGCCGGGCGCGAGGTCGATCTGGAATTGCGCGATCCCTATCCGGTCACGCCCCAGCTCAAGGGCGCGCTGAAGGCGGTGCAGGGCGTCGTGATGGTGGAAGAGGCCTGAGGCGGCCCCCGGTATCGGCGGGCGTTTCCGTTCAGCCCCTGAGGATGCGGTTCACATGGCCCATCTTGCGGCCCGGCCGGGCCTCGGTCTTGCCATAGAGATGGACCGAGGTGTCGGGCGCGCGCAAAAGCGCGGGCAGGCGGTCGATGTCGTCGCCGATCAGGTTCTCCATCACCACATCGGCATGGCGCTTGCCATCGCCCAGCGGGAGGCCGGCCACCGCGCGGATATGCTGCTCGAACTGATCGACCGCGCAGCCCGCCTGGGTCCAGTGGCCCGAATTATGCACCCGGGGCGCGATTTCGTTGACCAGAAGGCCCGAGGGGGTCACGAACAGCTCGACCCCCATCACGCCGACGTAATCCAGCGCGTTCAGGATGCGCGCGGCGATCAGCACGGCATCCGAGCGCCGCGCCGCGCCGATCCGCGCGGGCAGGGTCGTGGTGCGCAGGATCCCGCCCTCATGGATGTTCTCGCCCGGGTCGAAGGCCGAGATCGCACCGTCGAGCCCCCGCGCCGCCACCACCGAAATCTCGCGCTCGAAGGCGATGAAACCTTCCAGCACCGCGGGCGCGCCCGCCATCGCGGCCCAGGCGGCGGGGATGTCGGCTTCCTCGGTCAGCCGGGCCTGGCCCTTGCCGTCATAGCCCAGCCGGGTGGTCTTCAGCACGGCGGGCAGCCCGATCCGCGCCACGGCGGCGCGCAGGTCGGCCTCCGAATTCACCTCGGCCCAGGGGGCGGTTTCAAGGCCGATCCCGTTGAGGAACCCCTTCTCGGCGATGCGGTCCTGCGCGACCGCAAGCGCGCGGCGGTTCGGCCGGATCGGGCGCAGGGATTCCAGCAGGTCGAGCGCCCGGGTCGGCACGTTCTCGAATTCATAGGTGATCACGTCGACCCCGGCGGCAAAGTCGCGCAGCGCGGCCTCGTCGTCATATCCGGCGGTGACCAGCCGTTCGGCGACATGGCCCGCCGGAGCCTGGGGGGCGGGCTCGAACACATGGCAGCGATAGCCCAGCCTGCTGGCCGCGACCGAGAGCATCCGGCCCAACTGGCCGCCCCCGAGAATGCCGATCACGGCGCCGGGGGGGAGCGGGGCGATTGGGGCTGTCATCTGTCGTGGTCCTGCCTGCTGAGGCCCGGGCCGGGCCTGTGAAAGACGCGCTCAGTCGTCCTTGGGTTCTTCGGGGATCGAGGCCGAAAGCGCCGCGCGCCAGGCGTCCAGCCTTGCGGCGATGCCCTCGTCCGATATGGCAAGGATTCCCGCCGCCATCAGCCCGGCATTGGCCGCCCCCGCCGCGCCGATCGCCATGGTGGCGACGGGAAAGCCCTTGGGCATCTGAAGGATGGAATAAAGGCTGTCCACGCCCGAAAGCGCCCGGGTCTGGACCGGCACGCCGATCACCGGCACCCGGGTTTTCGAGGCCATCATCCCCGGCAGATGCGCCGCGCCCCCGGCGCCCGCGATGATCACCTTCAGCCCGCGCTCGACCGCGCTCTTGCCGTAGGACCACAGCCGGTCCGGCGTGCGATGGGCCGAGACGATCCGGCTTTCATAGCCGATCCCCAGTTCGTCTAGGATCAGCGCGGCCTCCTTCATCGTGGCCCAGTCGGATTGCGACCCCATGATGATGCCGACGGCGATGCCCATATCCATTGCCCCTGCTGTGCGGCCCTGCCCGCTGGTGGCGCGGCTTTGCCGGATCATGCGGCCCCGGATCGCCAGCGGTCGGGGCCGTTTTCGCCGATACAGGGGAATGCCCGGGGGGGCAAGCCAAAGCGGGTGCGGCCGGATCAGGCGATGATATCGGGGATCAGCCGGTCCTCGATCGCGGTGATCTGGTCCTTCAGCGCAAGCTTTTGCTTCTTGAGCCGCCGCAGCGTCAGTTGGTCGGGCCTGCCGTTGGTCTCAAGCGCATGGATCGCCTCGTCGAGGTCGCGGTGCTCTCGGCGCAGCACCTCAAGCTTCACGCGAATCATTTCTTCGAAACTCATTTCCGAGGGGGCATTCATGGCAGGGCAGGTCTTCCGGCTGGCTGGTCGTTGCAGGATATAGGAAATCTTTTGATTCGGTGAAGAATCACGCAAGGCTTTTCTGCGATTCCCTCCGGTCTTCGCATCCGCCGCTCCCTACCGGCCTCCAACACCGCCGCGGGGGTTGCGAGCGGCCGTCCCGCGCCCCATATTTCCCTATATGGCGCCCGATGCCCGATGGGGTCGGCGCCGCGAATTGTCGCTTTATGCAAAGGACAGTCGAGGAATGACGAAACTCAGCTTCGGCGCGCATCCCTTCCTTCTGGGGTTCGAACAGTTGGAACGCCTGGTCGAGCGCACCGCCAAATCCGGCGCCGAGGGCGGCTATCCGCCCTATAACATCGAGGCGGTCTCGGAAAACGCCTATCGCATCACCCTCGCCGTCGCGGGCTTTCGCGAGGAGGATCTGGCGATCACCATCGAGGACCGCCAGCTTGTCATCCGCGGCCGCGTGGCCGAGGGCGCGGGCCCGCAGGAACGGGTCTATCTGCATCGCGGCATCGCCTCGCGCGCGTTCCAGCGCAGCTTCGTGCTGGCCGATGGGGTGCGGGTGGCGGGCGCCCGGATGGAACACGGGCTGTTGCACATAGATCTGGAGCGTCAGGTGCCGGAAAGCGTGGTCCAGACCATCGCCATCTCGCGCGGTGGCGCTTCGAACGGAAAGGGGTGATGAAAATGAACACGCCATTCAAAGGTTTTCCCGAGGATGCCGAGCGGATCGTCTATGTCCGCCCGATCGCGGTGGCCGATCTGGCCGCCGAATTGCCGCAAGAGGCGCAGGCCGAAATGCGCGAGCAGGTCGGCGAGGCCGAGGTGATCTATTCGGTCCATGCGCCGAACGGGCGGCGCCTGGCGCTGGTCGCGGACCGCAATCTCGCCTTCCATCTGGCCAAGGCGCATGATTTCGCGCCGGTCAGCGTGCATTGAGGCCGGGCCCGCAACGGTATCGGCCCTGACCGGCCAAAGATGTGACGGATTTTCCTGCGGCACCGCGCCGCAGGAAAGACGGAATTCCTGCGTTCTGGCGTATCCTTCCCAAGGACTCGCGCCATCGACACCGAAAGCAGGAGGCCAGCCATGACCACATCGCAAGCGAAATCCCCCAGGACCAGACCCGCCGGATACGGCCCGGCCCAGATCGCCCTTCACTGGCTGATCGCCTTGGGCATTGTCGTGAACTATTTCGCCGGAAGCGGCATGGGGCGGGCGCTGTTCCAGCGCCTGCAAGGGGCCGAGGTCACGGTCCCGAACGCCATGCTGCATGTCTGGCTGGGGGTCGCGGTCTTCGTCCTGGCGGTGATCCGTATCATTCTTCGGCTGCGCCGTGGCGCGCCGCCCGCGCCGCACGGGATCACCGGCAAGCTGGCCCATGCCGTCCATGGCCTGCTATATCTTCTGATCCTGCTGATGCCGCTTGCCGGGATGGTCGCCTGGTTCGGTGGGCAGGAGGCGGCGGCGGGGCCGCATATGCTGATGGCCAACCTGATCTTGCTGCTTGCGGCGGGCCATGCGCTGGCGGCGCTGTTCCACCAGTTCGTGCTGAAGGACGGCACGCTGCTGCGGATGCTGCGCCCGGGCTGATCCGAAATCCGTCCCTGTCCGAAATCCCTCCCCGGGGCGCGCAGCCCTGCCCCCGGGGCGTCGTCCCCCGGGGCCTACTCCTGCTCGGCCAGCCAGCGTTCGGCATCCAGCGCCGCCATGCAGCCCATGCCCGCCGAGGTCACCGCCTGGCGATAGACATGGTCGGTCAGGTCGCCGGCCGCGAAAACGCCGGGGATCGAGGTGCGGGTGGTGCCGGGCTCGACCTTCACATAGCCGCCGGAATGCAGCTCAAGCTGGTCCTTGACCAGTTCGGACGCGGGCGCATGCCCGATCGCGACGAAGAAGCCGTCGCAGGGCAGATCGCGCTCCGTCCCGGTCTTGAGGTTGCGCAGCCGGACGGCGGTGACCCCCAGGGGCGCCTCGGTCCCCAGGACCTGGGTCACCTCGCTGTCCCAGACCACCTCGATCTTGGGATTCTTGAACAGCCGGTCCTGCATGATCTTTTCGGCGCGGAAACTATCGCGGCGGTGCACCACCGTCACTTTCGAGGCGAAATTGGTCAGGAAGAGCGCCTCTTCCACCGCGGTATTGCCGCCGCCGATCACAACCACCTCGCGCCCGCGATAGAAGAAGCCGTCGCAGGTGGCGCAGGCCGAGACGCCGAAGCCCTTGAACTTCTCTTCCGAGGGCAGGCCCAGCCATTTCGCCTGCGCGCCGGTGGCAAGGATCAGCGCATCGGCGGTATAGGTGGTGCCGGAATCGCCTGTGGCCGTGAAGGGGCGGCGCGACAGGTCCAGCGCGGTGATATGGTCGCCGACGATCTCGGCCCCCATCTCGCGGGCGTGTTCTTCCATCTCGACCATCAGGTCGGGGCCCTGCACGGTCTTGTGGCCGGGCCAGTTCTCGACCTCGGTGGTGATGGTCAACTGCCCGCCGGGCTGCATGCCCTGGATCAATACCGGCGCCAGCATCGCCCGCGCCGAATAGACCGCCGCCGTATAGCCCGCAGGCCCCGAACCGATGATCAGAACCTTGCTGTGCCGCGTCTCGCCCATGATTGGCCCTTTCCCGTTACAGGGGTTCGATATAGACATGGCTTCCCTGCGCCGAAAGCCCCGTTCGACGCCTGGTCCCCTTGCATGGACAGATCCCGCCATGGAGCTTTTGCCGCCCCGAGGCGGGCCGTTGCGCCGGGCCTGCGTCGAACGCAACGCTGCCCGGCGAAAACGCTTCCCATGCGAAACTTTGTTGCGTGACGGGGGGCAAAGCCCTAGACAGGCTGCGGACCAAGGAGAGAGACATGCCCGGCCACAAGCTTGACGAGATCGACCGGCGCATCCTGGCCGAGCTTCAGGCCGATGGCCGGATGACCAATGTCGAGCTTGCCAGCCGCGTCGGCATTTCCGCGCCGCCCTGCCTGCGCCGGGTGCGCACGCTGGAGGAGCAGGGTTTCATCTCCGGATATCACGCCGATATCGACGCGCGCGAGCTGGGGTTCGAAGTGTCGGTCTTCGCCATGGTGCGGCTGACCTCTCAGGCCGAGTCGGATCTTTCCGCCTTCGAGGCCAGGTGCCGCGCCTGGCCGCTGGTCCGCGAATGCCACATGCTGAACGGCGAGATCGACTTCATCCTGAAATGTGTCTCGCCCGACCTGTCGACCTTCCAGGGCTTTCTGACCAGCGAATTGCTCAAGGCGCCGAACGTGGCCAATGTGAAGACCAGCCTTGTCATCCGTTGCGCCAAGGACGAACCCGGCGTGCCCTTCGAGGTGCTTGAGGAGCGGCTGGCCCGCAACGCCTGAGGCTGCGGCCTGCCGCTTTGGCGCGGCAGGGGGCCGTCCGGCGAAACGCCTGATCCTCAAGCAGAAAAGCGGCCCCTTCGTGGTGTCAGAGGAACACCGGGGCCGCCTGTCTGAACCGATCCGGTCTTCGTGAGCGCGAAGGCCGGTCTCTGGCGGTCCGTGCCCCGCGTTCCGGTGTTCGGAGGCCGCGAAAGGGTATTACGATGATCCGCCAGACGAGTCTTACACAATGCAGGGACAACTGCTGCGATTGAAGATGGCGGAAATGCGGCCCTCTGTCAAAGGATTGCCGCAACTCGATCTCGTTTGGAAACGAAGCCGGATAGACGGGGGGATTGTCTTTGGCCGGGGCCGGAATGCGGCCGATTGTGGCTGGGGGCGGTGGCGAATCAGCCAAATTCGATTCGAAGATGCGGCAGAATTCGGGGCTCGAAAGCCGACAAGCCACGATTCGGGCAAACGGCTGCGGCCCGGGCGCCTTTCGGCGGCCGGGCCCGGTCGCGGGTGATTGGTTGCCGTCAGCGCGCGGCGATCGCGCCGCTGCGCCCGAACAGCGGCACCTGCGCGGTCGGGGCAAGTGCGGCGATCTCTCGATTGTTCTCCTGCCCTGCGGTCAGGCTTGCGGGGCGGCTGCGATGGCCGCGCATCCAGGGAAAGCTGGGCAGCGGCTCGGCCGATGCGGCGATCACGGAGCGAAGCCAGCGGCGCTCGGTCTGAATGTCCTTGGTCATGTCCTGCACTCCTCAACATACCCTCTCCGGGGCTGAGTGCAGAATCGCGGATCAATGGGGCAGGGATTGGACGGATTGGCGCCGGAATGCGGCCATTTCCGAAACCGGGACAATCGGGACGAAAGTGCCAGACTGTTGCCGAACCGCCGGATCGGCCATGGTTTTCAGGGGATTTCAGCCGCGCCTTCGCGGACCGCCCCCGGCAATTGCGGCAGCCCCGTGGCGGGTCACAGCCGGATGGTCGAGATCAGCCTGCCATAGTCGGCCTCACCGGCATGGGTGGTGCGGCGATAGCTGAAGAACCGCTCCGAATCGCGATAGGTGCAATGGCGGGTCCATTCGGCATGGCCGATTCCCGCCTGGCGCAGCCGGTGCAGCCCGAAGGCCGGAAGGTCGAACAGATAGCGCCCCGAAGGGCTGTTGGCGAAGAACCGCCCGTTCAGCCGGTCCTCGGTCAGGAAGGTGTCGAGGAATTCCTGCCCGACCTCATACGAGGCCTGGCTGATCGTCGGGCCGATCACGGCGCGGATCTGCCCGCGCCGGGCCCCCAGTCCTTCCATCGCGTCCAGCGTGGCCTCCAGCACGCCCTCGAATGTGCCGCGCCAGCCGGCATGGGCGGCGCCGATCACCCGCGCCTCGGGATCGGCGAAGAGGACGGGCTGGCAATCGGCGGTCAGCACCGAGAGCGCCAACCCGGGCACGTCGGTCACCAGCGCATCCGCGCGCGGCCGGTCCGAACGCGGCCCGGTCACCGTCACCACATCGGCGGAATGCACCTGGTCCAGCACGACAAGCCCCCCGGCCCCGACCCCCATCGCCTCGGCCACGCGGGCGCGGTTGATCGCGACGATCTCCGACTGGTCGGACGAACCCGGCCCGCAGTTCAGCCCGGCGAAGATCCCCGACGAGGCGCCGCCCTTGCGGGTGAAGAAGCCATGGCGGAAGGGCAGGGCGTCGGAGGTGATGATCTCAAGCATTCTGGGCCTCGGCCATCAGGGGAATCCCGGGGGCGGCGGTGCGCCGGGCGGATGGACGGCCAGCGCCTTGAACAAGGTTCCCATTTCCTGCGCGGCAGTCAAGCGCCGCACGGCAGCAAGATGGGCCTCCAGCGGGCCTCCGGTCAGGCGCTCGGCCAGTTTCGCGGCCCGCTGCGGCAGGCCGAGCCGGTTCAGCAGATCGCCTTGCGTCGTATAGGCGCAAGCCGCGCCCGCCGCGCCCGCCGCCCGCGCCAGTGCCGCGAAATCGACATGCGCGGTCAGATCGGCCGCGCCGGGGTCGGACAAGGGATGGATGTAGCGATGCGCGCGCAGCGCCTGGAACGTGTCGCCCCGGCTGTGCCAGTCGCCATAGTCGACGATCAGCGCGAGCCCGCCGTGCCGCGCGACCCGTCCGGCGATGGACTGCATCACCGGAACGGCGGCGGGGCAGATCTCGACCGTATCGCCCTCGGCCAGATCCGTCAGGCGCGGCTCCAGCGCCGCCAGCGGCAGCGGGGGGGCGTGGCCGAAGCCGAGCGCGCCGGTCTCGGAAAGCCCGACCATGGTCTCGGACCAGCCGCCGCCCCGGCGGGTGAACTGGCGGATCGGCAGGGCGTCGAAGAATTCGTTGGCGAGCAAGAAGAGCGGGCCCTCGGGCAGGGCGGCGGCATCGGGCAGCCATTCGACCGGGTAATCCGCCAGCACCTGCGCCTGAACCCCGCGCAGATGGGCCGAGGCCTCGACCAGCGCCACGCGGGCGGCGGCGTGAAATCCTGGCACGCCCCGCGTCGCGCGCAGGACATCGGCCATCAGCGTGCCGCGCCCGGGGCCGGTCTCGGCCAGGGTGAAGGGGGCGGGGGTGCCCAGATCCAGCCAGTATTGCGCCAGCGCCAGCCCCAGCAATTCGCCGAACATCTGGCTGATCTCGGGCGCGGTGATGAAATCCCCGCCGGTTCCGAACGGATCGCGGGTGGCGTAATAGCCGTGCCGGGGGTGCAGCAGGCATTCGGTCATGTATTCGGCCAGCGTCATCGGCCCGGTCTCGCGTATGCGGCGGGCAAGGATCGCCGCCAGCGCCGTCATGCGGCCTGCCCCGAGGCCCTGGCGCGCAGGATGAACCACAGCCCGGCCGCGATCATCGGCAGGCACAGGATCTGGCCCATGGTCAGGCCCCAGCCGCCCCAGTGCAGCGCCAGCCCCAGCGGATTGCCGGGCGAGACGAATTGCGCATCCGGCTGGCGCAGGAATTCGACCGCGAAACGCGCGATCCCGTAGCCCGCGATGAAGACGCCCATCACCCGGCCCGGAAAGCGCAGCCATCCGCGCCGCCAGACCAGCCAGAAGATCAGCGCGCCAAGGATCAGCCCCTCAAGCAGCGCCTCGTAAAGCTGGCTGGGGTGGCGGGCGCAGAGGGTGACGATGCCGGGGCAGTCCTGCGCCGCCTCGCCCGGGAAGACCACGCCCCAGGGCAGGTCGGTCGGACGGCCCCAAAGCTCGGCATTGACGAAGTTGGAGAGCCGTCCGAGGAACAGCCCCGGCGTCACCGCCAGCGCGAAAAGATCGCCCAGCGAAAGTGGCGCGACCCCTTCCTTGCGGGCAAACAGCAGCCCGGCGGCGACTACGCCCAGGAAGCCGCCGTGGAAGGACATGCCGCCCTCCCACACCCGCAGGGCGCCCAGGGGGTCGCGCAGATATTGACCGGGCGCATAGAACAGCACATAGCCGAGCCGCCCGCCCAGGATGACGCCGAAGATGACCCAGGTCAGCAGCCGCTCCACCTGTTCGGGGGTCAGCGGCGCGGATCCCGGCCGCCACAGATGTTCGGCCCGGACCGCGCGCAGCACGATCCACCAGCCCGCAAGCAGCCCGACGATATAGGCCATCGCATACCAGCGCAAAGCGATGGTCATGCCGAACAGCTCGAAGCTGAAGATGTCGGGGGACAGGTTCGGAAAGGCGATCATGCTGTCTCCTTGGCGCTGGCCCGGTTGTCCTCGCGTTGTCTTCGCGCGCGGGGGGGAAGTCAACCGGGGGCCGGCGGCGCGGCTCTGCCCTTGTGGTGGGGGCCCTGCCTGCGCATATAGGGGGCAGGCCAAGGAAAAAGGTGCGCCATGCAGACCCGCAGCAAGTTCTTCGACGACATGAGCCAGCTTGTGACCAATGCCATGGGCGTGGCGCAGGGCGCGCGGACCGAGGCGGAGACCGCGTTCAAGAGCATGATCGACCGCTGGATGGCGGGGAAGGATTTCGTCACCCGCGAGGAATTCGACGCCGTGCGCGCCATGGCCGTCAAGGCCCGCGAGGAGAACGCCGCCCTGCTCGCGCGTATCGAGGCGCTTGAGGCGGCGGAGAAATCCGCCTCCAAGGCCAAGCCGCGCAAGGACGCCTGATCCTCGCGGTGCCTCAGCCCCGGCGCAGCAGCCGGAACGCCGCCGAGGCGCCGTAGCCCGCCAGCGCCGCCAGCACGAGCGACAGCACGCCATAGATCAGCGGTTGTTCTTGCGAGAGGTTGTAGATCGCGCGCTCCAGCCCCTCCTTGCGGACGTTGATGGTCTTTTCCTGCACCGCGATCACGTTGCGCTCGCGCAGAAGGAACATCCGCACCCGGTATTCGCCCTCGGTCAGGTTGGCGGGCAGGGCAATATCGGCGCGAAACAGCGTGTCCTCGCTGAGTTCGATGGTGCGCTCAAGCTGCCGGTAGCGCCCTTCGGCGGTGCGCACCCGGATCAGGCCGCGGATGAAGTCCTCATGCTCCAGCGCCGGATCGGCGATCCCGACCGCGCGGATCAGCCGGTCGATGGTGATGCGGTGGCGGTGATCGTCGGTCGAGGACAGGATCCGCTCAAGCCCCCGGGTCGTTGCGACGGCATAGAAGGTGGGGGCGCTGTCGATCCCCACGGCGGCATCGTTGATCCATATCCCGGCGATGCGGTCCTTGCGGCGGACGGTCACCGGACCCTCGGGCCCCTCGACGGTGACGATCACGTCGAGGCGGCTGTCGGGGATGGCGCTCTCGCGCTTGACCGCGCCATAGACCAGGATCTCGGAACCGTCGAAATCGGCGGTGATGGCGACGCGGGTCTGGCTGAGGCCCGAGACGATGCTCTCGCCCTCGGCCGATGCGGCAAGGGGCCAGCACAGGGCGGCAAGGCACAGGCCGACCCGGATCATGGCCCGGATGAAGATCGGGATCATGGCAGGAGCCCCGGCGTGACCGAGTAAAGCTCGTCCGGGCGGATCAGAAGGTCGGCGGCGATGCGGATGGCCACCGCCAGCACCAGAAGCGACAGCAGGACGCGCAACTGCTCGGCCTTCAGCTTCAGCCCGACCTGCGCGCCGACCTGCGCCCCGATGACGCCCCCCAGGATCAGCAGCAGCGCCAGCATCATGTCCACGGTCTGGCTGGTGACCGCATGCATGATCGTGGTGAAGCCGGTGACGAAGATGATCTGGAAAAGCGAGGTGCCGATCACCACCTTGGTCGGCATCCCCAGCAGATAGATCATCGCGGGCACCAGGATGAAGCCGCCGCCCACCCCCATGATCGCGGCCAGAAAGCCCACGAAGGCGCCGATCAGCGTGGGCGGGATGACCGAGATGTAAAGTCCCGAGGCGCGGAACTTCATCTTGAGGGGCAGGCCATGCGCCCAGCTATGGACATGGGCGCGGCGGATCCTGGGCTTCACCGAACGGCTGCGCAGCAGGGCGCGCAGGGATTCGTTGAACATCATCGCCCCGATCAGGCCAAGGAAGACGACATAGGAAAGCTGGACGAACAGGTCGATCTGGCCGCGCGCCTTCATCAGCTCGAACACCCAGATCCCGATGCCCGAGCCGATGACGCCGCCCGCGAGCAGCACCGTCCCCATGCGGAAATCCACCGCTTTGCGCTTCATCTGCGCCAGCACGCCGGAAACCGACGAGGCCACGACCTGATTGGCCCCGGTCGCAACCGCGATCGGCGGCGGCACGCCGATGAAGAACAGCAGCGGCGTGATCAGAAAGCCGCCGCCCACCCCGAACATGCCCGACAGGAACCCGACCACGCCCCCGATACCGAGCAGCAGGAAGGCGTTGACCGAAACCTCGGCGATGGGAAGGTAAAGCATCATCTGCGGGCACAGACCGAAAAAGCGGAAGGGTTGAGACCAGACCTCAGGCTTGCGCGGCTTTGACGCCGAAGTCAAAGCCTCAGCCCAGGGCTCGCAGGTAACGGCGCAGGATGCGTTCCAGTTTTGCCGCACCAAGCGGGGCCATCGCCTTGGTGTGCTCGTGGCTGATCTTCTCGTCCGAAAGCCCGGCGGCCATGTTGGTGACGGTCGAGATCGCCGCCACCTCAAGCCCCAGGAAGCGGGCGAGGATCACCTCGGGCACGGTGGACATGCCGACCGCATCGCCGCCCAGAAGCCGGATCATGCGTATTTCGGCCGGGGTCTCGAACGAGGGGCCGGAATACCAGGCATAGACGCCTTCGGGCAGGGCGATGCCCTCGGCCTCGGCGGCGGCCTGCAGCGCGGCGCGCAGGCGCGGGCTGTGGGCCTCGGTCATCGGCACGAAACGCGCGTCGGTCTTCTCGCCGATCAGCGGGTTCAGGCCGGACTGGTTGATGTGGTCGGAAAGCAGCATCAGGTCGCCCGGTCGGATGTCGGGCCGCAGCGATCCGGCGGCATTGGTCAGGATCAGTTCGACCGCGCCCAATTCGCGCAGCACCTCAAGCGCCGGGCGCATCGCGCTCGCATTGCCGTTCTCGTAATAATGCTCGCGTGCGCCGAAGACCGCGACGCGCACGCCCTCCAGCATGCCGATATGAAGATTGGGATTGTGGCCCGAGACGCGGGCGTCGGGAAAGCCGGGCAACTCGCCATAGGGGATCGCCACCCCCTCGACCGCATGGGCCAGGTGGCCAAGGCCGGAGCCCAGGATCAGCCCGAGGCGGACGGGCTCCTCTCCGGCGCGGGCGCGGATCAGTTGGGCGGTGCGGGTGGCATCGGTCATGTCCTGGCTCTTTCGTTCTTGCGGGTCGTCGCGGGCTGATGGAGGTCTCAGCGTTCCTTCACATAGGGCTCGCCCCCGGCGCGCGGCGGGATCGCCTTGCCGACGAAGCCCGCCAGCACCAGCACGGTGAGGATATAGGGCAAAGCCTCGATGAACGAGCCGGGAACGCGGAACGGCACCACATTCGCCACCACGTCGGGGCGCAGCGCCAGGGCCTGGAAAAAGCCGAACAGCAGGCAGGCCCACATCGCCGCCACCGGCCGCCATTTGGCGAAGATCAGCGCGGCCAACGCGATATAGCCGCGCCCGGCGGTCATCTCCTTGCCGAAACCGGCCTGAAGCGCGGTCGCCATATAGGCGCCCGCGATGCCGCACAGAACGCCGGTGATCATCACCGCCGAATAGCGCAGCCGCGTGACCGAGACCCCGGCGGTGTCGACCGCCGCCGGGTTTTCGCCGACCGCCCGCAGCCGCAGGCCGAAGCGGGTCCGGTAAAGCACCCACCAGGTCAGCGCGACGATGGCGAAGGCGGCATAGACCAGCGCGGAATGGCCCGAGACCACCTCGGCATAGAAGGGCCCGATCAGCGGCACGTCGGAAAGCGCCTGCGCGAAGGGCAGTTCGATCGGCGCGAAACGCGCGTTCCCGGACAGCGAGGGCGTGCGCCCGCCCTGGCGGAACAGGGTCTGCGCCACCAGCACCGTCAGCCCCGAGGCGACGAAGTTCAGCGCCACGCCCGAGATCAACTGGTTGCCCCGGAAGGTGATCGAGGTCACGCCATGGATCAGCGCGAAGATCAGCGAGCCCAGGATCCCCGCCAGCAGCCCCCAGATCACCGGCGGCAGCAGGTCCCGCGCCCAGGTCAGGTCCAGCGTGAACAGGCCCAGCGGGATCTGCCAGACCGTCGAGGCCGCCACCAGCGCAGAGACCGCGCCCGAACACATCGCGGCGGCCAGCATCTTGCCTTCCAGCCCGATGTCGAAAATCCCCGCGCGCTCGGAATAAAGCCCGGCGATACAGGCCAGAAGCAGCGGAGTCGCAAGCCGGATCGTCGAATCCAGCAGTTGCAGCAGCGTGTTCAGATCCATCACGCGACCCCCTTTTGAACGCCGCCGCCGAACAGCGCGAAGACCCGGGACAGAAGCATCCTGACCATCACGTCAAGCGCGCCGGTGAACAGAATCACCAGACCCTGGACGACGATGCGCATCTCGATCGGGATGCGGGTCCAGAGGCCAAGCTCGGCCCCGCCCTGGAAGAGAAAGCCGAAGAGAAAGGCCGCCAGCACCACGCCGAACGGATGGTTGCGCCCCATCAGCGCCACCGCGATGCCGATGAAACCGGCGCCCGAGGCCGAATTGCCGACCAGCCGCCCGGCCTCGCCCATCACGTTGTTCAGTGCCATCATCCCGGCCAGCCCGCCCGAGATCAGCATGGCGATCATGGTGATGCGGGTGGCACTGATCCCGGCATAGCGCGCGGCGGGCTCGGATTTGCCGAAGGCGCGGATCTGGAAGCCCAGCCGACTGCGCCACAGGAGGAGCCAGACCGCCACTGCCAGCGCCAGCGCGATGAAGAGGGTGATGTTCGCGGGCACCGGGCGGGTGAAGATCAGATTCAGCAGCGGGATCTCGTTCAGGGAGGGGATCTGCGCGGCCGGGGGGAAATAGGCGGTCGAGGGGTCCTGCTGGCCCGGCGGGCGCAGCACGTCGACCAGCATGTAGATCATCAGGCTGGCGGCGATATAGTTGAACATGATCGTGGTGATCACGATATGGCTGCCGCGCCGGGCCTGAAGCCAGGCCGGGATCGCCGCCCAGGCCGCGCCGAACAGGGCCGCCGCGATGGCTGCGCCGATGAGCGCCAGCGACCAGTGCGGCCAGGGCAGCATCAGGCAGCACAGGGCGACGCCAAGCCCGCCCAACTGGGCCTGGCCCTCGCCGCCGATGTTGAAAAGGCTGGCATGGAAGGCCACGGTCACGGCAAGCCCGGTGAAGATGAAGCTGGTGGTGTAGTAAAGCGTATAGCCCCAGCCCCTTGCATCCATCAGGCTGCCCTGGATCATGGTGCTGATCGCCTCGCGCGGGTCCTGGCCGATGGCAAGGATCATCAGCGCGGCGATGGCCGCGGCCAGAAGCAGCGAGACCAGCGGCACGAGCGTCAGATCGGCCCAGCGGGGAAGACGTTCCATCAGGCGGGTTCTCCCCTCGGGGCGGCGGGATCGGCGCTGTCCATCCCGGCCATCAACAGGCCCAGCTCGCGCTCGTCGGTCTGGTCGGGCGCGCGCTCGCCCATCAGGCGGCCGTCGAACATCACCGCGATCCGGTCGGAAAGCGACATGATCTCGTCCAGCTCGACCGAGACCAGCAGGATCGCCTTACCCTGGTCGCGCAGCGCGACGATCTGCTTGTGGATGAATTCGATGGCGCCGATATCGACGCCGCGCGTCGGCTGGCCGATCAGCAAAAGCTCGGGGTTCTGCTCGATCTCGCGCGCGACGACGATCTTTTGCTGGTTGCCGCCGGAGAAGCTTTTCGCCGCCAGCGGCGGCAGCGGCGGCCGCACATCGAAGGTTTCCATCTTGCGCGCGGTATCGGCCCTGAGCGCGGCATTGTCGATCAGCCAGCCCGCGCCGTAGCGGCTGTCGTCGTCATAGCCGAAGGCGACATTCTCCCATGCCGCGAAATCAAGGATCAGCCCGTGCTGGTGGCGATCCTCGGGCACATGGGCGATGCCTGCGCGGCGGCGGCTCTTGCCGTCGGCGCCGGGGCCGGTCAGCGGCAGTTCCGCGCCCTTGAGCGTGATCCGCCCGCGGGCGGGCGTCATGCCGCCCAGGGCTTCGAGCAGTTCGGACTGGCCGTTCCCGGCGACGCCGGCGATGCCCAGGATCTCGCCCGCGCGGATCTGGAACGAGACGCCCTTCAGCCGCTCGACCCCGTGGTCGTCGGTGACGCGCAGATCCTCGACCTTCAACACCACCTCGCCGGGCCGGGCGGGGGTCTTCTCGACCTCCAGCAGCACCTTGCGCCCGACCATCAGCTCGGCCAGCGCCTCGGGGCTGGTCTCGGCGGTGCGGACCGTGCCGACCATGGTGCCCCTGCGCATGACCGAGACGTTGTCGGTGGCCTCCATGATCTCGCGCAGCTTGTGGGTGATCAGGATGACGGTCTTTCCCTGCGCCCTGAGGCCCTTGAGGATGCGGAACAGATGGTCGGCCTCGGACGGGGTCAGCACGCCGGTCGGCTCGTCGAGGATCAGGATCTCGGCCTGGCGGTAAAGCGCCTTGAGGATCTCGACCCGCTGCTGGTGGCCGACCGACAGATCCTCGATCAGAGCGTCGGGATCGACGTCGAGTTCGTATTCGCGCGACAGGTCTCCGAGCACCTTGCGCGCCTTGGCGAGCGAGCGGCGCAGAAGCGGGCCGTCCTCGGCCCCCAGCACGACATTCTCCAGAACGGTGAAATTCTGCACCAGCTTGAAATGCTGGAACACCATGCCGATGCCCGCGCGGATGGCGGCCTGGCTGTCATGGATCGGTGTCGGCACGCCGCCGATAAGGATCTGGCCCGAATCGGCGCGGTAGAAGCCGTAAAGGATCGACATCAGCGTGGATTTGCCCGCGCCGTTTTCGCCTATGATGCCGTGGATCGTGCCCCTGGGGACCACGATATTGATGTCGCGGTTGGCCTGGACCGGGCCGAAGGCCTTGGAAATGCCGCGCAATTCAATGGCGGGCGGCCCGGATCCGTCGGAAGGGGGGGGCGTTTCCGCCCACCCCCGGGTTTCATCGGCGCGCATCCCGTCCGCTCAGAACGTGGCGGCGGGGCAGGTGTTGTCGGTGCGGTAGTCATGCACGGTCAACTCGCCCGACTTGATCTTCTCGGCGGCGGCATTGACCGCATCGGCGATCTCGGCGGTGATCAGCGCCTCGTTGTATTCGTCCAGCGCATAGCCCACGCCTTCGGAGGCCAGGTCGAGGGTCTGCGGCGTGGTGTCCAGCGCCTCGCCCGCCGTGAAGGCGTTGTAGACCGCGACATCGACGCGCTTGAGCATCGAGGTCAGCATCGCGCCGGGGTGAAGGTAGTTCTGGTTCGAATCGACGCCGATGCCGTAGATTCCTTCATCTGCAACGGCTTGCAGGATGCCCAGCCCAGTCGAGCCCGCGGCGGCGAAGATCACGTCCGCGCCTTGGGCCTTCTGCGCCTTGGCAAGCTCTCCGCCCTTGACCGGGTCGTTCCAGGCCGCGGGCGTGGTGCCGGTCATGGCCGAGACGAACTTGATCTCGGGGTTCACCGCGACGGCGCCCTGGGCATAGCCGCAGGCGAAGTTGCGGATCAGCGGGATATCCATGCCGCCGACGAAGCCGATGGTGCCGGTCTTCGACGACAGCGCCGCGATCATGCCGACCAGATACGAGCCCTCATGCTCCGAAAAGCCGATCGACAGCACATTGGGATGGGCTTCGGGGTCGACCCAGCCGTCGATGGTGACGAATTTGGTGTCGGGGAAATCGGGGGCGACCTTGGTGATCGGGTCGGACATGGCAAAGCCGGTGGTCACGATCGGGTTCGATCCGGCCTCGGCCAGGCGGCGAAGCGCCTGCTCGCGCTGCGCCTCGTCCTGCATCTCGATCTCGCGATAGGTGCCGCCGGTCTCGGCCGCCCATTTCTCGGCGCCGTTATAGGCGGCTTCGTTGAAGCTCTTGTCGAATTTGCCGCCCAGATCGAAGATCAGCGCGGGCTCGGCCAGCGCGCCGCCCGCCGTCAGCGCCAGCGTGGCGCAGGCCCCGGCCAAGGCGCCCGCCATGGTTCCGGTCAGGGATTTCAGGAAGGTCATAGGTCTTCTCCCGTTGCTTCAAGATGTTCCGGCCTCGGTGCCCTGCGCCCAGGGAGGGCCGCCGGTCGCGGGTCGGATTGCTGCCATGATAGCGATGAAGCCGAAGTGGGGGTCAAGAGCGATTCCGAACTCGGGGGCGACGAAGCCCGGCCCGGCGGCGCTGGCTGCGGAAAAACCGGCAATTGGGGGCTCAGGGCGGGGGGGCGAGCGTCCGGGTCATGACGATGGCGTCGATGCGCTGGCCGTCCGGGGCGGCGTAATAGCCGCGCCGGACCCCGGCGCGCCGGAAGCCCAGCGATTCGTAAAGCGCGATGGCGGCGGGATTTTCCGCCGAGACCTCAAGAAATGCGGTCTCGGCCTGAAGCGCGCGGGCCCGGGTCAGAAAGCCCTCGACCAGGCGTCGCCCCAGCCCCTGCCTGCGCCGCGCGGGTGCCACGGCAAGCGTCAGCAATTCGGCCTCGCCCGCGATGGCCCGACCGATGAGGAAGCCCCCCGCCTCTTCCAGCACGAAGACGGGGGCCGAGGCCAGAAGCCCGGCGATCTCGGCCGCGTCCCAGGGGCGCGGCGTGGTGAAACTGGCGGCATGGAGGGCGGCGAGCCGCGCCGGATCGGGGGCGCCCGGCCCGGGCTCAGGCATCAAGGATCACCGGCGGCGGGTCGGCAGGGGGGGCGGCATCGGCACCGCGCAGGTAGAAGGGCGCGGGCCGGGGTCCGGGCGCGCGGGCGGCCCCGATCCGGGCCATGGCCTCGGCCAGGGGCATCGCGGGGGAAAGGCCCCCGGGCCCGGCCGCACTGCCGGTCAGCGCGCCCCCGGGCAGGCGGGTTCCGGCCGGGACCAGCCGGGCCGGGTCGGCGCTTTCTTCAAGGAATCGTTGAAGATAGATCTCGCCGCGCCTGGCATCCTCGACCACGGTGAGCGGGCGGGGCAGGCCATGGGCCAGCGCCTCAAGCCGGGTCACGCCGATGGCGGGGATGCCGAGGCCAAGCGCCAGCCCGCGCGCGGCGGCGACCGCGATGCGGATGCCGGTGAAATTCCCCGGCCCGGTGCCGACGGCGATCCGCGTCAGGTCGCGCCAGCCGATCCCGGCCTCGGCCAGCAATTCCTCCAGCAGCGGCATCAGCCGCTCGGCCTGTCCCTTCGCCATCTCCTCCCGGCGCAGCAAGACCCGGCCGGGCAAGAGCAAAGCGGCGGCGCAATGCGCCGCCGATGTGTCGAATGCCAGCGTGATCGTCGCCGGTGAGGTTTCAGGCCGCGACAGGGCGCACCTCGGTCACTTCGGGGATGTAGTGGCGCAAGAGGTTCTCGATCCCCATCTTGAGCGTCAGCGTCGAAGAGGGGCAGCCCGCGCAGGCGCCCTGCATATGCAGATAGACCACGCCGCGGTCAAAGCCGTGGAAGGTGATGTCGCCACCGTCCTGCGCCACGGCGGGGCGGACGCGGGTGTCGAGGAGTTCCTTGATCTGCTGGACGATCTCGCCATCGGCCTCGTCGAAGTTGGTGCCATGGGCGGATCCGGCCTCGCCCTCGATCACCGGGGCGCCGGACTGGTAATGCTCCATGATCGCGCCGAGGATCTGGGGCTTGATATGGGGCCAGTCCACGCCCTCGGCCTTGGTCACGGTGATGAAGTCGATGCCGAGGAAGACGCCCTCGACCCCGCCCGCCGCGAAGATGCGCGTGGCCAGGGGCGATTTGGCCGAGGCCTCGGCCGAGGGGAAGTCGGCGGTTCCCGCCTCAAGCACCTGCTGGCCAGGAAGGAACTTCAGCGTGGCGGGGTTCGGCGTGGATTCGGTCTGGATGAACATGATCGGGCCTCCGGGGGGCTCAGGCCAAGGCGGACCCCCGCCCGGGCGATACCTGTCGGATATGCGCGCGGGTGGGGCGCAAGTCAACCGCGGCGGGGGAACAATCGCGCCGAAACGCCGGTTGGGCGCATCGCCCGGAAAGAACCTCGGGGGGCGGCAGAACCCGTGCCGGGGGCCGTTTCTCGGCCGCTTTCGCGCGCGGGCATCGCCCGGCCGGGTTCGAGAGGCCGCCGAAGGCCAGACTGGAGCGCGGTCTCGCGCCGCAGGCGCGGAGTCCGATCAGGCGAGATCGGCGCCGAAATAGGTATACATCTGCTCGACCGCGCTCAGCGAGCGCAACTCGACATGGCGCAGGATTTCACGCTCGGCCGAGTGATAGACCACCGAGGCGTTCGCGGCAGCCTCGACCAGGGCGGCATTGACCGGCTGGGCTTCGGCGGTTTTCAGGGCTTGTTGCACCGACATTCTCGTGCGTCCTCATAAAAGGGTCATACTCCCACGTGATCTAGATAGGCTGATGCTGCGGCGCAGAAAACCCATGATTGAGCAGTCCCGCCTTGCGCTTCGGGCATGGCTGCGCCGCCATCGAAACGGTCATCACAGCGAAAGCCCGCCGGGGGGGCGGGCTTTGGGCAGGTGTCTTGGGGGGCCTTACTGGTAGCAGTGCAGCGGCACCACCGCATGGGCCACGCCTTCGGGCACCTCGCCCGAAATGTCGCCGCCCGTGCCGTCGCCCTGCGGGCGCGAGATCCGGTTTTGCGCAAGGAAGGTCAGAAGCGGGCCCGAAGGCACGGCGAAATTCATGTTCTGCGGCAGGCTTCCGGTTTCCTCCAGCACGGCCAGGTCGTCCATCCGGCTGACCACGACGCCGATCACCGCGCCCTTCTTGTTCAGAAGCGGCCCGCCCGAGTTCCCCGGCTGGACCGGCGCGGTGATCATCACCCGGTTCGACGAGCCGTCGGCGCCGCGCAGCGCGCTGACATTGCCGCTGGTGACGGTCAGACCCTGGTCGAGGCTGGTGTAATAGGGATAGCCGAGCGCGGTCACCGCCTCGCCCAGCCGGGGCACCTCAAGCGCCGAAAGCCGCAGCCAGGCCCCGGCATCGGTGGCGCCGCCCAGAACCGCCACATCCAGCGAGACATCGGCGGCAAGGATCTCAAGCGGTGTGCCGTCGATCATGGCGACCGCCGAGCAGCCCTCGATCACATGGGCGGCTGTCACCAGAACGGTGGGCGCGATGTAGAAGCCCGAGCCCGAGCCCGCGATGGTGCCGCTGACCGGCTCTCTGGGCGTTTCGGCCACGACGGCGGGCGGGCTGGCGGGGGTGGAGCCCGGGGGCGCGGTGCCCAGGGGCGGGCTTTCCGGCGCAGGGGCGCCGCTGCCGGGCGCGCGGATCGGGGCCGCGCCGGGGGCGGTGCCAAGGCCGGGGGA
>NZ_JBEFZE010000047.1:0-22388 GCF_042762395.1 Pseudogemmobacter sonorensis
ATTGAACCACGTCAGTCTTCCTGCACGACTCCAAAAAGAAAAATGTGAAGTCTAACCAATGCGTTAAACGCCGCGCAAGCTGAAAGCTCGAAAGTGCTTGACCTCACCACGCCGATTAGAGAAGGGCGACGCCACCAATCGCACCGGGAAGGAGGGAGTGCGCGGCAACCCAAAGGGAGGAGGAGAGGGGTTGCCGCGCGGTCCGACCGGCCCCAGGGAGGAGGAGGGGGCCATCGAAACCATCTGGCCCGGGTTTGTCGGGCCGAAATTCGGACGCGGCGGCTCCGAGGGAGGAGGAGAGGAGCCGCCGCGCAATCCGATGACCCAGGGAGGAGGAGGGGGCCACCGAAGTCCTGCCCGCAAGGATGGCGGGCGTTATGGGGTGCGGCGGTCTCAGGGAGGAGGAGAGAGACCGCCGCTGGTTCGAGGGCCCGAGGGAGGAGGAGAGGGCCGCCGAATCTCTGGCCCGGAACAAGGGGCCTATATGGGGTGCGGCGACCTCAGGGAGGAGGAGGAGGTCGCCGCAGGTCCGATGGCCCAGGGAGGAGGAGAGGGCCGCCGAAACCGGGTGGAGCCAGGGGGCTCCGTATCAGGTCGCGGCACCGCCAGGGAGGAGGAGAGGCGGTGCCGCTTTTACCATGGCCCCTGGGAGGAGGAGCGGGGCCGTGGAAATCGAAACTTATCTGCCGTAGGCGGCCTCATGGGCCACTTGGGCGATGGAAAGGCGCGAGATCCCCAGATCGGCCAGTTCGCGGTCGCTCAGGTTGCGAAGTTCGGCCATGGTGTGGCTGTAGAGCCTGCGCCGTGCGATCACATCGCCAAGATGCCCGATAAGGCCGAACCGAACCGCGCCACGGCGGCCTGTCATTGCGCTGGAACTCTGAACGTAAGCCATTTCAACTGTCGCCTTCGGATCTCGGAGCCGGGGGTGTCCCGGTGGTCTGCGCCGTCACCCCTTTGCCCGATGGCTCTGACGTGGCGGCTTTCGTTGTTCCTAACGTGAGCGAGTTTCTGCAGTTGCACAATAGGGGAGGTCCGCAATCCTGTCATGCGCCTTCCGCATGGCTTGGCATGGCCGGTATGATAGTGATTTCAGCGGGTTTGCCTGAATTCTGGACATTGTGAAAACTGACGCTGCGGCACCTGCTTGCCCTTTGCCGAAAAATGACGAGTCTGTGACGCGGGTTTCGGTGGCAAGGGGTGCCGGAATGCCCGGGACGCGCTGGAAAGGACTGTGCCATGACGCATGAGGATATCCTGAGGGCTCTTTCGGCGGTTCCGGTGCCGGGCGGCGGGACGCTTGCCTCGCGCGACATGATTCGGGCCCTGGCGATGGAAGGCGGGGTGCTGCGATTCGTGATCGAGGCGGCCAGCCCCGAGGAGGCGCGCGGCCTGGCCCCGGTCGAGGCCGAGGCGCGGCGCGCGCTTCTGGCGCTGCCGGGGGTGGACGAGGTGCGGATCGTCACCACCGCCCATGGCCCCGCCGGTGCGCCGCCCGAGGTCAAGGCGCGTTCGGGGCAGGGGGCGGGGCAGGCGGCGGGGCAACAGGCCGCCCCGCCCAGCCTGAAGATCGGCGGCCATCCGACGCCGCAGCAGGGCGGGCCGCAGCGGATCTCGGGCATCGACCGCATCATCGCCGTGGCCAGCGGCAAGGGCGGCGTCGGCAAATCCACCGTCTCGTCGAACCTTGCCGTGGCGCTGGCGCGGGCCGGGCGGCGCGTGGGGCTTCTGGACGCCGATATCCACGGGCCGAGCCAGGCGCGGATGATGGGGGTTTCGAAACGTCCGGCCTCGGCCGACGGCAAGGTGATCGAGCCGCTTCAGGCCCATGGCGTCACCATGATGTCGATGGGGCTGCTGCTCAAGGAGGACGAGGCGGTGATCTGGCGCGGCCCGATGCTGATGGGCGCCCTGCAGCAGCTTCTGGGCCAGGTCGCCTGGGGGCGGCTGGACGTGCTGATCGTCGATCTGCCGCCGGGCACGGGGGATGTGCAGCTTACCCTGTCGCAGCGCACCCATCTGACCGGGGCCATCGTGGTCTCGACCCCGCAGGACGTGGCGCTGCTGGATGCGCGGAAGGCGCTCGACATGTTCCGCAAGCTCAATACCCCGGTGCTGGGGCTGATCGAGAACATGTCGACCTTCGTCTGCCCGAACTGCGGCCACGAATCCCATATCTTCGGCCATGGCGGCGTGGCGGCCGAGGCGGCGCGGCTGGACCTGCCCTTCCTGGGGGAATTGCCGCTGGCGCTGGAGGTGCGCGAGGCGGGCGACGGCGGCGTGCCGGTCGCGGCGGGCGAGGGGCCGAATGCCGAAGCCTATGCGCGTCTGGCCCGGCGCCTGATCGACGGCGGCATCGCCTGAGATCCTCCCTCGGACACCCTGCCGGGCGCGCGCCCGCATCCATCCCGGATGCGGGCGCTTTCGTTTCGCGCCCTCCGGGCCTGGGGGAGGGCGGGGCATGGGACGGGATGGGACGGGACAGCGCCGAATCATCGGATTTGGGAATTTACGGGAAAATACCCCCGCATTCGCCCTCCGGTAGAGAGAATCGGATCGAATCCGCCTTTCGGGCGGGGTGAATCTGCAGTATCGGCGGCGGTTGGATCGATCCGGGCCGAGCATCCGGGAAAAAGTGGGAAAATTCTCGTGCTGGAGATTCCCTCCATATCTAGGCAGTCACTGCGAATTGATCGCTATATATTGGATTGTGAAGCCGGATCGGACCACAAGATGCTGGTTTTCGGCCCCGCCCGGAACAAGATCTGGCGGTTTTTTTCCAAAATTTCCCTTGCTATCCCACCTATGCCCATGGCATCCCTTGTTCACGGAAGACGGGATGGGCCAAAGAGAACGCGAGGGGCGGCGCAAAGACCCCGAACAAAGGCGAAAAAAGGCAGCTTCATACAGGCACCCCTTCTCATCTTCCGACAACAGATCCGGCGCGCGAGCGAGCAGACATCTCCCCCAGGTGGCGCGCGTGGCTGGACGCCCAGCGATGGGACAGTGGCGGATCGGACAGTGGCAGCAGTCCGGTCCGCCCATTTTATTTCAACGGCCGAAAGGCCAGGGCGCCACGGGCTTGGGACAGGGCCGACGCAGGCAGATGGCAGAGGCATTCAGAGGCGAGATCGACACCAAGGTCGATGGCAAGGCCCGGGTCTCCATCCCGGCCTCGTTCCGCCGTGTGCTCGAAGCCGACGATCCCGACCGCCCCGAAGCCTCGCGCCCCCGCGTCTACATGGTCTATGGTGGCAAGACGCGGAACTTCGTGGAATGCTATTCCAAGGCCGGGGCCGACCGGCTGGCCGAGATGATCGAAGAGATGGAGATCGGATCCAAGGCCCGCGACCGGGCCGAGCGCGAGATGATCTCGCGCTCCGTGATGATCGAGATCGAGCCCGACGGCCGCATCGTCCTGCCGCCCAAGGTGCGGGCGAAACTGGGTTACGGCGACAGTGAATCCACCAGCGGCACCGAAGTCACCTTCGTCGGCACCTCGGACCGGTTCAAGCTTTACCGCGCCGAGGTCTATTACGCCGAGGACGAGGATGACGACGATGACGCGGATGTCGATCCGCTGGCGCTGATCGGGCGCGCGCGCAGGGCGGGCTAGGGCCATGACGCGCTCCGATCCTTCGGTTCCCGGCCTTTCCCGACCTGAAATCCCGTCCGCCGACATGCCGCATGTGCCGGTGCTGCTGGCGCCGCTGCTGGCCGCCGTGGCGCCGGTCGCGGGCGACTGGATCGACGGCACCTTCGGGGCGGGGGGCTATGCGCGCGGGCTTCTGGCGGCGGGCGCGAAGAGCGTCCTGGGCATCGACCGCGACCCGCTGGCGCATGAGCTCGCCTCGGGCTGGATCGCGGAGTGGCCCGGGCTGCGCCTGGCCCTGGGCACGTTTTCCGAGATGGACGAGCTGGCGGGCGTCCCGGTCGACGGGGTGGTGCTGGACCTTGGCGTGTCCTCGATGCAGCTCGACCTGGCCGAGCGGGGATTCTCCTTCCAGAAGGACGGCCCCCTCGACATGCGGATGAGCCAGTCCGGCCCCTCGGCCGCCGATCTGGTCAATACCGCCGCGGAAGGCGAAATCGCCGATATCCTTTATCATTACGGCGAGGAGCGCGCCTCGCGCCGCATCGCCCGCGCCATCGTGGAAACCCGCCGCACCGCGCCTTTCGAGACCACCTTGCAGCTTGCGGGCGTGATCGCGCGCCAGTTGCCGCGCCCCAAACCCGGCGAAAGCCATCCCGCCACCCGCAGCTTCCAGGCCATCCGCATCGCGGTCAACGCCGAATTCGACCAGTTGGTCGAAGGGCTGGCCGCCGCCGAACGCGCGCTGAAACCGGGCGGCTGGCTGGCGGTCGTGACCTTCCACAGCCTTGAGGACCGCATCGTGAAACGGTTCTTCCAGCAGGCCTCGGGCGCCGAGCCCGCCGCCAACCGCTATGCCCCCGCGCGCGCGGGTGTGGCGCCGCGCTTCACCCTGCCGGTGAAGAAGGCCATCGGCCCGGACGAGGCCGAACTGGCCGCCAATCCCCGGTCGCGCTCGGCCAAGCTGCGCGTCGCGGTCCGCACCGATGCGCCCGCCCGCGCGCCCGATGCCGATGCGCTCGGCCTTCCCCGGTTCAACAGCAAAGGACGCCGATGATGCGCCCCGTGCTTTATGTGCTGACCTTCCTGTCGCTGATCGCGCTCGGCTTCTGGGCCTACCGCGAGAATTACACCACCCAGGCCGCGCTGCGCGAGGTGCGGGCGCTGCAACGCGAGATCACCGGATTGCGCGAGGCGCTGTCGGTGCAGAAGGCGGAATGGGCCTATCTGAACCGTCCCGACCGGCTGCGCGAGCTGGCGGGGCTGAATTTCGACGCGCTCGGCCTGATGCCGATGGAGCCCGAGCAGTTCGGCACCCCCGGCCAGGTCGTGTTCCCGGTGCCGGAAATCCCGGCGATCGAACTGCCCGAGGGCGCGCTGGAAGACATCGCCACCACCGCATCCGGTGAAGAGGAGGGCCTCTGATGAGCCTGCGCAAGCCGCTTCGTCCGCTGGCCCGGGTGCTTCAGGCCCGCGAAGAGGGCGAAAACCCCGACCTGATCGAACGCGAGAACCTGGCCGCCCGCCATGCCGCGATGCATGAAAAGACCCAGGGCCGCGCCAGCGCCCGGCTGGGGCTGCTGGGGCTGGCCTTCGCCTGCGCCTATCTGACCATCGGCGTGCGGATGGGCCATCTGGCCGCCTCGCAGCCGCAAGAGCCGGTGGCCTCGGCCCCCGGGGCCGAGATCGTGGCGCAGCGCGCCGATATCACCGACCGCAACGGTCGGCTGCTGGCCACCAACATGACGACCTATTCGCTTTACGCCCATCCGCGCGACATGGTGGATCCGGCGGGATCGGCGCGGAAACTGGCCGCGATCTTCCCCGAGATCGACCCGGTGGCGCTGGAACGCCGCCTGACCGACGGGCGGCGCTTCATGTGGGTGCGCAAGGTCCTCAGCCCCGAACAGATGCAAAGGGTGCATGAGATCGGCGACCCGGGCCTGCTGTTCGGCCCGCGCGAGATGCGGCTTTACCCCAACGGCACGCTGGCCGCGCATATCCTGGGCGGCTATTCCTTCGGCGCCGAGGGCGTCCATTCCGCCGAGGTGATCGGCACCGCCGGGGTGGAGAAGGCGATGGATGCGCGGCTGCGCGACCCGGCTCGGGGCACCGAGCCGCTGGCGCTGTCGATCGACCTGTCGGTCCAGGCCACGGTCGAGGAGGTGCTGGGCGCCGCCATCACAATGCTGGACGCCAAGGGCGGCGCGGCGATCCTGATGGATGCCCGCTCGGGCGAGGTCGTGGCCATGGCATCGGCCCCGACCTTCGATCCGAACAACCGCCCCGTGCCGCTGCTCGGCAAGGACGACGAACCCTCGGACAGCCCGCTTTTCAACCGCGCGGTTCAGGGCGTCTACGAGCTGGGCTCCACCTTCAAGATCTTCGCCGCCGCCCAGGGGATGGAGCTTGGCCTCGTCGGGCCCGAGACCATGGTGGATGCCAATGCGCCAATGCGTTGGGGCAAGCACCGGATCGGCGAATTCGAGGGCAAGAACTACGGCCCGCTGCTGTCGGTGACCCAGGTGATCGCCAAATCCTCGAACGTGGGCACGGCGCATATCGCGCTGATGATCGGCCCCCTGCGCCAGCAGGCCTTCCTCAAATCGCTGGGCTTTTTCGAACCGACCCCGCTTGAGCTGATCGAGGCCCCCGGCGCCAAGCCCCTGCTGCCCCGGAACTGGAGCGAGATCGTCACCATCACCGCCTCCTACGGCCATGGCATGTCGGCCAGCCCGATGCATCTGGTCGCGGCCTATGGCGCCATCGCCAATGGCGGGATCTATGTGAAACCGACGCTCCTGCGCCGCGAGGGTCCGGCCTCGGGCGTGCGGGTGATGTCCGAGCGGGTGGCGGCCGATGCGCGGATGATGCTGCGCAAGGTGGTGACCGAGGGCACCGCCTCGCTGGCCGAGGTGCCGGGATACGAGGTGGCCGGAAAGACCGGCACCGCCGACAAGCCCAAGAAATCCGGCGGCTATTACAAGGACAAGGTCATCAACACCTTCGCGGGCATGTTCCCGGCCTCGGACCCGCGCTACGTCATCCTGGTCACGCTGGACGAGCCGGTGGACAGCTCCGGCCCCACCCCCAAGCGCACCGCCGGCTGGACCAGCGTGCCCGTCGCGGCCGAGATCGTGCGCCGCGTGGCGCCGCTTCTGGGCGTGCGGCCCCTGCTTGAAGAACCGGTCGTAACCGCGCTAACTGCCGCGCGCAACTGATCGGGGGCGGGAAGATGGCGGGCACGGAACGGGACGGCGGCGATCCCAGGCTGGAAAGGCCGCTGTCGGATCTGGGGCTGAAGGCGCGCCAGGGCCGCGATCCGCGCCTTGCCGGGATCACCTCGGACAGCCGGGCGGTGCGCCCGGGCTATCTCTTCGCGGCGCTGCCCGGCGCGACCCGCCACGGCGCGGAATTCGCGGCCCAGGTGATCGGAGCGGGGGCGGCGGCGATCCTGACCGATCCCGCGGGCGCGGCGATGATCGCCGGGGTGCCGGGGGCGGACGGCCTCGCCCTCGTCGTGGTCGACGACCCGCGCGAGGCGCTCTCCTACGCCAGCGCGCTGTGGTTCGGTGCCCAGCCCGCGACCATGGTGGCGGTCACGGGGACCAACGGCAAGACCTCGGTCGCGACCTTCACCCGCCAGATCTGGCAGGCGCTCGGCCATGCCGCGATCAATATCGGTACCACCGGGGTCGAGGGGGACTGGGCGGCGCCGTCCTCGCATACCACGCCCGATCCGGTGGCGCTGCACCGCATGCTGGCCGAGGCGGCGGCGGCCGGGATCACCCATGGCGCGATGGAGGCCTCGTCCCACGGGCTCGACCAGCGCAGGCTCGACGGGGTGCGGCTGCGCGCGGCGGGTTTCACCAACCTCACCCAGGACCATCTGGACTACCACCTGACGATGGAGGCCTATTTCGAGGCCAAGCTCGGCCTCTTCACCCGGCTTCTGCCCGAAGAGGCGGTGGCGGTGGTCGATCTCGACAGCCCGATGGCGGCCGAGGCCGGTCGGCGCGCGGCCGAAAACGGCCATGCGGTGCTGTCGGTGGGGCGCGCCGAAGGGGCCGACCTGCGCATCGCGGCGGTGCGGCCCGATGCGACGGGGCAGGAATTGCGGCTCTTGTGGAAGGATCGCGCCTTCCAGGTCCGGCTGGATCTGATCGGCGATTTCCAGGCCGCGAACGTGGCCCTCGCGGCGGGGCTGGCGATCGGCTGCGGCGCCGCCCCGGCCGATGTGATGGCGGTGCTGCCCCGGCTGACCGGGGTGCGCGGGCGGATGCAGCAGGTGGCGCGCCGCGCCAACGGCGCCTCGGTCTTCGTCGATTACGCCCATACGCCCGACGCCATCGCCACCGCCCTGCGCGCGCTGCGCCCCCATGTCATGGGACGGATCCTGATCGTCTTCGGCGCGGGCGGCGACCGCGACCGGCTCAAGCGCCCGCTCATGGGGGCGGCGGCGCGCGACCATGCCGATGTGGTCTATGTCACCGACGACAACCCCCGCTCCGAGGATCCCGCGACGATCCGTGCCGCCATCCTCGCCGCCGTGCCCGAAGCCCATGAGGTCGGTGACCGCGCCGAGGCGATCCTGCGCGCCGTCGATGCGCTGCAACCGGGCGACGCGCTGCTGGTCGCGGGCAAGGGCCATGAAACCGGCCAGGTGATCGGCGGCGACATCTTCCCCTTCGACGATGCCGAACAGGCCTCCATCGCCGTCGCCGCCCTCGACGGGCTGATCTGACCATGCCCGCCGCCGCACAGCCCATCCCCCCGCAACCCGCCAATCCTTCCCCTTGCCCCCTTCATCTTGGCTCAAATATCCCCGGGGGGTGAGGTCGCCAGACCGAGGGGGGCAGGCGCCCCCCTGCTTCGCGGACCACCCGTCCACCCGACCACCCGCGCGCGCATCGACCAACGCACAGGCATGACCCATGACCCTTCCCCCCCTCTGGACCTCGGATCAGGCCGCCCGCGCCACCCATGGCCGCGCGACCCGGGCCTTCGCCGTCTCCGGCATCTCGATCGACAGCCGCAATCTCGTGCCCGGCGATCTTTTCGTCGCGCTCAGGGACGTGCGCGACGGTCATGATTTCGTGGCCGCCGCGCTGGCGGCGGGGGCGGGGGCGGCGCTGGTCTCGCGCCTGCCCGACGGCGTGGCCGAGGATGCGCCGCTCCTGATCGTCGAGGACGTGCTCGCCGCGCTGGAGGCGCTCGGCGCCGCCGCCCGGGCCCGGACCTCGGCCCGGGTCGTCGCCGTCACCGGCTCGGTCGGCAAGACCTCGACCAAGGAGATGCTGCGCGCCTTCCTCGCGCCGCGCGGCCGCACCCATGTCGCCGAGGCCAGCTACAACAACCAATGGGGCGTGCCGCTGACGCTGGCGCGGATGCCTGCCGACAGCGAATTCGCCGTGATCGAGATCGGCATGAGCAACCCCGGAGAGATCGCGCCCCTGGCCCGTCTGGCGCGCCCCGAGGTGGCGCTGGTCACCACGGTCGCGCCCGCCCATCTCGCCGCCTTCCCCTCGGTCGAGGAGATCGCCCGCGAAAAGGGCGCGATCTTCGAGGGGCTCTCCCCCGGCGGCATCGCCGTGATCAATGCCGACCTGCCGCAATCGCCGCTGCTTTTCGCCATGGCGCAGGAGGCGGACGCGCGGATCACCGGCTTCGGCAGCCGCGAGGGCGCGGATTGGCAGTTGACCGAATTGCGCCTGACCGACGAGGCCACGGTGCTGCGCGCCCGCCACCCCGGCGGCCCGCTGCTCTTCAAGGTCTCGACGCCGGGGCGGCATTTCGCGCTCAACGCGCTTGGCGCGCTGGCGGTGGCGGGGGCGCTCGGCCTCGATCCGGTGCTGGCGGCGCATGACATCGCCGCCTGGGCGCCGCCGCCCGGGCGCGGCACGCGCGAGCGGATCGTGCTCGACAGCGTCGAGGGCAGCTTCTTCGACCTGATCGACGACGCGTTCAACTCGAACCCGGCCTCGCTGGCGGCAAGCCTCGACGTGCTGATCGCGGCGCGGCCCACCGACGGGATCGGCGCGGTCGGCGGCGGGCGGCGCATCGCCATCCTGGGCGACATGCTGGAACTGGGCGACGAGGAATTGGCGCTGCATGCCGCCGTCGCCCGCCATCCCGGGCTGGACGCCGTGTCGATCCTGCATTGCGTCGGTCCCAGGATGCGCGCGCTTTACGAGGCCCTGCCGCGCGCGCGGCGCGGGCTGTGGGTCGAGACCGCGCCCGAGCTTGCCGCCCGCGCCCGCGGGTTGTTCGACGCGGGCGATATCGTGCTGGTGAAGGGCTCCAAGGGCTCGAAGGTCAGCCTTGTCGTTGACGCGCTGCGCAAACTGGGCCAATCCGCGCCCTGACGAAAGGCGTGGGTCCCCGGGGCGCAACACCGGGGTCGGGCGCGGCACGAATGCAGACTTGCGGTCCCGGGGATGGGCCGCCGGACGAAGGAATGACGTGAATGTTCTACTGGCTTGCCGAGTTCTCGGACGGGGGCGATGTCTTCAACCTGTTTCGCTACATCACCTTCCGCGCGGGGGCGGCGCTGGCGACGGGGCTGATCTTCGGCTTCCTGTTCGGGCGGCCGCTGATCAACCTGCTGCGCCGCAAGCAGGGCAAGGGCCAGCCGATCCGCGACGACGGTCCGCAAAGCCATCTGGCCAAGGCCGGGACGCCCACCATGGGGGGGCTTTTGATCCTGTCGGCGCTGGTGGTCTCGACGCTGCTTTGGGCGCGGCTCGACAATCCCTATGTCTGGATCGTGCTGCTGGTCACCCTGGCTTTCGGGCTGATCGGCTTTGCCGACGATTACGCCAAGGTCACCAAGCAGAACACCAAGGGCGTCTCGTCGCGGATGCGGATGCTGCTGGGGCTGGCCATCGCGGCGCTGGCGACCTATGCTGCGGCGCGTTTCCATCCCGAGGCGCTGACCGAGCAACTGGCCTTTCCCTTCTTCAAGAACGCGCTGCTGGACCTGGGGATCTTCTTCCTGCCCTTCGGCATGATCGTGATCGTGGGCGCGGCCAATGCGGTGAACCTGACCGACGGGCTGGACGGGCTGGCGATCATGCCGGTGATGATCGCCGCCGCCACCCTGGGCGCCATCGCCTATGTCGTCGGCAATTTCAACTTCACCGAATATCTGGGCGTGCATTTCGTGCCGGGCACCGGCGAGTTGATCGTCTTCGCCGCCGCGCTTGTCGGCGGGGGGCTGGGCTTCCTTTGGTATAACGCCCCCCCGGCGGCGGTGTTCATGGGCGACACCGGCAGCCTTGCGCTTGGCGGCGCGCTTGGCGCCATGGCGGTCTGCACCAAGCACGAGATCGTGCTGGCCATCGTCGGCGGGCTTTTCGTGGTCGAGGCGCTTTCGGTCATCATCCAGGTGCTGTATTACAAGCGCACCAAGAAACGCATCTTCCTGATGGCGCCGATCCATCATCATTTCGAGAAGAAGGGCTGGGCCGAGCCGCAGATCGTGATCCGGTTCTGGATCATCTCGCTGATCCTGGCGATGGTCGGGCTGGCGACGCTGAAGCTGCGCTGAGCCCCGGGGCGGGGCAGAGGCGGCGGTTTCCCCGTTCCGGTGGGCGGTGCCGCGCGCTTTGTCGGCGGCGGCGGTGTGCGGTGTAGGCGCAGGGGTGCGGTCCCGGTTTGCGGCATATCCTTCGGTCTTTGCCGGATGCCAACGCTTGGGGGCGGGGCGGGGCCTCGTGCCCCCCGGCCGGTGACGGCGCGCGGTGCCAGGGCGGACGCCCGGTGGCTCTCGCGCCTCTCCCACGCCCGCCGCCCCTTTCCCTTTGCCCGCCCCTGGCCTATCCCTGCCGCCAAGGTCGTTTCACGAAATAAGTTCTATTTCACGAAATAAGTTCTATTTCACGAAACAAGTTCTATTTCACGAAACAAGTTCTATTTCACGAAACCATGGGGGGCGGGCCGATGATCCCGGTCAAGGGCTTCAAGGGGCAAAGGGTTGCGGTGCTGGGGCTGGGGCGCTCGGGCCTTGCCACGGCGCGGGCGCTGGCGGCGGGCGGGGCCGAGCCGCTGTTGTGGGACGACAGCCCCGAATCGCGCGCCAAGGCCGAGGCGCAGGGCTTCGCCCTGACCGATCTGACCCGCAACACCGCCTTCGAGGGCGTGGCCGCTCTGATCACCTCGCCCGGGATCCCCCATCTCTATCCCGCGCCGCATCCGATCATCGCCCGCGCGCTGGATCTGGGGGTGCCGGTCGACAACGACATCGGGCTGTTCTTCCAAAGCTGGTCCGGGCCGGAATGGGACGATTTCGAGACCACGCCCAAGGTGGTCGCGGTCACCGGGTCGAACGGTAAATCCACCACGACCGCGCTGATCCACCATATCCTGACCCATGCCGGAAAGCCCGCGCAGATGGCCGGAAACATCGGGCGGGGGGTGCTGGACCTAGACCCCGCCGGGGACGGCGCGGTGGTGGTGCTGGAGCTGTCCAGCTACCAGACCGACCTTGCCCGCGCGCTGACGCCGGATGTGGCGGTCTTCACCAATCTTTCGCCCGACCATCTGGACCGCCACGGCGGAAGGGGCGGCTATTTCGCGGCCAAGCGGCGCCTTTTCGCCGAGGGCGGGCCCGACCGCGCCGTGATCGGCGTCGACGAGGCCGAGGGCCGCTATCTGGCGGACCAGATCGGCCAGGGCCCGGCGGACGACCGGGTGATCCGGGTCTCGTCCGGGCAGAAGCTTGAGGGGCCGGGCTGGTCGGTCTTTGCCCGCAAGGGCTTTCTGGCGGAATGGCGCAGGGGGCGGCAGATCGCCTCGATCGACCTGCGCGGGATCGACGGCCTGCCGGGGGCGCACAACCACCAGAACGCCTGCGCCGCCTATGCGGCGACCCGCGCGCTTGGCCTTGCGCCCAGGCTGATCGAGGCCGCCTTGCGCAGCTTCGCGGGCCTGCCGCATCGCAGCCAGTTGGTGGCCGAGCGCGGGGGGGTGCGTTTCGTCAACGATTCCAAGGCCACCAATGTCGACAGCGCGGCCAAGGCCTTGCAGGCCTTTCCGAAGATCCGCTGGATCGCGGGCGGCATGGGCAAGGACGGCGGCATCGGCGCGCTGGCGCCCTTTCTGCCCTCGGTGGTGAAGGCCTATCTGATCGGCCATTCGGCACGCGAATTCGCGCTGCAACTGGGGGCGACCCCGCATGAGATCTCGGAGACCATGGCGGTCGCGGTGGCCCGCGCCGCCGCCGAGGCCCAGCCGGGCGAGGTCGTCCTGCTGGCCCCCGCGGCGGCGAGTTTCGACCAATATCCCGATTTCGAGAAACGCGGCGCCCATTTCATCGAACTGGTCGAGGCGCTGCCCTCCTGAGGACGCCTCCGCGCCGGGCCCCGGCCTGTGCGGGTGCCGGAAAACCGGCCCGATCCGGGCGCCGGACCCGCGCGGGCCGCGGGCCTCCCGCGCGCCGCGGGCTCCGACGGCATCCGGGCCCGCCCCCCTTCCCGCCGATGGCGGCGCAAGCGCCCGCCCGGGGGCGGGTTTTCACTGGTCATGACGCCGGTTTGACGCTAGAGTTTGTGCCCAGCGGACCCGGGGACACATCCGGGCCAGAGGCAGAACATTTCCGAGGCGGTATTCCCATGACTGAGATGGTCTATGGCTCGACACCCGTCGCCATACGCGAGCCCGTGCTGCCGCGCTGGTGGCGCACCATCGACCGCTGGGCGATGAGCTCGGTCTTCATCCTGTTCGGGATCGGGCTGCTGCTGGGGCTGGCGGCCTCAGTGCCGCTGGCCAACCGCAACGGGCTGGATCCGTTCTTCTACGTCCAGCGCCAGGCGGTCTTCGGCGCGCTTGGCCTGATGGCGATGCTGGGCATCTCGATGGCGCCGCCCGCGCTGGTGCGGCGGCTGGGGATCCTTGGCTTCGTCGCGGCCTTCCTTCTGGTCGCCGCGCTGCCAGTCATGGGCGAGGATCACGGCAAGGGCGCGGTGCGCTGGCTGTCGATCGGCGGCTTTTCGCTGCAACCTTCGGAATTCCTCAAGCCCGGTTTCGTCATCGTCACCGCCTGGCTGATGGCGGCGAGCCAGGACCTGAACGGCCCGCCCGGCAAGCTGATCTCCTTCGCGATCCTGGTGGCGGTGGTGGGCTTTCTGGCCATGCAGCCCGATTTCGGCCAGTCGGCGCTGATCGTCTTCGTCTGGGGGGTGATCTATTTCGTCGCCGGGGCGCCGATGGTGCTGGTGGGCTCGGTTGCGGGGCTGGTCGCGGTGGTGGGCTTCGTCGCCTATGGCGCCTCCGAGCATTTCGCCCGCCGCATCGACGGCTTCCTGTCGCCCGACGTCGATCCGCGCACCCAGCTTGGCTATGCCGCAAATGCGATCCAGGAGGGCGGGTTCTTCGGCGTGGGCGTGGGCGAGGGCCAGGTGAAATGGCAGCTTCCCGATGCCCATACCGATTTCATCATCGCCGTCGCGGCCGAGGAATACGGGCTGATGCTGGTCCTTGTGATCCTGGCTTTGTTCGGGGTGGTGGTGGTGCGCTCGCTGATCCGGCTGATGGGCGAATGCGATCCCTTCACCCGGCTGGCGGGATCGGGTCTGGCCTGCATCTTCGGCGTCCAGGCCATGATCAACATGGGCGTGGCGGTGCGGCTTCTGCCCGCCAAGGGCATGACGCTGCCCTTCGTCTCCTACGGCGGATCGTCGATCATCGCGGCGGGGATCACGGTGGGGATGCTGCTGGCGCTGACCCGGGCGCGGCCGCGCGACCGCATGGCCGAGATCTTCGGAAAGCACCGCAGATGAAACCGAAGCTGCTTCTGATCGCGGCCGGCGGCACCGGCGGCCATATGTTCCCCGCCCAGGCCCTGGCCGAGACCATGCTGGAACGCGGCTGGCGGGTGAAGCTTTCGACCGATGCGCGCGGGGCACGCTATGCCGGGGGGTTCCCGCAGGGGGTGAGTATCGAAGAGGTGGCCTCGGCCACTTTCGCGCGGGGGGGGGCGCTTGCGAAACTCACCGTGCCGTTCCGGGTTCTGGGCGGCATCCTGTCGCAACTGGCGCGGATGGCGTTCGACCGGCCCGCCGTGGTGGTGGGCTTCGGCGGCTATCCTTCCATTCCGGCCCTGTCGGCGGCCTGGATGCTGCGCCGCCCCCGCATGATCCATGAGGCCAACGGCGTGCCCGGCCGGGTGAACCGGCTGTTCGCGGCCCGGGTCGACCGCGTCGCCTGCGGCATCTGGCCGACCGCGCTGCCGCAGGGCGCGCAGGCGGTGGACACCGGCAATCCGGTGCGGCGCGCGGTGCTGGACCGCGCGGGCGCGCCCTATATCCCGCCGGGCGACTATCCGATGGAGCTTCTGGTGATCGGCGGCAGCCAGGGCGCGCGGATCCTGTCGGATGTGGTGCCCGCCGCCGTGGCGCTTCTGCCCGAGGGGGTGCGACGCAACCTGCGCATCGCCCATCAGGCCCGCGACGAGGATGCCGTCCGCGCCTCTGATGCCTATGCCGCCGCGGGTGTCCGGGTCGAGATCGCGCCCTTCTTCGTCGATGTGCCCCGCCGCCTGTCCGAGGCGCAACTGGTGATCTCGCGCGCCGGGGCCTCGTCGGTCGCGGATATTTCGGTGATCGGGCGGCCCTCGATCCTGATCCCCTTCGCCCAGGCGATGGACGACCACCAGAGCGCCAATGCCCGCGCGCTGTCGCAGGCCGAGGCCGCCGTGGTCATCCCCGAAAAGCGGCTTGACGCCGAGGCGCTGGCCGGGCAGATGGCGGCGATCCTGGACGACGCCCCTTCGGCGGCCCGGATGGCGGCGAATGCGCTTGCCGCGGGCAAGCCCGATGCCGTCCTGCGGCTGGCCGCCCTTGTCGAGGATCTGGCAGGAGAAAGATCATGAGTGCCGCCACAAAACTGCCCCTTGAACTGGGCCCGATCCATTTCGTCGGCATCGGCGGCATCGGCATGTCGGGGATCGCCGAGGTGCTGATCACGCTTGGCTACCGGGTGCAGGGGTCTGATGCGAAGGCGTCGAAGATCACCGCCCGTCTGGAAGGGCTGGGCGCGCGGGTCTTCGAGGGCCAGGCGGCCGAGAACCTGGGCGAGGATGTCTCGGTCGTGGTGATCTCCTCGGCGATCCGGCCGGGCAATCCCGAACTGGAAGAGGCGCGGCGGCGCAAGCTGCCGGTGGTCCGGCGCGCCGAGATGCTGGCCGAGCTGATGCGGATGCGCTCGAACATCGCGGTGGCGGGAACGCATGGCAAGACCACCACGACGACCATGGTGGCGACGCTTCTGGACAAGGGCGGGTTCGATCCGACGGTGATCAACGGCGGCGTGATCCACGCCTATGGCTCGAACGCGCGGGCCGGAGCGGGCGAATGGATGGTGGTCGAGGCCGACGAGTCGGACGGCTCGTTCAACCGGCTGCCCGCGACCATCGCCATCGTCACCAATATCGACCCCGAGCATATGGAGCATTGGGGCACGATCGAGAACCTGCGCAAAGGGTTCCAGGATTTCGTCTCGAACATCCCGTTCTACGGGCTGGCGGTGTGCTGCACCGACCACCCCGAGGTGCAGGCCCTGGTCGGCCGGGTGGCGGACCGGCGCATCGTGACCTTCGGCTTCAACGCCCAGGCGGATGTGCGGGCCATCGGGCTCAGGTTCGAAAATGGCAAATCCTGCTTCGACATCCTGCTTCAGAACGAAGGGGAAGGTTCGATCATCGAAGGTTGCGAGCTACCGATGCCGGGGGACCACAATGTCTCCAACGCTTTGGCGGCGGTGGCGGTGGCGCGGCATCTGGGGATGAAGCGCGACGAGATCCGTGCCGCCCTGGCCGCTTTCGGCGGCGTGAACCGGCGGTTCACCAAGGTGGCCGATGTGAACGGCGTCGCGATCATCGACGATTACGGCCACCATCCGGTGGAGATCGCCGCCGTGCTGAAGGCCGCGCGCCAGTCCGTCTCGGCCACGCCGGGGGCGCGGGTGATCGCGGTGCACCAGCCGCACCGTTATTCGCGGCTGTCGAACCTGTTCGAGGATTTCTGCACCTGTTTCAACGAGGCCGATGTGGTCGCCATCGCCCAGGTCTATGCGGCGGGCGAGGATCCGATCCCGGGGGCCGGGCGCGACGATCTGGTCGCCGGGCTGATCGCGCATGGCCATCGCCATGCCCGCGCGGTGATCGACGAGGCCGATCTGGAGCGACTGTTTCGCGAACAGGCCCGGCGGGGCGATATCTTCGTCTGCCTGGGGGCGGGGACGATCTCGGCCTGGGCCAATGCGCTGCCCGCGCGACTGATCGGCCAGGCCGCATGAGGCGCCAGGCCATAGCGATCCGGGCCGTGGTGATCCGGCGGGCGGAGGCGGGGTCATGAGCACGCTTACCCTGGCCTGCCTGTGGCTGATCCTGGCCAATCTGATCGCCATGCTGCCGTCGCGCGACCATCACCGGCGGGCGGCTGCGGGGCTGGTGGCGGTGGGCATCCCGCTTCTGGGCTGGGTCACCTGGACCTCGGGGCCGGTCTTCGGCCTGCTGCTTCTGGCCGGAGGGGTCTCGGTGCTGCGCTGGCCCCTGGCCTGGCTCTGGCGCGGGTTGCGGCGGAGCGGGCAGGTCCGTTAGACGAGGTCAGGCTGCGTCGAGCGGGGCCAGATCGAAGGCAAGCCCCAGGTCGGTCCGCCAGGGCCTCAGGCGGATTTGCGGCGGTTGCGGGCGACAATCCGGCGATAGGCGCTCTCTTCATCCTCATGCCCGGGGAAAACCGTCGGCAGGTGGAAGGGGCGCAACAGGGCCTTGAGGGGAAGGGCTTTGAACGGGGCGAACATGGCTTTGCTCCTGACATTCCCCCCGACCACCAATGTATCATGCTGCGGTGCAGCGAAAACCCGCAGAGGCGCGGGGTCTGCCATGCATGGCGGTCATGGCGGAGGGGTCGGACCCGGCGTGTGGGGCGCTTTGGAGGCAGGGGGGCTCGGCGGCGGGGCCGCGCTTGCAACCGCGATCCGCTCCGGGGGGGGGAGAGACCGCCGATGCGAGCGGGGCCCTGCGCCTGGTGAGGCAGGCCCAGGTCATGCAGGCGGGCGGCAAGTCAGGCAGGCAGTCGGCCAAGCCGATAAGCGGTCGGCAGATGGGCAGTCAGGCCCGGTCATGCAGAGGGGCAGGTTGGCCACGCTGTCAGGTGAACGGGGGGCGCATGCAGACGGGCGGTCAGGCGCGCAAGAGCGCCTCGGCGGCGGCGCGGGCGGCATCGGTCACCCGGTCGCCCGCCAGCATGCGGGCGATCTCCTCGACCCGCCGCTCGGGCGAAAGCGCGGTGACGGTGGAGAGGGTCACCTCGCCCTCCACCCGTTTCGCCACCTGCCAGTGATGCGCGCCAAGGGCGGCGACCTGCGGCGAATGGGTCACCACCAGCACCTGTGCGCCCTGGGCAAGCGCCTGAAGCCGCCGCCCGACCGCATCCGCCGTGGCGCCGCCGACGCCGCGGTCGATCTCGTCGAAGATCATGGTCAGGCCCTCGGCCCCGCCGGTCAGGCAGACCTTGAGCGCCAGCAGGAAGCGCGACAGCTCGCCGCCCGAGGCGATCCGGTTCAGCGGCCCGGGCGGTGCGCCGGGGTTGGTGGCGACGGTGAAGGTGACCTGGTCGGCACCCTCCGGCCCTGGCGTCGCGGGGGTGAGGACGGTGGCGAAGACCGCGCGCTCCATCTTCAGCGGCGCGAGTTCGGCGGCCATCGCGGCATCGAGCCGCTCGGCCGCCCGCTGCCGCAGGCCCGTGATCCGCCCGGCCTCCTCGGTCCAGGCGGCTTCCGCCCCGGCCAGCGCCCGCGCGAGCCGGTCGAGCCCGGCCTCGCCCGCATCCAGCGCCGCAAGCCTTTCGGCCAGCGCCCCGGCATGGGCCGCCAGATCGTCCGGCGCCACGCCATGTTTGCGCGCGGCGGCGCGGATCGCGAAAAGCCGCTCCTCGGCCGCCTCCAGCGCGGAAGGGTCGAAATCGAGCGCGTCGAGCGCGGATTCGATCCCTGACTGCGCCTCGGCCAGTTCGATCACCGCCCGCGACAGCGCGGCAAGCGCGTCGTCGAGCCGCCCCTCGGCCTTGTCCGCCGCGCCCTCAAGCCAGCGTTGCGCATCGCGCATCCGGCCCTCGGCGCCCTCGGGCGACAGCGCGGTGAAGGCGCGGGCGACATCCTCGCGGATGCGCCCGGCGGCCTGCATCATCCGCCGCGTCGCGTCGAGCTTCGCCTCTTCGCCGGGCAGGGGGGCGAGGCGGTCCAGCTCGGCCACGGCATGGCGCAGGAAATCCTCTTCGCTGCGGGCGCGGGCGATCTGCGCCTCGGCCCCTTCCAGCGCGCCGCGCGCCGCGCGCACCGCATTCCAATGCCCGCGCAGGGGCGCGAGGTCGATGCCCCCGAAAGCGTCGAGCAGCGCGCGATGGCCGCGCGGGTTCAGCAGGCCGCGGTCGTCGTGCTGGCCGTGAAGCTCGACCAGCGTCTCGGAGAGGGCGCGCAGCACCTCGGTCGAGACGCGGCGGTCATTGGCGAAGGCCTGGCGGCGGCCGTCGGCATGGCTGGTGCGGCGCAGGATCAGCTCGCCCTCGGCCTCGATCCCGGATTCCTCAAGGATCGCATGGGCGGGATGGCCGGTGGGCAGGTCGAAGACCGCCACCACCTCGCCCCGGGCGGCGCCCGCCCGCACCAGATCGGCGCGCCCCTTCCAGCCCAGTACCATGCCGAGCGCATCGAGCAGGATCGACTTCCCCGCCCCGGTCTCGCCGGTCAGCACGTTCAGCCCGGGCCCCAGTTCAAGGGTCAGCCGGTCGATGATCAGCACATCGCGGATGTCGAGCGAACGCAGCATTCTGGCGGATCCCGGGGCGCGTTTTCGGTGGGCGCGTTTTAGGTGGGGTGGGCCTTTGGTTCAGCGGGTCAGAGCCATTCGCCCCGGATCATCTGGCGATAGATCTGCGACAGCCAGTTGTCGCCCTTGGATTCGGGCGAGAGACCCTTTCCTTTCAACAGGTTGAACGCATCCTGATAGAAGGGCGAGGACTGGAAGTTGTGACCCAGGATCGCCGCGGCGGTCTGGGCCTCGGCCTCGAAGCCAAGCGACAGATAGATCTCGACCAGGCGATAAAGCGCCTCGGGGGTGTGGCTGGTGGTCTGGAAGTCCTGGACCACGGTGCGGAAGCGGTTCAGCGCGGCGGTGTAATGCTTGCGCTTGAGGTAGTAGCGCCCGATCTCCATCTCTTTCGCGGCCAGATGGTCGAAGGCGAGATCGAATTTCATGATCGCCGAACTGGCGTATTCGCTGTCGGGATAACGTTCGATCACCTCGCGCAGCGCGATCAGCGCCTGGAAGGTCAGGCCCTGGTCGCGGCCGACATCCTCGATCTGGTCGTAATAGGACAGGGCCATCAGATATTGCGCATAGGCCGCATCCTCATCCCCCGGATAGAAGTCGAGGAATCTTTGCGCGGCCGAGCGGGCCTCTTCGTAATTCTTCGACTGGTGCTGGACATAGGCCTGCATGATCAGCGCGCGGCGGGCGTATTGGGTATAGGGGTAAAGCCGCTCGATCTCTTGGAAATAGCGCAGCGATTCCGCGGGGCGGCGGCCGGTTTCCAGGGCGACCTCGCCCTGGCGGAAGATCTCTTCCGCAGAATATTGGTCCAGAGGCACCTCTTTCGACGAGGTGCCGCCGCAAGCCGCAAGAGCAGCCGCCAGAAGCGCGAACGCCCCCATCCGGATGCCCGCCGATGCCTTGCCTGCCATCTTCCGCCTATCCAAACCCGTCAACCTTGTCCGGCCCGCCCGTTTGCCCTGGCCTTTCGCGGGGCCGATCCACGGACCCGCCGGGGCGCGTGGGAGTGACGCGCGAGCCTGGCCGATTTGCCCTCTCCTAGCACAGAAAAATCGGCGGCGCAAAACGCCTTTCGTCGGGATCGGCGAGAGCGCGGGCGGGGGTCGCGCGGGGGGGCCTGGGGGCGCCGGAGAAAGGAAAAGCCGCCTCCGGGCAGGGCCGGGGCGGCGTTGGATTTCCGAGGGAAAACCGGCGTTGCGCGCGCGGATCAGGCCGCGCGGCGGCGCGTCGAGGGCAGATCGGCGCGGATCACGCCCACACCGGGCAGCTTCTGGCCGACGCGCTGGCCGCAACCTTCGATGCGATAGGCGCGGGGATCGGCGAAAAGCGCGCGCAGCAGCCGGTTGGTCATGGCATGGCCCGCGCGGATGCCGGTGTAGCGGCCCAGAATCGGCCCGCCCGCCAGCGAAAGATCGCCGACCGCATCCAGCATCTTGTGGCGCACCGGCTCGTCCCGGTGGCGCAGCCCGCCGGGCGAGACGATCCGGTCGCCATCGAAGACCACCGCGTTTTCCAGCGTGCCGCCAAGCGCCAGCCCGCGCGCGCGCATCTGGTCGACATCCGACTGGCGGCAGAAGGTGCGGCTGTCGGAGAGTTCGCGCACGAAGGCGCCGTTCGACATCAGCAGGCTGCGGGCCTGGTGGCCGATGGCGGCTTCCTCGAAGTCGATGCTGAAGTCGATCTGAAGCATGTCGGCCGGGTCGAGCCGGGCCAGCGCCTCGCCCTCGCGCACCTCGACCGGCTTGAGGACGCGGATTGCCCGCACCTCGGTCATCTGGGCGGTGAGGCCGCGCGCGAGGAAGGCGGCGACGAAAGGCTCGGCCGAGCCGTCGAGGATCGGAACTTCCGGCCCGTCGATCTCGATCAGCGCGTTGTGGATGGCGCAGCCCGACAGCGCCGCCATCACATGTTCGATGGTCGAGACCGAGACCCCGGCCTGGTTCTCGACCAGGGTGCACAGTTTCGAGGGCGTCACCGCCGACCAGATCGCGGGCACCATCGCATCGCGACCGACGATGTCGGTGCGGCGGAACCAGATGCCGTAATCGGCCGAGGCCGGGCGCACGGTCATGCGCACGGGCTGCCCGGTGTGAAGTCCCACACCCGAGAAGCTGACCGCCGATTTCACAGTGTTCTGCACGCCTGCGCCTTCCTTGACTGTTCCCTGGGCGCGGCCGGACCGCCACCCGTCCAAACCTAGATAGTCAAGCGGCCAGCCCATCACAATTCACCTTTTGCAACGCTTTGTGACACAGTCTGAAACATGATCAACCGATTGATTGCAATAAGAAAAGGGCCCAAAGATCCGGGCCCTTTGCAATGCGGTGCGTTAACGTTTCAATTGGCCTGGCGGCGCAGGAAGGCCGGGATTTCGATGCGGTCGTGCTCGTTGCCGTGCTCGGGCTCGTCGTCATAGGCGGTGACGGGCGGTTGCGCGCGCGGGACCGGCGGGGCGGCGCGATGATCCGCCCGGGGGTCGGCCCGGAGGTCTGTTCGCGGATCGGCGGGCGCCTCGGCATGGCCGGACATCCGGTTGATCAGCGAGCCGATGCCGAAACGCGGTTTGGCGGCGGCCGGGGCCGGAGCCTGCGCCGGGGGCTGCATCGGGGCGCCGCGCTGCGCGTTCATCGCCGGGGTCTTCGAGACGGCGGCCTGAAGCCGGGCCAGCGCCTCGGGCGAGGGTTGACCGGCGGGGCCGCGCGGGCGCGGTGCGACGAAGCTGCCCGCATCGGCCTCGATCGCCGAAGGCGGCGGGGCGGCGCGGGTCTGGGCCGGTTGCGGGCGATAGACCGGCGGCGGCAGGTCCTGGTCGAGATGGTCCTCGACGCCCTGGTCGTAATGGCCGTCATGCGCGGCGGCGTCGAACAGGCCCTGCGGCGGCAGTTCGGCCTGAACCGGCGCGGGGGCGACCGGGGCCGGAGCGGCAGCGGCGGCCATCGCGGGCGCGGCGGCGGCGGCGACCAGCGG
>NZ_JBEFZE010000048.1:0-19775 GCF_042762395.1 Pseudogemmobacter sonorensis
GCTGGATCGTCTGGACGTCAGATCACAAGGGGCCGACCGAGTTCGGCTGGATACCGCCCTGCCGCAAGCGCCTTGAGCGCGCGGAAGATTACCAGCTCCAGGCGGAGGGATGACCCATGCCCCACGCTAACGCAAATGCGGCCGCTGCGGGAAGCCCTGCTCGATCAACCTTGGCCCTCCGTATGGCCAGCCGGATCGCGGCTCTGTTTCCTCGTGCGCTGAACACATGGCTGAGGCCGAAGCGTGGTGGCGTGCCCCATACCACAGCCCTGCAAGCCGAGCGCGAGAGGCTGATCGACGCCCTGCGGGAAGCCCGGCGCAAGCATCGCTCGACCTCTGACATTGCTGCCCGGCTGCGGGCGGTCACAACGGAAATCCTGCGGAGCGAATCCGATGCGTGAAATGCGCCTGTCTGTCGATGAATACCGCAATGCGGTCCAGGCTGCAAAGACCGAAGACCAGATCCATATCGAGATCGTCGCGGAGCTGCGTCGGATCTTGCCCGAAGGGCATATGCTCATGCACGTGCGCAATGAGGGCAATCGCGGCGGGCGGGCTGGTCAGATCGACGGCGCCCGGGGTCAGGCAATGGCCGTCAAGCCGGGGTTCCCCGATCTTCTGATCTACGTGGATGGCTCCGGCTATTGCATCGAGGTCAAGCGGCCGGGTCAGGGGCTGTCCAAGATCCAGCAGCTGGTCGCGGAGGAACTGGCGAGGCAAAGCATTCCGCTTGCGGTGTGTCGCAGCGTCGATGACGCCCGATCCGCCCTGAGGAAATGGGGCATTCGGATCACGGAGCGGGCATCATGAACGCCGTGGCCAAGATTCAGGACGCCCCTCAGATGGTCGAGGCCGAACAGATCGTCCTCGGGATGCTCATGCTGCACAACGCAGACCGTATCGGGGATGTCATCAAGGCGGGAGGGCAGGATCTGTTCTTCGATCCGGTCCATGCGCGCATCTTCGACGTGATCGCCTCAAAGGCCCGGAGCGACGAACTGGTGTCTCCGGTGACCATCAAGGCGGCCATGTCTGCGGATGAAGGTCTGGCGGATCTCGGTGGCCCCGCCTATCTGGTCCGGTGCGCTGGCGCTGCGCCTCAGGCCACGCACATGCCGCACTATGTCGGTATCCTGCGCGATCTGCACCACAAGCGCCGCCTCGGCTCGATCATGGCCGATGCGCAGGCTGCAATCGCCCGGGGGGACGAGCCCGCGGCGCATATCGCGGCGAAGATCGAGACCCAGCTGATCGAAATGGCTCCGTCAGAGGGTCAGGGCGGCCCGGTATCCATGTATCTGGCCGTCGCCGGGGCGCTGGCGCAGGCATCCGCTGCTTTCAGGGGCGAGGACACGCATGCCGTGCGCAGCGGCATCACTGCACTGGACCGGATCGTATCGGGCTTCTACCCGGGCGAATTGATCCTGATCGGTGGCAGGCCCTCCATGGGCAAGACCGGCGTGGCGTTGTCTCTGGCGTTGAACGCGGCCCGGGCTGGGCAGGGTGTCTGCATCGCATCTCTGGAAATGAACCCTGAGGCCATGGCGCTGAGGGCCTTGTCCGAGCAAACGGCGCAGCAGCGGTTCGCGGTGGCCTATTCCAGTATCAGGCGCGGCGAGATGAACCAAGATCACGTCGATAGCCTCATGGCGGCCTCAAAGGAGGTCGAGAAGCTGCCGATCATGTTCCTGTCTCGCCAGTTCTCGGACATTGGAGCGATGGTCGCCGGGGCGAAGCAGGTCCAGCGCGCCATGAACGGGAACCTCAGGCTTCTGGTGATCGACTACGCGCAACTCCTGAAGGCCGACGGTCGGACCCGCTATGAGCAGATCACCAATATCAGCATGGCGCTCAAATCGCTGGCCGGGCAACTGAACATCCCGGTCATCGCCCTGTCGCAGCTTTCCCGAGCCGTCGAGCAACGGGAAGACAAGCGCCCGGTGATGGCCGATCTTCGCGAAAGCGGCCAGCTGGAGCAGGACGCCGACACGGTGCTCTTCTGCTACCGGGATGAATACTACGTCGAGCGTGAGAAGCCGTCAGATGTCGATGACATCGAGGCCATGGGTCTGTGGGAAGCCGCCATGGAGAAGGCCCGCAACCGGCTGGAAATCATCGTGGCGAAGCAGCGCCAGGGCGAGATCGGAACAGCCAAGGTGCGCTTCAACCCGGCGATCAACCTCATTTGGGAGGACGGCGAAAGATGAGCCTCCCATACCTCCCCCTGTTCATCGACGACTACGAGGCTGCGACCGCTCACCTGACCATGCTGGAGGATGGGGCATACAACCGCCTCCTGCGGCTGTGCTGGCGCTCTCCGGGGTGCAAGCTGCCGAACGATGAGGCGTGGATTATGCGGAAGCTGCGCGCGACATCGGACGATGAGCGAGACGCCGTTCGGGCCGTCCTCTCGGAGTTCTTCACGACCGGTCGAGGCAAGATATGGAGCAAGAGATTGCTCTCGGAGCATGTGCAGAAATCGGTAGCACATCAGAGGAAATCAGACGCCGGTAAAATGGGTGCAACCGCTAAGGCGTTGAAAAAGAAAGAAACCAATCCAAGCAATGCTAAAGCATCGCTTAAGCAACCAGAACCAGAACCAGAACCAGAGGTAGCAGTAACGCGCGAGGCGCTGGCTGAGACTGCCTCTGAGCAGGATCCGACAGATCGGGAAAGGTTTCTCGATGCGATGGGGGTCGGTCCTGGCGGCGTGTCAGGCCCGAGCGCCTTCATCGGAGGCATGTCCGACATGGCCGAGGCCGCGAAATGGTCCGAGATGGGTCTGACGGTTTCTGAGCAGATCGGGGTGATCCGCGATGTCTGCCAGCGGCAGCGGGCAAAACTGCCGGACTGGAAGCCGAGGGGCTTCGGATATTTCACCCAGCCGATGGCGGAATACCTCGCCCGCAAATCCGCGCCTGTGCCGATGGCCGGTGCTGCTGGCGTCGGGTCCGAGCGCGACCGGAAGCTGGCCTATCTCAGAAAGGTTGCCGGGAAATGAACCACCTGACGCTCCCCCGCCGCCCGATGCCACGCCTCGGCGGCATGACCAACCCTCACCCCATTTCGATGATGGACGAAACCACCCTGGCCCGCGCCATGGCCGAGGACGCCAAGCGCGCAGGGAGCGGCCCGTGGCGCGAGACCAACAAGGTGTTCCCGACGCACAGCGACCGCCGGGACGGGGCAAACAACAACGTCCTCGCCGCTCTGCGCGGGCCGATGACCGTCCAGCAGATCGCACAGGCGGCGGACCGGAACATCAAGACAATCGGCGCCCGCCTTCACGTCCTGGAGGGCCTAGGGTTGGTCCGCAGGATCCCCGGCACGAAGCCGCAGCTTTGGGAGAAGGCCGACTTGGCGGAGCCGGGCGAATGATCGGCCTCACCCTATCTGAGCGTCTGCGCGTGGCGGCCGCCCTCCATCCCGATGGCGTCACAATCCGCCTCGACCGGGACACGGCTCTGGCGCTGGTCAAGATCATCGAGCGCGAGGAGAGGACGCAGCGGATGTTGATCGGGCTCATGGCCGATGCCGAAGCCTACCGAGAACGTGGGGATCGCGCCATGGATGAGGCGCTTTGGTCCTGCCTCATCATTGCAGGCTCCGTGGTTTCCTTCACCTGGCTTATCGCGGGGTGGGTCTGATGGGCATCAAGGCAATCGACGGCAAGGGGGTCAATCGAGCGGCGGTGATCTGTGACATATGCATGCGTCGAGAAGTCGTGACCTGCGACTACCATAGATCCAAGTCTCAGGAGTGGACCCCGAATGAAGGTCAGATTAGGCGAAAAATTACCGCGCAAGGTTGGTCGGAAGTAAAAGGGGCGCATCATTGCCCTGCATGTGAAGCGAAGAGAAAGGCCGTTAATTCGGCGAAGAGGGAGGCCAAAGTGGCAGAGACTAAAACCGCATCCGTCCCGGCAATCCGGCGACCGACACCGGAGCAGGAAGTCGATATAATCGTTGCTTTGTCGTCTGCCTATGACCGCAAGGCCAAGCGCTACACCGGGCAGGAGACCGATGCGACGGTGGCGGAAGCCGTGGGCGGCGGTTGCATGCCGGGCTGGGTTGCCGAGATCAGGGCGGCAAAATTCGGCCCTGCCGGGAATGAGGAAGCTGAAGCCATCCGGTCGGAAATCAAACGGATCGGCGACGAGACAGGCAAGGCGCTGGCAGCCCTGACTGCGCGCCTCGATGCGCTCTATCGCGCCGAGGACAAGCGGGTGCGCTCACAAGGAGGCCCCGGTGCGCTGGCGGGCGCAACCGGGGCGCAACCGGGGCGGATTTCGAGGCTGGAGCCTTCGCGGCACGGGATACACGCGAGGGCAGGATATGAGCAAGCGGCGCAAATTGAGTAAGGGTAGGAGTCGAGGCAAGGCCAAGCCAGTTACGCTGCCAGGCACGCCTTCACAATGGGATCGCGGCGCCGATGGCCCGGCAAATATGGATCGGCTGCGGACGGAGCCTGCAACCGATATCGACCCCGAGACAGGCAGGGAGACGCCAAACCCGAACGGCGTCCTGCGTCAGCGGCGGCACTCTTGGGTGCGGATTTACGGGGAGAAGGGTGGGCTGACGCCGGAGCAAGTGGCGGCCGCCGAGCGGCTGCTTATGGCGGCCGAGGGCATGCGGGAACGCGACCCGCTGGCTGCGTTGTCGGGCGTTCGGTCTCGTGGCGACTTCGATCCGCAGGCGGCGCGCGTCGATGCCCGGCGCTATTTCCGGGAGCAATGGGCAAAGTTGCCGACCGCCTGCCGACCGGTGGTGCAGCGGGTCGTGTTGAACGATCTGCCGATCTGGCATGGCAACCCTAGCACGCGAGAGCGCCATATGCAGAGGTTGCGGAACGGCCTATCCGCTATCGCTTGACAGGATCGTCCAAAAATGATTCTGTGGCATTGTCGCCAGAGGCGCGGGTGAATGGCCTGCCCTCTGGCGTTTTTAGTCTCCGGCTCTGCGCGGATTGATCACCGCAAGCATCCGGTCTGAAGTCCTGCACCAGCAGGCCGGGAGGATGGCCTCTCCCGCAAGAATACAAGGGGAAGCTGCCGCAGCCCCGCCTTTGCAAAGCCGTGGAGGTTGAGACCTGCCACGGACCCGGCAGACAAGGGGGAGGATGGCCCCCGGCTTTTAACGGAGGCCAGCGGTATCAGCCCTGACGAGTTCCCGCCGCGCTGCGGAGGCAAGGAACGACGAGCGGTTCATGCCGCGCTCTTTCGCGGTTTCATCGATCGCCCGGAGCAATCCACGCTCCATGGTGATGTTGACCCGCTGCACGGCAGTGTCAGCCGGGATGTAAGGGACCGGCAGAAGGACAGCGCCAGCCGCGACCGCCTTAGCCACATCGGGGCGCTTGCGGAGCGCATCGAGAGAAGAAGGCTCCACGTCGGGCTGATCCTCGAACCATAGGTCAAGGGCATCAGCCGCAGCGGCGGGGATAGAGTTCCAGTCATCGGCAGCCGCAAAGCAGCCGGGAAGATCGGGGAAGGTCAGGCCAAAGGCGCTGTCCCCATCCTGATGAACGATAGCGATGTAGTAGCGCATGATAAGTGCCCGTGGTTGTTTCGGTGTAGAGGGGCGATGGGTAGACCGGGCTAAAGAAGCCCGGCCTGCTGGTAGATGCTCCTGACGGTTCCGAGCGGCAGATCTTTCTTCGGATGCGGCAGGATCACGATCCGATCCCCTTTCCGAAGCTTGAGGTGTGATCCACGCTTGGACACTTCCTCGAACCCTGCGTCTTTCAGAACCTTCAGGAGCTTTCGGGAGTTTGTTTCTAGCTCCATCGCCCCTCCTTTCATGTGTAAATATATACACATTGTTGGTCGGGGCGTCAAGCGTTAATGCGCAAATAAGTGTGTATAATCGGCCTGCGCCTAACCCGGCTCTCCCCGCCCGGCCGGAACATCCGCAATGCGCCCGCGGGACAGCGGGCGTCAACTCCGTCGCAGGTCGGCCCCTCGGGGTGTTCGTTTGGCGAGGAATTGCGGAAGGGGCGGGATAATCACAGGAGGCCGGGATGGCTGACACTGACAATCTCATCATTTCCACGAGGGAGATCATGACCGGCATGGTCTTGCACCTCCGCATGCCCCGCAGCTTCACCATCCGCACGAAGCTGGCCTGCTGGCTGATCGGGCTGGCCGGTCGCATCATGACGGTGCCGTGCGAGATCGAGATGCGGGACGATGCCTTGCGCACGGGCGATGTTGTCCGCGACCGCTTCGACGGGAAACAGATGGTTGTGCTGGCAGGGGTTGAAAACGGATATGTCCGCTGCGCCCGGTGCCGTGATGGTGTGAGCGGTAGCTTCCCCAGGCGGTCACTGGTCCGTGCTGATCTGCAAGATATCGAAGCCTTTGCCGACTGACCGATGAAAGCCCCCGGCGGCTGGCGCGGCAAGGCAGGAACCCGGCACCAGCGAGGATATGGAGCGGCCTGGGACAAGCTGCGCGAGATCATCCTCTGTCGTGACCGTCGTCTCTGCCAACAATGCCTGCGCGCCGGGAAGGCCGGCCACGCCCATGCTGTTGACCATATCATCCCGAAGTCTAAGGGTGGCACGGACGACCTCGACAATCTGGAAGCCCTCTGCAAGCGCTGCCATGCGGAGAAGACAGCGCATGAAGGTGCTGAGGCTCAAGCTGCCCTGAGAGAGGAAGGTCGCCGCCGCATTGGTGAGGATGGCTGGCCGATAGAACCGAAGGTCTTGGGTTACAGCATCCCGCATGGTGTACGGCCTTCAGGCATCCCGGTCTTTGTGGTCTGCGGCCCGCCAGCATCCGGCAAGACGACGCATGTCGCCCGGCACGCAAAAGGCGGTGACAAGGTGATCGATCTCGATCAGATCAAGGTCAGGGTCGGTGGGAAGCCATACGATCAGAGCGAGAGCATCATCCGCAAGGCCATGGCTTACCGCGATATGATGATCAGATCCCTTGCCGATGATACTGCGGGCCGGGCATGGCTGATCGTGACCGCGATCACGAAAGTGGAGCGCGCCGCATGGATCGACGCACTGGGGCCAAAGGCATCGCTGGTCGTGATTGAGGCTACGGCTGACCAGTGCCTTGCGAGGATCGCCGCAGACCCGGCCCGCGCAGAGGCAATAGAAGGCCTGTCAGAGGCTGTTCGTCGGTGGGAGCGGACCCCCCCCATCCAGACCCCCGATCGGCCCCCTGGGGGGGGAGGGGGGAAGTCCAGGGGCATTTTGCCAGGGACCGGCGGCACGGGATAAAAACTTTCTCAGTGACGAAATAAACCGGAGGGGGGTTGATTTTACTTCGCTTTATGCCGTGATTGCGTTACAATATCAACGTCTTAGTTGGAGATTTCAGCATGGCGGGTCGCGCGGTTTCGGGGCGGAGAAAAGCGGTTCGGCGGTTTGCGGGTGAAACTGCGGCGTCGATCCTAGCAGAGAATGATTTCGGGCGCGGTCGCGAGGTGATCGTGCTTTCTGGCGGCGATTTTTCCAGTGTGGACTGGATCGACGCGCTGACCGATTACATTGGCCCGTGTCATGGGGTAATCGCGACTTGGACTGCGGCTGCGGCTGCGGCTGATCTGGATCGCGTTGAGCGGTGGATCGGTGAAAACCGGATTTTGTCTTGCGAATGGATCGTGGATCGGTCGTTCCAGAACCGGCAGCCTGCGATCTGTCAGGCGTTCCGGGATCGGTTCGGGGATGCTTCGATCCGGGTTGCCGCAACCCACGCAAAGTTTTCGCTGCTCTGGAATGACGATGGTTGGAGAGTGGTGGCGTTGACCAGTGCGAATCTGAACCAGAATAGCAGGATCGAGTTTTTCCACGCGGCGGATGATGCGGACCTGTTCACACAGATGCGGGAAATGGTGGATGATATTTTCGCTGCCCAACAGCTTGGGCTTGGGTTCGAGTCCGATGCTGGCGCGGCGATGGCCCTCAAGGCTCTCAAGCGCAAGGCCCTGACGGAGCGGGCGGAACGCGAGGGTATCGGGGTGATGAGCGAGGTTTCGTTGAGATGACGCGAGGCAGGAAACCCGCGCCCGTCGAGGTCCAGAAACTGACCGGGGTGCCGACGCGGGGGAAGTCCGAGAACAAGAAGATGGGGGCGCGTCCGTTGGGCGCGCCTTTTCCGTCCATGTCGGACAGAGCGAAAGAAATCTGGGCTGAACTGGCCGGAGAGTGGGGCTTGGTCTTGACACGCTCTGACCGGCGCGCGCTCCGGCTCTATTGTGATGCCTGGGTGGATATGGAGGTGGCGCAGGCGCGGGTCGAAAGCGACGGCGCGATGGTGATGACGCCGAATGGGATGGTCCAGAAATCGCCGTGGTTGGTCAAGGTTGAGCAATCGCGTGAATTTCTGCGAAAGATGCTGCCGGAGTTTGGCGCAAGTCCTTCCGCCCGGACCCGCGTTTCGGCCGCCGATGAAGATGACGATGACCCGACGGCCGAATTCTTCAACTGATGAGGCGAGCGCCTATGCGCTGGCGGTCGTGGCGGGGGAGATCGTCGCGGGGCCGTACGTGCGAGCGGCCTGTGCCCGGCACCTGCGCGATCTGGAGGAGGGTGAAGCGCGGGGGCTGTATTGGGATGTCGATGCTGCCGAGCGGTTCTTTCGGTTCTGCCGCAGGGTTTTGCGGCTGAGCGAGGGACAATTCGACGGCATCCCATTTGAGCTGGAGCCATCACAGAAGTTCATATGCGGCTCCCTGTTCGGCTGGAAGCAGGCGGATGGCTTTCGCCGGTTCCGCCGCGCTTACATCGAGCAGGGCAAGGGCAACGGCAAGTCACCCATGGTCGGTGCCATCGGCATCTATGCGATGATCGCAGACGGCGAGGCGGGGGCGCAAATCTATGCTGCGGGCGCAACCAAGGACCAGGCGGGCATCCTGTTCCGGGATGCGGTCAAGATGTGCGACCAGGCGCCATCGCTTGGACCCAGTAAGATCCGGCGTAGCGGCGGACCAGGGCGCGAATATAACCTTGCGCATATGAAGTCGGGCAGCTTCTTCCGCCCGGTTTCAAGGGAGACCAAGAAGACCGGCTCCGGGCCGCGACCGCATTTTGCGCTCTGCGACGAGGTTCATGAGCATCCCGATGGCGGGGTGATCGAGATCCTGGAGCGCGGGTTCAAATTCCGCCAGCAGCCCATGCTGATCATGATCACCAATTCGGGCAGTGATCGAAAGTCGATCTGCTGGCAAGAGCGCGAACACGCTACAGCGGTAGCTTTGGGCGAAACCGAAGACGACACCACGTTCAGCTATGTCTGCGCGCTGGATGAAGGAGATGACCCGTTCAAGGATCCGGCGGTCTGGGTCAAGGCTAATCCTCTGCTGGGGGTGACGATCACCGAGGCATATCTGGCGCTCCAGGTGAAGCAGGCCAATGATATCCCGGCCAAGGCGAACGGGATTCGTCGTCTGCACTTTTGCGAATGGACGGACGCAGAAACGGCATGGATCGCACGCTCATCTTGGGAGTCGATTGAGGATAAAAGCCTCGACATCGAAGACTTCGTTGGTCGTCGTTGTGTCGCTGGTCTTGACCTTTCGGCCAAAGCTGACCTGACCGCGAAAGCGCTAGTGTTTGAAGATGGCTTCACCGAGGCGGGTGTGGATGAGCAAACCGGCGAAGATATCCCCGGCGGGCAGCCGCGCTTTGTCGCATTCGTCCACGGATACACGCCAAAAGACACGATGATGGCGCGGGCCGAGAAAGATAAAGCGCCCTACGATCTCTGGGCGGATGCGGGCTTCATCACGGCGGTGCCCGGCAAAAAGACCCGGCTGGACTTCATTGCTCGCGATCTGATGGACGATCACGACAGGTTTGATCTGGATTTCGTGGCCTATGACAACTGGCTGATCGCGGACTTTGAGGGCACCTGCGAGGATATGGGCGCCAGCTTCCCCATGCTGGACCATCCGCAGGGCTGGATGAAACGCAAGCGCACTGCACCCGATGGTGAAGAGATCACGCTCTGGATGCCAGGTAGCATCGATGCTTTGGAGACACTGATCCTTGAGGGCCGGATTCGGGTCCATATCAACCCGGCGCTGCGGGCGGCGGTCATGTCTGCGACATTTGACCGGTCCCCCGCCGACCTTCGGCGCTTTGTGAAAAGCAAAGCGACGGCCCGGATCGATATGGCCGTGGCGCTTGCGATGGCGGTTGGCGCAGCCACGGCGCGCGCGGACACTGCACATTCCCCGGCGGCTTCGCCTTGGGATGATCCGAACTTCTCCTTGGTGGGCTGATGGCTTGGTATAATTTTCGACGCAAGGCCGAAGCCCGCGAGGCGACGGCCGAGACAGTCTATGCCGCAGCAACACCGGAGGGTGTTCTCGCACTGTTCGGCCAGTCGGGCGCTTCGCTTCCATCGGTCACGGTGGACAATGCGCTGACGGTCATGCCGGTCTGGGCTGCGGTCACGTTCCTATCACGGACGCTGGCGGCGTTGCCGCTCCATGCTTATCGGGATGCAGCGGAGGGTTCGGTTCGGCTGACCGGCAAGACGGCTATGACGGTTCATGAGTTTCCCAACGAGGAAATGGATTCGTTCCGGTTTCGTGAATACTTCTGGATGCAGGTTTTCACGACCGGGCGCGGGCTGGCATATATCGAACGCAAGGGCCGGGAAGTCGAGAACATCTGGCCGATGAACCCGCGCAAGACGCAGATCGCGCGGAAGGGGATGCGGCTAACCTACACTCATGACGGCGTGACCTATGACTCGTCCGAGGTGATCGACGTTCCGTTCGCTTTGAAGGCCAACGCGACGGACCATTACAGCCCGATCACTCAGGCGCGGAAGGCGATCCAACTTGCGCTGGCGATGACGGAATACGGGGCCAGTTTCTTCGCCGGTGGCGGTGTTCCTCCCCTGGCGTTGGTCGGCCCGCTGCCGCAGGGCTCTGATGGCCTCAAGCGGTCGATGAACGACATGAGCCGGGCCATCGACGCGGCGAAGGCGTCGAACAAGCCGGTGTTCCCGATTCCGCCAGGTCATGAACTGAAGCAAGTGGGTTACGACCCGGCCAAGGGGCAGATGGTCGAGGCGATGCGATTCCAGACCGAGGAAATTGCGCGCGCCTACCAACTGCCGCCGGTGTTCATGCAAGATCTCAGCAGGGCGACGTTTTCGAATGCCGAGCAGCAGGACCTCCACTTCGTCAAGCATTTGATCGGGCAATGGGCGAAGAAGCTGGAGGGCGAGATGACGCTCAAGCTGTTCGGTCGCGCGGCGACGGACAAGCGGTTTGTCGAGCACAATCTTGACGGCCTGCTACGTGGAGATCTGAAATCCCGGATGGAGGCGTTGGCCCGCGCGATCCAGACCGGGCAACTGACGCCGAACGAGGCGCGGAAGCTGTCGAACCGGGCCGAGCATCCGAACCCGGTGGCGAACGACCTGCTGGTGCAGGGCGCTATCGTGCCGCTTGGGACACCCGCGAGCGGTATTGAGCCGCCGCAGGCTGAAAATGCAGGAGAGCAGAATGTCGAGTGATGCGGAAATCCGCTCTGTCGTCCTGCCGGTCGAGCGCCGCGCGGATGATGATGGCAAGGTGACGGTGGCTGGTTATGCCGCTGTCTTTGGTGATGTGGCCGATATTGGCGGTTATTTCGACGAGGTGATTGCCTTCGGTGCGTTCACCGAGACGCTGAAATCTGCGGATGTGCTGGCGTATTTCGATCACGACCGGGGGCGCATCCTTGGCCGGGTATCGTCGGGAACGCTGCGGGTGACCGAGGATGCCAAGGGGCTGGCCGTGGAAATCGACCTGCCCGACACTTCGGACGGGCGCGACCTGAAAGCGCTGATCGAGCGCGGCGACGTGAAGGGTATGTCCTTCGGGTTCCGTGTGACCAGGGAGCAATGGGACGAGACCGGGGATAAACCGAAACGGACCATTCTTGCGGTCGAGTTGCGCGAGGTCTCGATTGTCAGCGAGCCTGCGTATGACGGCACGACCATCGCGCTGCGGTCGCTGGATGATGCGCGAAAAGAGCGGCGCCGGGCGAATTTCAACGGTGCGGCTCTGCGCCGGTCGATGAAGCTTGGCGTGGATTTCCGCCAGCGCGGGATCTGATTAATTCGTCGTGATCAAAGCAAGAAACTCTGTCTCGCTGATGATCCTGATCGACTGTCCCTTTTGGATTAGGTCTTCTGCCTTTCTGTGCTTAGAGCTTTTCGTGTGGCCCGCCAACACGGTCAGGTCTTGGTCACCAACAACAAGGATAGTGGTTTTCTTTGTGACATTTGCCGCCACCGTTATGCCGTTGGCGGCGGCAATGTTGGCGGCATCTTCTCGCGACATACTTAGTGCCCCGGTGAATACAGCGATTTGCCCTATTAGCGATCCTGTCGGGCTGGCTTCCCGTGTGATCTTGGGGGTGTAGGCGTGCTTCTTTCTTGCTGGCATGGTGAGGTCATCAAAGGTTGCGCCGGTTGCGGCCTCTGCCCGCAGGACGACTTCTGCCGAGGCTCTGGCGTCCTCTTCGCCGTCGTGGTGGCGGAAGGTTAAGCCAAGGTAATTTCGAAGGCTGGCAAGGCCGTGCCCGCCATTTCCTTTCAGTTCAGGCCACGCGCGCTGAGCAACCCGCACACTGTCGGCCCACTTGATGGCGGGCACATCGATATCGCAGGCGCTACAGGCGGCGGCGACGCAGCGGCGGTCAAAGTCGCTATGCTGGAAGACGGTGTGATTTTTCAGCGCGGGAGCAATATGCGCGAGCGCGTGCTCAAAGAAAGGTGCTTCGGCATTAAGGATAGTGTCCTCGTTGATGCCATGGATCGCCGTGTTTGAGGGAGAGAAATAGTCGTCAGGGTCAACATAGGTGGCCCAAGTGGTGATTGAGTTGTCCAGCCGGACGAAGGCGAGGCCAATCTGACAGATGCTGGCAGGATCATCATTGGCGGTTTCAACGTCCAAGGCGATGAAGCGGAAGGGGCCATCCGGAAGGGCGGGAAGATCGGGCTTGTGGTTGTCCCGATATTCTTGCGCATCGGCCAATGCTGCCGCCTGCTCCTTGGTTAGTTCGATATCGAAAGTTTCGGTATGGTCGCCAATCGAGACAGTGAATGACAGTGAAGGCTCTTCGGCTGGATTTTGATGCGCCTCGGGCTCATCCTTCCGACCAAATAACCGCTTGAGCCACCCCATGATTCCCTCCTGATTGTTTCAGGCAGGGTCGGCGGGCACGAGGCCGTGAGTCCATCCAGAACATTGGAGAACATCAGGACGTAGGGGGGGGCGGCGGTAGGGTGTCAGTCGTCGGTGGGAGGGTCGGGGAATACCTTGTCATTGAAGGCAGGTCAGCCGCTGGAATAGCTTAAGTAGGCGTCTCCAAAAGTATCTCCCCATCGTGGTCCTCTGTGACTGTGATGTGGGGGCCGCACGCCCGCAGGAAGTCCTGGAACATCCTTAAAATTTTTGCCCGTTCAGCATTGTCCTCAATAGATCGCATGGTTTCCAGCATTGTGAACAGAGCGATGTGGGTGATCTCGCTGGCGGGGAACTCTTTCTCCAGTACCTGCACGATCAAAGAGTTCACAGACGCCTCGCCAGCCGCCGCCTTCACCCGCTCGTAGAGGGGCGTGGGAAGTCGAATCGTGTAGCGGGTGTAGTCGTCTTGCTTGGCCATGGCGGGATAGGTGCACAAATTTGGTGATCGGTGCAAGAAAAGCCTTGATCACCAAATCAGTGAAAGCTAATGTTCACCATATTGGTGAAAGGAAGCGCATGTTTGAAGGTGAGGAAATGCACCGCATCACCATCGCGGTCCCCGCAACGCTGCGGGCGCTGCTCAAGGCGAGTGCGGCAAAGAATGACAGATCGTTCAGCGGTGAGATTGTTCACTGTCTGAAACGAGGGTCGGGCTGGAAGTCCGACGAGGCGGCAGCGGTGGGTGAGGTTGGAGCCAGTCCCGCCGCTGCCGAATGAGCCGACCGCGTTGACGCGCGGTCAAACCAAAACACGCTAACCAAGAAGGAAATCAGCGTGTCCATCCATGAACATAACGTCGGCGGCAGGAAGTTTGAAGCCGCTGGCTCTGTCAGCATCCGCCCGTTCCTTTTCGAGGACGAGCACATGATGCGCGTGATCGAGATCGGCGACGATCCTTGGTTCGTTGCCAAGGATGCCTGCGCCATCCTCGGGATCAAGAACGTGTCGCAGGCAGTCGAGAACTTCGACGCCGACGAAAAGGGTATATGTTCAACAGATACCCTTGGCGGTGAGCAGCAGGTGGTGATCGTTTCCGAAGGCGGCCTCTACACGCTCATCGTGCGCTCGCGCCTCGCCATGACGCCCGGAACGTCCCAACATCGCTTCCGCAAGTGGGTGATGGGTGAAGTCGTGCCATCGATCCGCAAGACCGGGGCCTATGCCATACAGGGCGAAGTCGCGCAGGATGCCGAGCGCCGCCCGTTCCCGGATTGGTCCATGGAAGAAATGCGGACCAAACGAGGGATCGTGGACATGTATCGTCTGCTTTACGGCATCATGCCCGCGCAGTGGATCGGTCCGCAGTTGGGTTTCCCGGTCCCGCCCGTCGAACTGGTCGAGAACGGTCGCCAGATGCGGATGGTTCTGGTGCCACAGGTCGATCCCGCCGACTGAAAACGAAACGACCGCGCAAGGTGCAGCAACACCTAACGCGGTCTAACCGAAACCGATCCGTTGTGGAGATCGAGAATGGCTAACCACCATACTAATGCCGCATGCCTTGATTCTGAAGGGCTGACCCGCCGCAACCTGTTGATGGGCGCGCCGCTTGTCGCCCTTGGATCTGCCCTCGTAGCAAGGCCCGCGATAGCCAGCGCCGTTATGCCCGGACAAGTCATTGAGAAACCGTTCCTCCATGTTCTCGATGGTCCGATTGCAGCCACCCACTACTCCCTGAAAGCCGGGGATATGGTTCTGGTCCTGCCGGGCACTGGACCATGGGACGATATGCACCTCCTGCGCGATGGCCGTTTCGCCGCCGTGCAAGTGTTCAATCCCGGCGGCAAGGAGGTCGGGATCAACGTCTATGGCTCGGATGACCACTTCTACGTCCCGAAGGAACGGGCCGACGAGGTGATCGCTGGCCGCGTCGTGAAACGCATCCGCCTCGACCGTGGGCGCTGGATAGATTGAGGAGCGCAGCATGAACACCGACATCATCACCACGGGGCCGCAGCCCCTCAGCATGTCGTCGCGCGAGATCGCAGAGCTTTGCGACAAGCAGCACCAGCATGTGCGCCGCGACATCGACGCTATGTGCGAAGGGCTGAAAGTCGATGCGTCCAGTTTTGGACACATCTACCGGGACGCCCGAAATCGCGAGCAAACCGAATACCTCCTCCCCAAAGACCTGACCCTGACGCTGGTCGCGGGCTACAACGTGGTCCTGCGCAAGCGGATCATCGACCGCTGGATGGAACTGGAAAGCCGGGCGCAGGCCTTCGACCCGTCCAAGATCCTCGAAAGCCCGGCGGCGATGCGCGGCCTGCTGCTGACCTACACCGAGAAGGTGATCGCGCTGGAAGCCAAGGTCGAGGACATGCGGGAGGACGTAGCGGCTCATGAGCGCCTGACCAAGGCAGAAGGCAGCCTGAACATCACCGAGGCGGCGAAGAACCTCGGTATCCGCCCGAAAGACCTGTTCGACTGGCTGTCGCACAACGGCTGGATCTACAAACGCGCCAACAGCCCGACATGGCTCGGCTTCCAGACGAAGTGCAATCAGGGCCTGCTGGAACACAAGACCACAACCGTGCTGCGGGCGGACGGCTCCGAGAAGATCACCGAGCAGGTCCGCATCACAGCGAAAGGCCTGTCCGTGCTGGCGAAACTGATCCATCCCACGGCCAGACTCATCGCCTGATCCAACCGCCGCCAGCCCCGCCCCTACGGCCCTTTTTGTGGAGAGCGGGCCGGGGCTGGCTCATCTCATCAACCCCAAACGCCGGAGCTTAAATGAAACCTCTCAGGCAGCCATCAACCCCGAATGCCGGAGAACCAACGAAACTACCACCCAGACGCTGCGGCGCGGGTGAGCACCCCTAACGGGAGTAAAGCCGGAACGATGAGCGTTCCCGGCCCAAGAACAACCGCCTTTCGGGGCGGTTTTTTCTTGGAGTGACAAATGTCTGTCATCAAGGAATTGCGCGCCAAACAGGCCCGCATCACCGAAGAAGCGCGCGAGCGCCTCAACCAGATCAACGAAGCGACCGACGAGGCGCGCGCGAAAGAACTGGAGACCCAGCACGACACGGCCATGGCCGAGTTCGACAAGCTGGAAGCCCAGATCCAGCGTGAGCAGAAGCTGGCCGATGCCGAAGCGCGCGTGAGGCGGGTCGAGGACGAACAGCGCGACAAGCGCCGCCCGAACCCTGGCGAGGGTGAAGGCCGCTCGGAAGGCGACGGTCCGTCGATGGAATATCGCGACGTGTTCCACCGCTTCATCAAGGCGGGCGGCGACATGGGCGAAATGTCCAGCGAGGAACGCGCGATCCTGCGCCGGTCCACGGTGACCGTTGGCGAGACCCGTGCCCAGACCGCAGGCACCACCACGGCGGGCGGCTTCCTCGTCCCGACCGAACTTGCCACCATGATCGTGAGGAGCATGAAAGCGTGGGGGCCGATGTATGACGGCGCCATCACCACGGTGTTCGAGACCGCATCGGGCAACCCGATCAAGATCCCGACCGTGGACGATACCGCCGTCACCGCCGGGGCGCACACCGAAGGCACTGCCCTGACCGACGATGGCAGCAAGGATGTGACCATCGGCCAGAAGTCGCTGGACAGCTACGTCTTCGACACGGAGTTCCTGCGGTTCTCGATGGAACTGGCGCAGGACTCGGCATTCAACGTCGAGACCCTGCTGGCGGAATTGCTGGGCGAACGCCTTGGCCGGATCGCGAACCTGCAACTGACCACCGGATCGGGGGCATCGGCGCCGAACGGCGTGGTCACGGCATCGACGCTGGGCAAGACCGCCGCTGCCGCCGCCGCGATCACGGCGGACGAGTTGATCGACCTTCAGCACTCTGTCGATCCGGCCTATCGCCAGTCGCCCAAAGTGCGATGGATGTTCAACGACACCACGCTCGCCGCGATCCGCAAGCTCAAGGACGGGCAGGGCAACTTCCTGTGGCAGATGGGTGACGTGACCAAGGGCACTCCCGGCACGCTGCTGGGTCAGATGTATGAGGTCAACCAGGCCATGGCGTCCATCGCCACCGGCGCGAAGCCGATCATCTTCGGCGATTTCGGCAAGTATTTCGTGCGCAAGGTCGGCGGTCCTGCCATCGGCGTGCTGCGTGAACGCTTCTGGCCGGATCTGGGTATCGCCGGGCTGATCCGCTTCGATGGTGAGCTGGGCGACACCGCCGCCATCAAGCACCTGATCATGGCGTAAGCCCTTGGGGCGGGGCTTCGGACCCGCCTCATCCATTTGGAGAGAGCCATGAAAATCAAAGCACTGATCGGGATGGCCGGTCCTGAATACGTCCTGTCGCCCGGTGACGAGCGGGATTTCCCCGAGGTCGAGGCATTGCGCCTTGTTTCGGCGGGCTATGCCGTCGCTGTCGAGGAAAAGCGCGAGACGGCGACAAAGAAGCCAGTCGCTGAAATCCGGCCGAAGGTCTGATCATGTGGTATCCCGTCTCGGATATCGTGACCGGCGAGCCTGTCTCCGAGGCGGATGCTCAGGCGCAGATCTTCGCTGACGAAGATGATTTCGAGGTCAGCATCGAAATGCTGATAGCGTCCGCCCGAGCGCATGTCGAAGCCTATTGCAACCGCCAGTTTGCGACACACGCCATGGCTTGGGCTTGCGATGGCTTTGGGGATTTTCGCAGGCTCCCCGCTGCACCGGCCACGGCTATTACCGCGATCAGCTATCTGAACCCTGCGGGCGAAGAGACGACGCTCGACGCGGCGAACTATATCCTGCGCGCCGATGGTATGGAGCCGTGGATTGCGCTGGCAGATGGGGCGCAATGGCCGCAGCGTCAGCCGGGATCGCGGGTCACAGTCGTCGGCATTTTCGGCGGATGTCCGCCCGATGTGAAACACGCGATGCTCCTGCTAATCGGTGACGGCTTCACCACCCGGGAGAATGTTGCGCGTCCGGTCTGGACGGCCGTGGACGCTCTGCTGGCAAATCACCGCCGGGGCGCCTGGGTGTGAAGTCCGGGGATTTCAATCGGCGCATTCGGTTTCAGCGCGCCTCTTTGGTCGATGACGGCCTGCAATCGGTCGAGATATGGGTGGACCACGGCACACCAAAATGGGCCGCCCGCAAAGACGTGTCCGACGCCGAGCGCGCGGCCGCCGGATGGATCGAGGCCACGGTGGTCAGCCGCTTCACTGTGCGCTCCAGCGAGTTCACACGCGGCCTGACGGCGAAGGACCGGCTGACATGTAGCGGGCTGACCTTCGATATTCAGGGCATCAAGGAAGTCGGCCGCAGCGGCCTGGAGATCACTGCCACCGCGAGGGCCGACACATGAAAATGACCGTCAAAACCACCGGCTTCGCGGATCTCGACAAGGCGCTGTCTGAGATCGAAAAGACCAGCACCCGCAAGGCGGTGATGCGCCGCGCGCTGATCGAGGCTGCCGAACCAATGGCGCGGAAAGCGCGGGCCAATGCGCCGGTGCTTGAGGGTGATCTGCAAGAGTCCGTCGATGTTTCGACAAAGCTTTCTGACCGCCAGAAGCGCCTGCACAAGAAGATGTTCAAGAATGACAAGGCTGCGGTCGAGGTCTTTGTCGGCGCTGGTCCTCTCTCATCCGCGCACAATCAGGAATTCGGCAACGAGCACAATGCGCCGCAGCCCTTCATGCGTCCTGCCTGGGATGCAGAGGCAATGCCGACGCTCAACCGACTTGGCACAGAGATGTGGTCGGAGATCGACAAGCAGGCGCAGCGCGCGGCGCGCAAGGCTGCCCGCGATCAGCAGCGAGGCTGACCCATGGAAATCGCTCTGCGCGCGCTGCTGGCCTCCTCGCCAGCGGTGTCTGCGCTTGCGCCACAATCCCGGATCAATTGGGGCGTCCACCCGCAAGGCGCGCCGCTGCCCGCGCTGGTGCTGAACGTCGTGAGCGGCATCGGCAGTCATCACTATCGGGGGCCGGACGGCCTTATCCGCTATCGGGTTCAGATCGACGCATACGGCGCAAGCTATTCATCGGCCAAGGGCTTGTCGGAAGCGGTGCGCCAGCTTCTGGACGGGCATAAGGGCGGGCAGATCCTCGGCGTGTTTCTCGACACGATCCGCGACCACCACGAGGCAAGCGCGGCAGACCGGCCATTCCGGGTGTCGCAGGATTTCACCATCATCTGGAGAGAAGCATGAGCAACGCAATGATCGGGTATGATACCGGTTTTGCCATCGCTGCCACGGCGGCTGGCACCACCTTCGTAGAACTGGACGAGGTGTTTGAGGTCACGCCGCCCTCGGCTACGATCTCGGAGGTCGAGGTCACGCACTTCAAGTCGCCGGGGCGGCGCCGCGAGTTCATCGCGGGCCTGACCGACAGCGGCACGGCCTCGCTTCAAATGAACTATGTACCGAACTCGATCAGCGATCAGCGGATCAATGCCCTGCGCGCGTCTGGCGAGGTGTTGCCGATGCGGATCACCTATCCCAACGGCGTCACGGTGAGCTTCGACGGGTTCATCCAGGAATACACCCCAGCGATCCCACTGGATGATCGCCTGACCGCGACCGTCAATATCCGGGTCACCGGCGATGTTGTGATTGCTGAGGGGGAGTGACCCATGGCGATAATC
>NZ_JBEFZE010000049.1:0-18827 GCF_042762395.1 Pseudogemmobacter sonorensis
GGAACAGGGGCGAACAGGACTTATGACGCCAGTGGCCGCAGGCCCCCGCAACCACCGTATCCGACCTGGACCCGACACCAGCCCTCGCACCATGCGGGGGCTTTGTCATATCCGCCTCGGCGAGGTTGAGGATTCCGGCCAAGTTCGCCAACAAGTTCAATCTCATGGCCGCCGGGGATGCCCGGAGCGGGGACCATCCGCACCTCGGAGATCAGCCCGCGCAGCAGTTCGGTCGCCTGCGGCCTCAGCTCCGGCTGGTTCAGGGCCTCGGCCGAGTGCTCCTGACCGTCCCGGGCCAAACCCGGGCGGCTCTGTCCATGGTGTGTCCTGCGGCGCTGCGGGACGGGAAGCAGAACCTGCTCTTGGTCGGGGCGCGGTCGTCCGCAGCTTTGCGGGCTTTGAGGACTGCCGCTGCCTGCGATGAAAGCGGCAGCCAAACGGGGTTCTTGTTCTTCGGGTCGGGCAGGTGGAACCAGTTGTTGGCCGCGTCGGCATCGTCAAGGTTGACGCGATCCCACGTCAGCATCGCCCCTTCGTTGCGGCGGGTGCCGGTCAGAAGGAGGAACATCACGAGGTCCAACCCGGCCAGCGTGTCGGCGCTGAAGGCGGGATTATGCCGCGCTGTGGTCAACAGATGCCAGAACATGCCAACGTCCCGGCGGTCGATGTGCCGGGTCCGTGCCCTATCAGCCTGCTTTGCCAGTTCCTCCTTGATAACCCCGACCGGGTTCTTCTCGATGATTGGCTTGCCGTCTTTCGTCTGGTATTCGGTCCTCGCCCAGTTGATGAGCCGCTTGAGAATCTTGAAGGCCGAGGCAGCGCTGCCCGGTGCGGGGGCTGGCTTCTTCCGAAGTCCCCTCGTCGCAATTTCTTCATACCGCTTGCGGCAGTCTGCCGGGGTGATCGAGGCGATGGGGCGGGTCAGCCACTTGTCGAACGCGGCCTTGAGGTGGCGCTGCATCTCATCGCGGGTGCTATCCTTGAGCATCCCCGGCCGGGCAAAGAAAGCGTCAGCTACTTGCTGCAAGGTCACGGATTTGGCTTCGTCCTCGCGCTTCACATCGCGCGGGTTGATGCCATCGCGCATCTGCTGGAGCAGGGACTGGGCACGCTTGCGCGCTTGGTCCTCGGTGTAGAGGCCGAACCTGCCAATTGTCGTGATGACCGCTTTCCCGCGGACCCGCCCCTGCGCCACAAAGGCGCGGACCCCTGTGGCGGTGACGCGCAGGCCATACCCCGGCACCCGGTCGTCCCAATGAATCTCATAGCCCGCCGCGGGTGGATTGACGGTTTCGCAGAATGGTTTCGTGAGCTTGGCCATGTGGCTCCCTCCGACGCCGTGCTAGCACCATGCAAGCACGCTAGGGCTACCTTGGGCATTCTGCCATTATCCCGCAATAACATCAACTATTTGATTATACATAATAAAATTAGGTGTCGCTGTCTTGCGCTAGTTCGCGCTATAATCCCGGCCATAGCTTCGGGAGCAGGGGGTCGGAGGTTCGAATCCTCTCGCTCCGACCAATTTTATGAATAATTTCAATCGCTTAGAGGCACGCCTCGGGGTGCGAGGTGGCCTTGCCGCAGCCATAATAGCGTTATGCTAGCCGGTCGAGCCTCGGGCGGTGATTCCAGCCGGTGCCACGCTTCCCGAAACTCGTCGCGGTCATAGGCAGGCGGCTCCAGCCACCACATGCCGCCATTCTTGTCCTGCGAGGCGAATCGCCGCACATCATCAATGTGCAGGACGTAGCAGATAGGTCGCGTCGATCATGATGGTCTTGTGTTCGGCGCGCTCGGTGGCCAGGCCCACCATGATCCGGGCGAAGACCCCATTGTCGCTCCAGCGCTTCCACCTGTTGTAGAGGGTCTTCGCCGGGCCGTATTCCTTCGGCGCGTCACGCCAGGGCAAACCATTGCGATTGATGAATATTATGCCGCTCAGGACGCGGCGATCATCGACGCGGGGCTTGCCATGGCTCTTAGGAAGGAAAGGTTTGAGGCGCTCCATATGGGCGTCAGAAAGCCAGTAAAGGTTGCTCATTGGTCAGGTCTCCTTGCAGAGCCTGAATCACGACAATGGCCTGAAATCAATGGGGCCTGAACCTAAACCGACTATTGATCTTGCCCTGCCCAATTGCGAGACAGGATCGTGTCCACTGACTACAGCATCTTGAACGACCAAAAACCAGGATGCGCCGAGATGGCGCTGCTCAGTGAGAGCGGACGCCCGGCGATCCTGCGCAATTGCGACTTGGAAGCCCTGGATATGTCTCGGCTCGACCTAACCTGACGCCCGTCACAAAGGCCGTGGGATAAGTCCGTCTGGGGATAGGGGAAGCTCGACCCTCAGCTGATTTGTGTAACACAGCCGGGCCGTCCACATATGGCACACAGATGCCATCGGGGAGCGGTTGCACCATCAAAGCCGATAGGGTCGCCAGATCCGATATCACTGCCTTCGCCTGACGAGCCACCATCATGAGAAGCTTTCCGAAAAGTCATAGTAAGGCGGGCGTCCCGACACCTCCGCCGCCGGCCGAGCGGCAGCAGAGCACGTCTCCCGGCTCCAGCCGCAGCCCGGCTTCGCGCGGGCCAAGACGCACAAGGTTGCCATCCGCGCGCTCGATCCGGTAATCATGCGGGCTGCCCGCCTCGCCACCAGCAAGCCCGTAGGGCGGCACTTTCAGCCCGTCGCCGGTTGCGTTGATCAGCGCCGGACCTGCGCCGTCATAGCGCAGCCGGATCTCGCCTCCGGCCCCGCCGCGATGTTGTCCGCGCCCGCCCGCCTCGGGCAAAAGCCGGTAGGATTCGACGACCAGCGGGTAAAGCTGCTCGGTCACCTCGATCGAGGGCGAAGGTGTGCCGCCGGGATTGTGGATGCCGCCAAGGTTTGGCCAGCCATCCGCAAGCCCATTCGCGCCCGCGCCGCCCCGGTTGAAGAAGGAATGCCAGATAAAGGGCAGGGGCTCGCCGTCTTCGCCATGCTGGCTGCCCGCGATGGTAAAGCGAAAACGGCGCGCGAAGCCGGCGATGGCGCGCTCGGGCAGGGCTTCGGCCATGGCCTGCAGCACCGCCTCGATAATGGCGGATGCGGCAAGCGAGGTGCAGGAGGCGACCGGGGCCGGCTCGCGCGGGTCGAGGAGGCTGCCTGGGCGCGTCAGGATCGTCACCGGCCGCAGCGCGCCATCATTCAGCGCGGCGCTGTCGCCGATCATGTAAAGCAGCGCGACGATCACCGAGGCCCGGCTGTTGGCCAGCGGGCTGTTCAGATAATTCGTGGTCTGATCGGGAGCCTGGCGCAGATCGACCGTGATCCGGCCACGGCCCTCGCCCCGTTCGATGGTCACGGTCACGGTCACGGGAACCGGGATCAGCCCTTCGCCGTCCTCATCCTCAAGCCAGGATCGGCCATCATAGACGCCGGGCTTGCAGGCCTCGATCAAGGCCTGCATTCCGGCCTCGCCCGACGCCAGCAAGGCCTCGCAGCAGTCATTCAGCACTGCGGGTTCCTCGCGCGCCGCGATGTCTGCAAGCCGCGCAGAGCCCGCGCGGACGGCTGCCATCTGCGCCATCATATCGCCGCGCAGGTCGTCGCCACGGCGCGAATTCAGCGCGAAAAGGTCGATCAGCTCTTCGCGCAGCACGCCGCCCTCGACCAGCCGCATCGGCGGGATCCTGAGGCCCTCATGCCAGATCTCGCGCGCGGCGGGCGAGTAGCTGCCCGCCGACATGCCGCCGATATCGCCCTGATGCGCCCGGATCACCGACCAGAAGGCGATCCGGCCATCGGGCGCGAAAACCGGCTGGGCCATGGTGACATCAGGCAGGTGACTGCCGCCCAGATACGGGTCATTGGCCACGATCATATCGCCCGGTCGCAACTGGCCCTCAAAGCGCTTCGCCATGATCTCGACCGCATAGGGCATGGCCCCCATATGGATCGGCACCCGCTCGGCCTGGGCAAGGGCGCGGGCTGCGCCATCGGTGATCAGCGCCGAAAAATCATGGCTCTGGTTCAGGATCGGCGAGAAGCATGTCCGGGCGAGGGTCTCGACCATCTCGGCAGCAATCGCCTCGAAGCGGTGCCGCATGAGGGCAACGGTCAGGGCATCGGGCGCGCGCATGGCGGTATCTTTCGAAAGGGCATTCATGGCTCAGACCTCGGGAACGTTCAGGATAAGGCTGCCCGCACCGTCCATATGCGCATGCGTGCCGGGCAGCACGAGGACCGTAGTCTGACGCGAGACGGCAATGGCGGGGCCGTCGAAGCCCGCGCCCGGCGTCAGCCCGTCCAGGTCGTAGATCCGCGCTTCGACCGGCGCGCCGCTCAGATGGATCATCCGCACGCCGCGCGGGGCGGCTTCGGAAACGGTTTCGGGCAGGGCCGCGAGCCGGATCTCGGGCAGGCGGCCAAGCGCGGCTACGCGCAGTTCCTCGACCCAGGCGGATTCATCATGGCTGTGCTGATAGAGCTTGCGGTAGCGGCTGGTGAAATCCTGCTGCAATGCGGCGCAAAGGCCGGGGGCGGCAAGCATGTCGCCCGGCACAGGTACAGACAGGGTGCTGACCTGGCGGCGATAGCGGCAGACCAGATCAAACCGGAAGCCCATATCCTGCCCGGCCACGCCCGACAGCGCCAGAGCCTCACGCGCGCGCTTTTCGAGCGCTGCAAAACGGTTCTGCAGCGCCGCATCGCTGATCTTGTCAAGCGTCTGGCCGAGGGGTTCCGAGAGGTCTCGGCGCAGCTCGGCGGCCAGAAAGCCAAGCGCGGAGAGAACCGAGGCCTGGGCCGGGATCACAACGCGCCGGATGCCGAGGCTGCGCGCCACCTCATCGGCATGCAGGCCGCCCGCGCCGCCGAATGGCAGCAGCGTAAAGCCGCGCGGGTCGAGGCCGCGCCGCACGGTGACCCGCCGCACGCCTTCGGCGATCAGGTCGGTCGAAAGCGCGTGGACCGCCGCCGCTGCCGCCTCGGGCGCAAGACCAAGGGGTGCCGCCAGCCGGTCGTTGATCACCGCACGCGCCGCAGCGGCGTCAAGGCGCATCTTGCCGCCCAGAAACTCATCGCCGCCGATGAGGCCCAGCACCAGATTGGCATCGGTCAGGGTGGGCTCAGTGCCGCCCTTGCCGAAGGCTGCGGGTCCGGGGCTTGCACCCGCGCTTTGCGGCCCGACACGCAACATGCCTGCGCGATCCACCGAGGCGATGGAGCCGCCGCCGAGCGCCACCGGGTCGATTTCAATGGCCGGAATTGCGATCCGCGTATTGGCGAGGACTTTGGCGCCGCTTTCCACCGGGGTACCGTCCAGCACGAGGCAGACATCTGAGCTCGTGCCGCCAGTGTCATAGCTGACGAGCTCGGCCAGGCCGTAGTGGCGGGCGTAAAGCGCGGCCGCCACGGCCCCGCCCGCCGGCCCAGACGTTACAGCCCCAACCGCTAAGCGCGCCGCTTCCTCCACCGGCAGCACGCCGCCATTTGACTGCATGATCGAAACCGGCGCTGTGCTGCCCAAATCCGCCAGATTCCGGCCAAGGGCGCCCAGATAGCCCGCCAGCCCCGGCCCGGCATAGCAATCCGCCACCGTGGTCGAGAGCCGGTCATATTCCCCGGCGCGCCGCAACACATCCGACGAGCAGGAGATATAGGCCCCCTGCATGCGTTCGCGCAGCCGGGAGGCAACCGCCTGTTCATGCTGCGGGTGCAGATAGGAATGCAGGAAGCAGATCGCGACCGCCTGCACGTCAGCTGCCAGCAGCCGGTCGATGGCCTGATCGACGCCCGCCATATCCAGAGGCTGTTCGACCGTGCCATTCGCGAGCACCCTTTCGCGGATCCCGATCCGCAGATCTGCGGGTACAAGCGGCTCGGGGAAGGGGGCGCGCAGGCGGTAGCGGTCCTGTTTGGTGCCGTCGCGCAGGACCAGGAGATCCGAAAATCCCTCTGTCGTCAAAAGGGCCACCTTCGCCCCTTTGCCCTCGACCAGGATATTGGTGGCGACGGTGGTGCCATGGATCAGCATCTCAAGACCGGCCATCAGATCGCCGGAGGGGCGGCCGATCTCGTCGGCCAGAAGCGACAGGCCGGCCAGAACGCCGCGCGCGGGACTGTCCGGCGTCGAGGGCGTCTTGACCGAGACGACCTGCCCCTCGGGGGTCGTTGTGACGATATCGGTGAAGGTGCCACCGACATCCACTCCGATTCGCATCATCTGTTTCCTCTTGAATGACTAGTCATTATTTTAGGATGACTATTTCAATTTCAAGGGAATTCTTGACGAGGTGAGCAAATTCTGAACACGCGGCAGAAGAAATCATCAAATAGAGCTGAAAACCCATCATGCGGATTGACAGGCCAATATGACTAGTCAATTGGTCATTTAAGGGTTCGTCGCGGGATGAATCAGCAGTTCAGACAGATCAGGGGGCGTGCCATGCAGGGCAAGACGGAAGCCAGGTTCAGGCTGGGGGTCGATATTGGCGGCACCTTCACCGATATCGTGATGATCGACCGCGAGGGCCGGGTCTATTCGCGCAAGCTGCTCTCGACCCCGCATGACTATTCCGAAGGCATCGAAAACGGCGTGAGGGCGTTGCTGGCCGAACTGGGCGTCGCGGCGGGCCAGGTCCATGAATTCGTGCATGCGACCACGGTTGCGACCAATACGATCATCGAGCGCAAGGGCGCGAAAGTGGCGCTGGTCACAACCGAGGGGTTCCGCGATGTGCTTGAAATCGCGCGCTTCCGCACTCCGCGTCTTTATGACGTCTCCTGGCGCAAGCCCGAGCCGCTGGTGCCGCGCGATCTCCGCTTTGAGGTTGCCGGGCGGCTGGCGGCCGACGGGGCCGAAGTGACGCCTCTTGATGAGGCGGCGCTTGGCGATATTGCTGCGAAGGCCCGCGCGGCAGGGGTCGAGGCCCTGGCGATCACCTTCATCAATGCCCATGTGAGCCCGGTCCACGAGGCGCGAGCGGCACAGATCCTGCGCGGTCTTCTGCCCGGCGTCCTTGTCTCGGCCTCGTCCGAACTGGTACCGCAGCTTGGCGAATACGAGCGCAGCTCGACCACGGTGGTGAATGCCTATCTGCGCCCGATCGTCACCCGCTATGTGCAATCCCTGCAACGCCGTCTGGATGCGATCGGCATCACGGCGCCCCTGATGATCATGCAATCCTCGGGCGGCATCGCGCCCGCGCGCCTGGTCGAGGATCAGCCGATCACCATCATCGAAAGCGGCCCGGCCGCAGGGGTGCTGGGCGGGGCGCGGCTGTCGCGGCATCTGGACCTTGGGGATGTGCTGATCTTCGACATGGGCGGGACCACGGCCAAGGCCACGCTCACCGAGGCTGGCGCCTATGCCGTCTCGCCCGAGACCGAAGTGGGCGGCGAGCCGATGCTGGGCGCACGGATGGTGCGCGGTGCGGGCTATCCGGTGCAGGTGCCGACGATCGACATCGCCGAAGTCGGCGCGGGCGGCGGCAGCCTTGCCGCAACCGACGGGGCGGGCGGGCTGACCGTCGGGCCGCGCTCTGCCGGGTCGACCCCGGGTCCGGTGGCCTACGGGCGCGGCGGCACCCAGCCCACGGTAACCGATGCCAATCTGGTGCTGGGCTATCTGAACCCAGAGGCGCTGGTCAGCGGCGAGCTGACCTTGCAAACCGATGCGGCGCGGGCGGCCTATGCCGAGCTTGCGGATCGGCTGGATCTTGAGGCGGTCGAGACGGCGCAGGGCGTCCACCGCATCGCCAATGCGACCATGCTGCGGGCCTTGCGCGGCGTGAGTTCCGAGAAGGGCCGTGATCCGTCGCAATTCGCACTGATGGCCATCGGCGGCAATGGCCCGGTCCATGCATGCTCGCTGGCCGAGGATGCCGGAATGACCCGGGTGATCATCCCGCCGGTCGCGGGTCTGTTTTCGGCTCTGGGGATGCTTTTCGCCGATGTAGAACATCAGCTTGTGAGTTCGTTCTATCAAAGGCTCAGCGATACGAGGTCTGCCGATCTGGCCGCCCTGATCGAAGGGCTGACGGCGCGCGGGAATACTCTGCTGCAAGACCAGGGCTTCGCCCCCGAAGACCGCGAGATCCGCATCCTTGCCGATCTGAAATATGCCGGGCAGACCTCGCCGCTGACGGTGCCTTACGCTGATGCCCTGGCCCTGCTGGCGAAAAATCCCGATGCAGAGGGCGACGGGCAGGCCTTTGCGGCGATCCTTGCCGCCTTCCACCAGTTGCATGCGGCAACCTTCGGCTATGCCTCCGAGGCCGAGCCGGTCCAGTTCGTGGCAATCCGGGCGATCTGCCGCGGTGTGCCCGATATTCCGCGCATGCCCGAGAACTGCGCGCGCGGAAATGAGCGCGCGGCGCTGACGACCGGGCGGCGGGCCTGTTTCATCGGCCATGGCTGGTTCGACACTCCCGTCATCACCCGCGCTGAACTGGTCGCCGGCCCCCGCATGGGGCCGCTGATCGTCGAGGAATATGATACGACCTCGATCATCCCGCCCGGCTGGGAAGCTCGGATCGACAGCTGGAACAACATTCTTGCCACCCGGCAAAGCGCCTGAGGGGAACGGACATGACCAGGATCAACCCCATCCGCCGCGAGCTGCTGAAAAATGCCCTCGTGACGATTGCAGATAATGCGCTGGTGATGGTGATACGCACCGCCCGCACAGCCAATGTAAAGAATTCAATGGATTTTTCGTCCGCCATCTGTGACGGTGCGGGCAATCTGGCCGCCCAGGGAATGGCGGTGCCTGTTCACCTCGGCGTGGTGATGCCCGCGCTCCGGGGCTGCCTCGATCACTTTGGCGAGGATATTGCCGAGGGCGATGTGCTGGCCTCGAACGACCCCTATGCCGGTTGCTCGCACCTGAACGACATCTTCACCTTCCGCCCGGTTTATGTCGATGGGCAGCGGGTGGCGTTTGTGTCGCTGGTCTTGCACCATACCGATCTGGGCGGGCGCGTGCCGGGCGGTAATGCCGCCGACAGCCAGGAGATCTTTGAGGAAGGCCTGCGCATCCCGCCGGTCAAACTGCGCGAAAAAGGCCGCGACAGCGCCCAGGTTTTCGGCATTATCGCGGCCAATTCACGGGTGCCTGACCGGGTGATCGGCGATTTGCGCGCCCAGCTTGCGGCACTGGACGACGCGGCGCGCGGGGTCGAAAAGATCGCGCGCGAGATGGGGCCAGTTGCGTTTGGTGATTATCTCGCGGATCTGATCGACCATGCCGAGGGTCTGACCCGCGCCTCGATCAGCGCGCTTCCCGATGGCGAGGTCGAGTTTGATGAATGGAACGATGATGACGGCGCCGGGAATGGCCCGATCCATCTGCATTGCAAGCTGATCAAGAAGGGTGACGAGATCACCGTCGATTATACCGGCACCCAGGACGACACCGGCGGCGCGGTGCATTGCAACTGGGAATTCACGGTTTCCTGCACCTATGCCGCCCTGCGTACGGTGCTGGACGCGGCGATCCCGAACAATGCCGGGCTTTACCGTCCGATCCATGTGAAAGCGCCCAAAGGCACCTTCGTATCGGTGCAATATCCGGCGGCGGTTGGCTCGCGCGGGCAGATCGGCTTCCGGCTGCGCTCGATTGTGCTGGGCGCGCTTGCACAGCTTTTGCCCGGCCGGATGCCCGCCTGCGCGGGCGGATCGGAATTTGCCATCGTCGCCTCGGGGCAGATGGCGGATCCAAGGGGCGGTAAGCGGCCCTTCCTGCATCTGGAATTCCACAACAATACCGGGCTCGGCGGCGGGCCGGACCAGGATGGTCAGGATGCGGGGCCCTATTGCATCGGCAATCTCGCCAATGTGCCGGTCGAGCTGATCGAAAGCGAGAACCCGATCCGGGTGGAGCGTTACGGCTTCATCCGGGATACTGGCGGCGATGGCCGCTTCCGCGGCGCGCTTGGCCTGCAGCGCGATTATCGCTTCCTTGCCGATCAGACGCGGGTTCAGGTGCGCTCGGACCGGTACCACTCAAAGCCCTGGGGGCTCTTTGGTGGCGGGGCCGGGGCGGGCGGCAGGCTGGTGGCCAATCCCGGGACCGCAGCCGAAGAGGCGCTGCCGTCCAAATTCATCCGTTATTTCAACGCGGGCGATGTATTGTCGGTTCAGATGGCAGCGGCGGGCGGCTATGGCCCCACCGCAGAGCGCGACAAGGCCGCGACTGCGCAAGACATCCGGCTGGGCAAAATGAGCGCCGATCATGCTGCCCGGATCTATGGCTATGACCCGGAAGAACGTGACGTGAAATGACAAACCGCCCCGCGTCTCCCGGTTTCGCCAATCAGCATCTGATCGGGTGCCGCGACGCGCGGGGCCGGTTGCTGACGCCGGCGCTGATCCTGGATCTGGATCAGTTCGAGGCCAATCTGGCGCAGATGCAGCAACGCGCAAAGGCTGCAGGCGTCAGTCTGCGCCCGCATGCCAAGGCGCATAAATGCCCCGAGATCGCGCAGCGCCAGATCGCAGTTGGTGCGGTGGGCATTTGCGTCGCAACGCCGGGCGAGGCCGAGGTTTTTGCTCGGGCGGGGATCGGCGATATTCTCCTGACCTCTACTTTTGCGACCCCGCAAGCGGCGGCGCGACTTGCCGATATCGCGGCTGAAGGAACGGCGCTGGCGGTGGTGTTCGATCATCCGGCGCCGCTTGATCTGTTCATCGCGGCACTTGAAGAGCGTGGCGCGCGTGCGCGTGCGTTGATCGATATGGATACCGGGCGGCACCGTTCCGGGGTGGCTTCGCCCGCCGCTGCGATTGAACTGGCGCAAAGGATCAAGGCGGCGGGCTGCCTCGATCTTGTGGGCCTGCAGGCCTATGCAGGCCATCTGTCGCATTGTGCCGATCCGGTTTTGCGGGCGGAGCAGGCGCAAAAAGTCACAACTGAGATCGCTCAGATGCTGGCAGGGCTCGCGCCATATCTCCCCGCAATGCCAGTGATTACCGGTTGTTCGACCGGGGCCATGCGCGAAGAACTGGCCGCAGGTGTGTATACCGAGATGCAATGCGGCAGCTATGCGCTGATGGATGTGGAATATGACCTCGTCGACCCGGATGGCAGCGGGAGGCCCGCTTTTGCCACCTCGCTTTTCGTGGCAAGCGCGGTGATCAGCGCCAATCATCCGGGCCTTGCCACCACCGATGGGGGGGAAAAGCGTTTTGCCGCGAAACACGGCACTGCGCCGGTAATCCGCCGCGGCGCGCCGCAGGGCGCGACCTACCGGCCCTCAAGCGACGAACACGGGACCATAACCCTGCCGCGGGGAGCGGCGCTTTTGCCCGGCGCGATGGTAGAGTTGCAGGTCCCCCATTGTGACCCGACCGTGAACCTTTATGACGCGATCCATGTCATGCGGGGCGAGGAGCTGCTGGCGATCTGGCCCGTCGCGGCGCGCGGCGCCTGAATAGGGGGGTACGACTGCGTCGCGCCGGAGGCTTGGCGAGGCGGGCCACCGCCTGTCCGTTCAGGCCTCGTTCAGGGTTTTGGCCCCTGTCGCATCCACCGCATAGGCCACTTCGATTTCTCGGCGGAACACGGCCTCGCCGCTGACCAGCGGCATCGCGGCAGCGTCATATAGCACATAATCGCGCACCAGCACCGGAGAGCCAGCCTTGATCCCGAGCGCCTGTGCGCTGGATTCGCGCGCGCCATCGGCCCGGATCACCCCTTTTATCCGCGCGACCGAATGGCCAAGCTGCTGGTCGAGGATCTGATACATGGAAAGCCGGGTCAGGGCCTCGATGCTCATCATCTCTCCAAGGGCGATGGGCAGATAGCGCGTCTCTTCGACCGAGGGCACCTTGTCGACCAGCCGGATGCGATTGATCCTGTAAACTTCTTGATTTTCTTCAATACCCAGGCGGTTTGCCACCTCTTCGGGCGCGCTCACACGGGCGAAGGACAACAGGCGGTAGCTGACGGTTCCGCCCTGGCGGGCGATCTCTTCCTCGAATTCGACCACCCGATGCGCATCTTGCATGATACGGCGCGGCGTGCTGGCCACAAATGTGCCGCGCCCGATCTCGCGGTTGATGCGTCCCTCGCTGGTCAGGGTCTGCAGGCCATGGACCACGGTAGAGCGTGTGGTGCCAAAGAGGCTCGCCAGTTCCTTTTCCGAGGGCAGCCGGTCGCCGGGCTGGAAGCGCCCGCTCGCGATCCCGTCCAGGATATGATTGCGCACCCGCACATACATCGGAGCATGTTTCGACATCAGATCCCTTCCGTCCGGCCAGCGACGGCGGTTTTGCCGCGATCCGCCTGCTCGACGATATAATCAATGCGGAATTCCTCGCGGTAAAGCGATTCACCGCAGACCAGCGGGACGTGATCGCGGTCAAGCAGCGTGTAGTCGCGCACCAGCAGCGCCGCGCCTTTCTCCACGTCAAGCCAGGCGGCCTGACCCGCGCTGGCCAGGGCGGCCCGGATCCGCCCCTCGACGCGCAGCACCGGGCGACCCAGATCCTCGTCGAGGATCATGTGCAGGGATTTTGTCTCCAGCGAGGCCAGCGGAATCGCCTGGGCCAGGCTCGCAGGGATCACCCGCATTTCGACCCCGATGGGGCGGCCAGAGATCAGCCGCAGCCGGTCGAACTGTATCACGGGCATGCCGGGGTCCTGGCGCAGTTGCGCCGTCTCGGTGGCGCTGGCGCTGCGCGGTGTCCATGTCAGCACGCGATAGCCGATTTCGGCGCCCTGGGCGCGCAGCTGATCCTCGAAAGAGCTGACCTGGGCCGGATCGATCAGGGCGTTGATATTGGTTTTGGCGACAAAGCTGCCGCTGCCGGGGCGGCGCACGACCACCCCTTCGAAAACCAGCTTCTGCAAAGCCTTGGCGACCGTCGAGCGGGTGGTGGCGAATCGCTTTGCCAGCTCGGGCTCCGATGGCATCCGATCACCCTCGCGCAGGTGGCCCGCACCAATCTCGCCCCGAATATAGGCATCTATGCGTAAATAGATCGGTGTGAATTCGGTGCTCAGCAAAAAAACCGCCCCTTCCTGCAAAACTGACTAGACAGCTAGTCATCCAGTCATTTCTAGTAACCCGACACTTCATGAGGTAGCGAGGCCAACCTCGCTCGTAAACCCACTTCCCTCGGGGATGCAGGAATGGCAGCTTTGAAAACAGCCCGGCGGGGAACTGGCGATGCTATGGGAGGCAGATCCTTTGGCTTCCTCTTCATCGCCTCGATTGCGGCGGGGCTGACGATCTGGCAGTTGATCGCCTCGCAATATTCGAGCGTGGTGCTGGCCTCGCCGGTCGAAGTCGCGGCGCGGCTCTGGCAGATGATCGTTTCTGGCCAGTTGCCGCAGGCGCTGTGGTATTCGATGGGCCATATGCTTGCGGGCTTTCTGATCGCCTGCGCCATTGCGCTGCCTTTGGGGCTGCTGATGGGGCGGCTGCGGGTGGTCAATGACCTGTGTGATCCGGTCATCAATCTGGTTTATTCCGTGCCCAGCGTGGCCTGGGTCCCCTTTATAATGATCTGGTGCGGGCTGTTTTTCGAGGCGCGCGTGACGCTTGTGGTGATCATGTGCGTCTTTGACATGCTGATCGTGATTTCGACAGGCGCGGCCAATGTGGATCAGAAGCTCCTGAATGTCGGTCGCTCTTTCGGGGCCTCGGCCTGGCAGCGGGCGCGCTATGTGCTGATCCCGGAGAGCCTGCCTTTCCTGTTCACCGGACTTCGGATCGGCATCGTGCGAGCGGTGAATGCGATGATCACCGCCGAGCTGTTCTTTGCGGCCGTGAACCTTGGCCAGATGATGAAACAGGCCTCGGTGAAATTCGACAGTGCCGCCGTTCTGGGGATCCTGGTTGTTCTGAGCCTGATGGGCCTGTTGCTTCAGGAATTGTTCCTGCTTGCCGAGCGGCGCATCTGCCGCTGGCGCGTGGCGAAGAAGTAAGCGGTCAGGACAGGGAAAAAGCGACATGACCTCCTCTGCTGTAAGCTGCGTGACCAATATTCTGGGCATCGTGATCGTGCTGGTGATCTGGCAGATATTCGGCGCCCATCTGGGTGAGACCCTGCTGGCGACGCCGGTGCAGGTCGCGGGTGCCTTCGTGACAATGATCCGGAGCATGGATTTCTGGGCCGGGATCGGCGGCACACTCTGGCAGATGCTGCTGGGCTATGTGCTGGCGATGCTGATTGGCGTGCCCCTGGGTATTGCCATGGGCCGGGTGCCGGCGATCAATGCCATCGTGAAGCCCTGGGCCTCGATGTGCATTGTGGTTTCAGCGGCGGCCATCGTGCCTTTGTTCATCATCCTGATGGGGCGTGGAGTGGTGTTTTCGGTCGCCATCGTCTTCGTCGTGACTGTCTGGTATGTGGTGATCTCGATGACCGAGGCCGCGCGCAATGTCTCGCCAAAGCTGCTGGCGGCGGCGCAGTCTTTCGGCACGAGCGATTTCCAGAGGTTCCGCTATGTGATCCTGCCTGCGCTGCATCCTTTCGTGATGATCGCCGCGCGGGTTGGCCTTGTTCATGCGCTGCGCGCCATGGTCACGGCCGAGATGTTCATCAGTGCCAATTATGGCGGGCTGCTGAATGATGCGGGCCTCGATCTTTCGACCGCGGGCCTCTTCGCCCTGATCATCGCCCTGATGATCATTTCCCTCTCGATCACCGGCCTCATGCGGCTGATCGCAGACCGCAGCGCGCCCTGGTATGCAAGCAAGATCGCATCAGGTCGCTGAAAGACAAATCAAAACAGGAAGGTATCAGATATGACAATCAGACTTTCTCGCCGCCATCTGCTTGGCGCCGGTGGTGCCGGTCTTGCGGCTACGTTCCTTGGCCCGGTGCCGCGCGCCCTGGCGCAGGAGGGGCGGGTTCTGAAGATCAACACGCTCGCCTCGACGGCTGCGGTCAATGTGCCGATGCAATGGGCCTTGCAAAAGGGTATCCAGACCTTTCCGGGCTATGGCCCCGCCGAGGTCCGCCCGACCGCGAAAACCCCGCAGATTGCCCAGGAAGTGATCGCAGGCGCGGCCGATCTGGGGGATGCCGATGTGGCCTCGACCTTTTCGGCCATTGAGGCGGGCGCGGATCTGCGGGTGATCGGCCTTTCCTATTCGAACACCTCGCAGGTGATCGTCTCGAATGCGGATACCGTAACCAGCCTTGAGGATATAGCGGCGAAAGGCGGCACGATCGCCGTCAACAGCATCGGCGATTTCATGTATGTCATGCTGGCTGGCGTACTGAAAAAGCGCGGTATCGACATCACCACCATCAATTTCATCGAGATGGGCAGCTCTGGCGACCGCGCGCGCGCGCTGGTTGCGGGCCGGGTCGATGCGGTCCCGATGCATATCGAGCAGGCGGCTGCGCTGGCGAAGCAGGGCAACTATCAGGTGCTGGTGACGCCGTCCGAGGAACTCGGCAACTGGTTCAGCGCGGTGATCATGGCCACCGGATCCTGGCTTGAGGACGACGCGAACAAGGCGGCCGCCGTCACGCTTCTGAAGTCGGTTCTGACCTCGTTCCGCAAAACCAACAGCGACTATGACTGGTATAAGGCGCAGCTGCAGGATCTGGCTTCTTCCAAGGATCTGAAGGCCGAAGGCGATGATTTCCTGCGCCCGGTCTGGGAGACGCTTTGCACCAAAATCGGCGCCTTCCCGGACAATATGGAAACTCTGACCCCCGATGCCTTTGCCGCGAACCTCGCCTATTACAAGGATCTCGGCGCGCTCCAGGGCACGGCAGATCTTTCGAAGGTGATCGACCGGACCTATCTCGAACAAGCAATCAAAGAACTGGCCTGAAATGTCCCACCTTTCCGTTTCCGGTATTTCCAAGCGCTTCGGTACTGTCGATGTGCTTGTCAATCAGTCGCTCGAGGTGGCCGAGGGCGAGTTCGTCGCGCTTCTCGGCCCCTCGGGTTGCGGGAAGTCCACGCTTTTGCAGATCATCAATGGCCTTGTTCCCGCCGATAGAGGCAAGGTCACGCTGAATGGCGAGGATATTACCGGCCGGACCGGATCGGGGCGCGGCATGGTGTTCCAGGGGGCGGATCTGTTCCCCTGGCGCACTGCGCTGGAAAATGTGGCCTTCGGGCTTGAGGTGGCGGGCGTGCCAAAGGCCGAGCGGCTGGAGCAGGCGCAGCATTACCTGAAAATGGTGGGGCTTGGCGCCTTCGGGAATTCCTGGCCGCATCAGCTTTCCGGCGGCATGCAGCAAAGGGTCGGCATCGCGCGGGCCTTTTGCATCAAGCCCTCGCTTTTGCTGATGGATGAGCCCTTTGGCGCGCTGGATGTCCAGACCCGCGATGTCTTGCAAGACGAGCTCATCCGCATCTGGGAGGCCGATCGCAAGATGGTGCTCTTCGTCACCCACGGGATCGAAGAGGCGCTTTATCTGGCGGATCGCGTCCTTGTCTATTCAAAGCGTCCGGCGCATGTGCTGGCCGAGATCAAGGTGCCGTTCGAGCGCCCGCGCCGCGAAGAGATCAAGCTCGATCCGCGTTTTCTGGAACTGCGGCGCGAGATTTCAGAGCTTCTTCGCCACGATATCACGATCTGATCTGCCGCAGATCGTGACCCGGCTCCGCGTGCCTGCTCCCGCGCGCGGGCCGGACCTTTTCCCGCCTGTCTGACCGAGTGTGATCCGATGAACCAGCCTGCGCCCCAGACCGTCTTTGCCGCGCCCGATGCAGCGATCAGCCGTCATATCGCGGAAAAGCTCGCCGCAATTCACTATGCTGACCTGCCAGACCGCGTGCGCGAGGTGGTGCGGCTTTTCACCCTCGACACGCTGGGCGTGATCGCGGGGGCGGCCAAAGCGCCGGGCATGGCGGAACTCCTGACCGCATTGACGGCCTGGGAGAGTGACGGCAAGGCCACGCTGCTTTTGAATGGTGCCAGAGCCAATCCTGCCACGGCGGCGCTGGCGAATGGTGCGGCGGCGCATAGCCTTGATTTCGACGATCAGCACGATCCGGCGCGGGTGCATGTCTTTTGCGTGATCCTGCCTGCTGTGCTGGCGGCAATCGAGGCCGAGGACCGTCCCGTCAGCGGCGAGGAAATGATCACCGCGCTGGCGGTCGGGGTCGAGGTTTTCTGTCGCCTGGGGCTTACCTGCTACAATTCGCTGGGCAAGGGCTGGCACCCGACCACCGCGGTTGGATCGATCTCGGCTGCTGCTGCGGCATCGGTGATCTTCCGGCTGGACGCGGATGGCTTCCTCAATGCGATGGGGCTGGCTTTCGTGCAGCTTAGCGGCACCACGCAATTCATCGCCGATGGCGCGCTGGCCAAGCGCGTGGGGCCAGGCTTTGCCGCCCGCTCGGGCGTGCTGGCGGCGCATCTGGCGCGGGGAGGCATCACCGGCCCGCATCGCTACCTCGAAGGGAATGCCGGGCTTTTCACGCTTTATGAGCGGGGCGAGGTCCGGCCAGAGATCCTGACAGAGGGCCTGGGCGAAAGCTGGCAGCTTCTGGATCTGAGCATGAAACCCTGGCCCTGCTGTCGCTGCACCCATACTGCGATCCAGCTTGCGCTGGAGCTGAACGCCTCGGGGCTGCGCGCAGGCCAGGTCGCCTCAGCCGAGATCCGGATGGGCGCGGTCAATCACCGCATTGTCGGCGCGGATTTCAATCCGGACCATCCAAATCCCGTGGTTCACGCCCAGTTCAACGCGGCCTATGCGTTTGCGACGGCGCTTGAGGCCGGTGAGGTCAGTATCGCGAGTTTTACCCCCGCGCGGATCCGTGGCGCGGGTGCAGGCATTGCCATGCGTTGCCGTACCGTGATCGACGAGGCCATCGGTTCGACCGAGATCGCGCCTGCGGGTGTCCGGGTCACCTTGCTGGATGGTACGATCCGCGATGTCTTTTCGCCGGTCATGCGCGGCTCGCCCGAGGATCCGATGTCGCAAGAGGCGGTGATCGCCAAATTCCGCAGCTGCCTGTCATGGGGCTTTGGCGCCGAAGGTGCCGGGGTAGACCGGCTGATCGACATGATCAGAAGTCTCGAAACCGCGCCGGACTGCAGCGACCTCATTGCCCTGTTCAGGACGGTGTGAGCCAGTTCCGGGATCGGTCTAAAGACCGGAATCCCGCCCGCCAGACCGGCGTTTCCGATGGGCCGACTTCACTGACAGCCTTGCCGGGGCCAGGTCGCGCGTGGCGGTGAGGTTCGGCATTGGGGATCCGTGCCGAACCGGCCAGACCAAGTCCGCAAGCTGGTGGAGAAGCTGGCCGCAGGGGGAGCACGGCTGCACTTCTGCCATGAGGCTGGTCCCTGCGGCTATGGGCTGCACCGCCAGCTTGTCAAGATGTGGCATGACTGCATTGTGGTCGCGCCCTCGCTGATCCCGGTCGAGGCGGGGGATCGGGTTAAGACGGACCGCCGCGATGCGCTTATGCTGGCTAAGCTGCACAGGGCGGGCGAGTTAAAGACTGTTTGGGTGCCGGATGCGACGCGTTATGGAACCGCCGGGCGGATGGGTGTCAAGGCGATCATCGGATATCTCAACGACCGGCGGATACTCACCTGCGACGGAGGACGCTGGAGCGTCGGTCAGATCCACGCGATACTGACTCGAACGACATGTGTTGGCCAGCACCGGATTAACAAACGCGGTAACCCGTGCTTCGCCACGAGTTGTTTGAATGGCCGGTTACCCAGTTTCGCTGCAGGTGCCACGCCGCAGCGCCGTCAGACGGTGCTCAGCCCTTAGGCTCCAGACTCATTAACTTTAGAGCCAGAAGAGGACGGTTGCGGCGAGCGCGATGGCCGAGAGGAAGACGATGGGGCACCTGTCGTATCGGGTCGCAACCCGCCGCCAATCCTTGAGCCTGCCG
>NZ_JBEFZE010000050.1:0-14310 GCF_042762395.1 Pseudogemmobacter sonorensis
CCGCCGCGCCGACCCGCGCCGGGGGCGCCCTGCTGCTGCCCGCCGCGCTGGTCGTGCTGGCGGCGGGGGCCGCGCTCTGGACCTATCAGCGGATGGGCGCGCCGGGCTATGTCGACATGCCCCTGGCCGAGCGGCTGGCCGCCGCCGATGCCCGCATGCGCGACCGCCCGGCCCAGGCCGAGGTCGTCGCGACCCTGACGCCCGCGTCCCCGCCCGAGGGCGTGACGGCGGATTTCCTGGACCTGATGGCGCAGATGCGGGCGGCGGTCGACCCGGCGGTCTCCACCGATCTGCGCGGCCTCGACCTTCTGGCGCGCAACGAGGCGGCCCTGGGGAATTTCGCCGATGCCGAAGCCGCGCAGCGCCGCCTGATCGCGGTGAAGGGCGACCAGGCGCTGGCCGAGGATCATTCCGCCTTGGCCGATATCCTGGTGCGGGCGGCGGCGGGCTATGTCTCGCCCGAGGCCGAGGCGGCGCTGGCGGCGGCGCTCGCCCTCGATCCGCAGGAGGGCGTGGCGCGCTATTACCTGGGGCTGATGTTCGCCCAGGGCGGGCGCTACGACCGGGCCTTCGCGGTCTGGCGCGCGCTCTTGGAGCGCGGGCCGCAGGATGCGCCCTGGGTGCCCTTCCTGCGCGCCCAGATCGCCGAGGTGGCGGCGCTGGCGGGCGTGGTCTATGAGGTGCCCGCCCCCCGTCCGCCCCCGAGCGGCGGGTTGCGCGCGCCCTCGGCCGAGGAGATCGAGGCGGCGGCGGATCTGGACGAGGAGGACCGCATGGCCATGGTCGAGGGCATGGTGTCGCAACTGGGGGCGCGGCTGGCCAGCGACGGCGGCAGCGCCGCCGAATGGGCGCAACTGATCGGGGCGCTTGGCGTCCTGGGCCGCCGGGCCGAGGCGGCGGCGATCCTGGAGGAGGCGCGTGAGATCTTCGCGGCCCTGCCCGGGGATCTCGCCCTGATCGAGGCGGCGGCGCGCGACGCGGGGGTCGCGGAATGATCCATGCCGATATCGCCGGTTTCCTGTCCGGCCTGCCCGCCGTCGCGGCCATCGCGGGGCTGGACCTGGGCACCAAGACCATCGGGGTGGCGCTGTCGGACCTGCGCCGCTCGGTCGCGAGCCCGGCGACGGTGATCCGGCGCGAGAAGTTCACCATCGACGCGGCGGTGCTGCTGAAGCTGCTGGCAGCGCGCGAGGCGAAGGGGATCGTCCTCGGCCTGCCGCTGAACATGGACGGATCGGAGGGGCCGCGCGCGCAATCGACCCGCGCCTTCGCCCGCAACCTGGAAAAGCTGACGCCGCTGCCGATCGCATTCTGGGACGAGCGGCTTTCGACCGTGGCCGCCGAACGCGCGCTGCTGGAGGCCGATACCTCGCGCAAGCGCCGGGCCGAGGTGATCGACGCGGTGGCGGCGGGCTATATCCTGCAAGGCGCGTTGGACAGGATGGCGGTGCTGGCGCGCGACTCGGGCGGGCAGGACTCGGGCGGGCAGGACGGCCGATGAGCGGCGGCGGGATCGGGAACACGGTGGAAAGGCCCGCCTAGAGGTCCCCCGAGAGCCCCGCCCGGAAGGCCATCCGACACCAGGTCCAGCAGGCTGATGCAGCGGCCTCGGCGCGCGCTGAGAAGCCGTAAATCGGTCCGGCGGCGGGCCCGAATATGCGGTTTCCGCAGTGATTTCTGACAATACGGGGATTTCTGACAATACGGGGAAACTTCCGTCTTGAGGCAGCCCCAGAATGCTTTTTCAGCGGCCTGCTAAGGCCTCCCCGAAAACGCCATGGAAAGCCCGGGCAAGCCCCGGGTCAGGATCTGCGCCATCCGCCCCGGAGCGCAGGTCGGCAATGACGTCCGCCCCCCGGCGCGGCATCGCCCGGTCGGGTGGGCAGTCCAGCGCTACGGCAAGGCGACCGGGCCGGGCGCTCTGGCCGGAACGGCGACGGGACCAAGGCGCGCCCGGGCGGCCGTGGGACAGAGCCGCCGAAACCGCGCGAGCACCCTGACCGCGCCGGAACCCGCGAGCGGCGCGCGAAGCGCGACCGGATCCCCCCGGGCCGGGATCTTCCGTCTTTTCCCATGCGCCCCCTGCCCCGCCCCGCGGCCCGGGGCTGCGCCGCCCGTAGTGCGAAAAGGGCGCCCCGCAGGGCGCCCTTTCCAAAGGTTCCGCTCCGGGCTCACCCGGTCTTCAGGACCGCGTCCTCAGTTCAGCGGGCCCATCGGCACTTCGTTGGCCACCGCTTCCTGCGTCGCCGCCAGTTCCGGGTCCGACACCAGGCCATAGGCCGAGAGCGGGCCGTTCGGGCCGGCCATGTCTTCCGAGACGAAGAATTCGACGAATTCCTTCAGGCCGGGGATCACGCCGAAGTGGGCTTTCTTCACATAGATGAAGAGCGGGCGCGAGATCGGGTATTCGCCCTCGGCGATCGCCTGGACGCTGGGGACCACGCCGTCGATGGTGGCGACGCGCAGCTTGTCGGTGTTGTTCTGGTAGAAGGCCAGACCGAAGATGCCGATCGCGTTCTTGTCGGCGTCCAGACGCGCCAGCGTCTCGGTATAGTCGCCGTCGATGTCGATCGAGATCCCGTCGGTGCGCAGCTTCAGGCATTCGGCCTGGGCGGCCTTTTCGTCACCACCGGCGGCGGCGGCGAAGAGATCGAAGGCGCCGGTGGCCTTGCAGCCCACTTCCAGAACCTTCTGATCGAAGACTTCGCGGGTGCCGTGCTTGGTGCCCGGGATCAGCGCCAGCAGGTTCTGCGCCGGGAAATCGCCGTTCACGTCGGCCCAGGTCTTGTGCGGGTTGGCGACCAGCGCGCCGTCGACCGCGACCTGGGCGCCAAGCGCGCCATACCAGTCGGCGGGGGTGAAGGCGAATTCGGGGCCGTTCACGTCCGAGGCGAAGACGATGCCGTCATAGCCGATTCGGACCTCCAGGATCTCGGCCACGCCGTTGGCGGCGCACAGGTCGATGTCGGATTGCGAGATGCGCGACGAGGAATTGGCGATGTCGATGGTGTTTTCGCCCACGCCCTCGCACAGCTTCTTGCGGCCGCCGCCCGAACCGCCGCCTTCGACGACCGGGGTCGGGAAGTCGAAGTTCTCGCCGAAGGCCTCGGCGACGATGGTCGCATAGGGCAGCACGGTCGAGGAGCCCGAAAGCTGGATCTGCTCGCGCGCCTCGGCGGCCGAGGCAGCGGCGGCGATCGCCAGGGCCGAGACGGTAAATTTGACGGATTTCATGGATCTCTCCTAACTCATCGGCCGGATTGGCCTTTCGGAAACCACAGACCGGGACCGGCCTTCGGGGCAGGGAATAGGCGGGTTTCGTGACGCTGATCCTACGGATATGTAACAATTGGATAACAGTTGTGGCCGCGCGTCGAAAAAGCCCGAGGCCGGATCGGCTCCCTGCCGCCGTGGCGCCCTGCGCGGTTTCGCCCTGGCCTTTCGCGCCGATGGAAGATCCCGCCAGCCCCGGAATTCGGCCGAGCTTTTCCCCGGGGAACCGAAGTGCCGCCCCCGCGTTGTCCCGGCGAAGAATCGGCTGCGTGCTCGCTCGTTCCGCCTCTTCGATTTCCCTCTTCTGACTTTCGGGGCGCTCAGGGAATGGGGCGTCCCGATTTCCTGAAGGGGGCCGCGCTTGTCGGCGGCGCTTCGAGGCCGGGATGGCGGTGCCGGAATTTCGCCAGAATCCGAGGCTAGCTTTCAGGCATGTCGAAAGTCTCTCCCCTGCCCTCGCAGCGCCTGCACGCGATCACGGAAGGGCGCCTGATAGAGCGCCCGCTGAACGTTCGGCGCAGCGTGCTGCGCGGTCCCTGGCGCAAGCGGCGCAGCCCGGTGCCAAGGGCGGTGACCGTGCTTGTGATGGCGGCGCTGATCCTGCTTGCGGCGTGATGCTCCCCTGCCCCGCTCAGGATGGGCGTGAGGGCGGGACGGATCACCTTGATTTCGCAGCCGAGCGCGCCAAGATCGGAGGGCATGACCGGCGCTGGTCGCGGACGGGCCAAAGCCCGGATCGTCTGCGGGCCTCGCCTTCGTCGGGGACCCCACCGTCGCGGGGCCGTCCGAATCCCTATGGCTTGCGTCACCGCGAATTCGGAAATAGGCGGGAAGGCGAAACAGGCGGGGACAGGCCGGAAACCGCCGGAAATTCGAGTGGACGCGCATGACCGACAACCTGGAAGAACCTGAAAAAGGCGCCGATTTCGGGCCGCACAGGCTGTCCGTCGCGCCGATGATGGACTGGACCGACCGCCATTGTCGCTATTTCCACCGGCAGATGACGCGCCGCGCCATGCTTTATACCGAGATGGTCACCGCCCCCGCCGTGATCCACGGGCCAAGGGCCCGGCTGCTGGATTTCTCGGCCGAGGAACATCCGGTGGCGCTGCAACTCGGCGGTTCGGACCCGCGCGAGCTGGCCCGGGCGGTGCGGGCGGCGCGCGACTGGGGCTATGACGAGGTGAACCTCAACTGCGGCTGCCCGTCCGACCGGGTGCAATCGGGCGCCTTCGGGGCGGTCTTGATGAAATCGCCCGATCTGGTCGCCGAATGCCTGCGCGCCATGCAGGCCGAGACCGACGCGCCGGTCACGCTGAAATGCCGCATCGGCGTCGATGACGACACCCCCGAGGAGGTGCTGCCCCGCTTCATCGAGCGCCAGGCCCGGGCCGGTCTGCGCCATGTGGTGATCCATGCCCGCAAGGCCTGGCTCAAGGGCCTCTCGCCCAGGGAAAACCGCGAGATCCCGCCCCTCGACCACGGGCTCGTCCTGGCGATGAAGGCGCGGTTTCCCGAGCTGACCATCTGCCTCAACGGCGGCGTCACCCGGCTTGCGCAGGCGCGCGAGCTGCTGGCGGCGGGGATCGACGGGGTGATGATCGGGCGCGCGGCCTATCACGATCCCGCCGCCACGCTGATCGGAGCCGACGGCCTTTGGGACGGCGAGGCCGCGCCGGATGCGGTTCCCGATCCGGCCGCTGGCCCGGTCGAGGTGGTCCGGCGGATGCTGCCCTATGTCGAGGCCCATCTGGCGGCGGGCGGGCGCCTGCATCAGGTCACCCGCCATATGCTGGGCCTGTTCCACGGCCGCCCCGGCGCGCGGGGATGGCGCCAGGTGCTTTCGACCGAGGGCTGCCGCGAGGGCGCGGATACCGCGACACTCCTGCGCGCGCTCTCCGTCGTGACCGAGGCGGCGGCCGCAGCCTGAGACCCCGGCCCGAGGCGCCAGCCCAAGGCCCAACCCGATACCCTCCGGCCCGGGACGGCGGCGCAGCGCACCCGCCCGCCGCCGGTCGCGCCCCGCCCGAGGCACCATGGCCACGACGGCGGCCCGGGGCGGCGGCACTTTCGCCGCGGCTGTGGAGATTCGGCATCCCTCGGGCGGAAAACCGGCGCCGGGCTCTGGCCCTCGGCCCGCCCTTCGGCTTTAACCGGCGCCGGAAGGCCGCTGCGGGCCGTCGGGGTCGGGCCCGGCCCGGACCGCCGCGCGCCCCTCCGCGCCTGCGACCCGAACACGCCCGCCCGAAAACACCAGCCCCGAAACACCGGCCAGAACACACCAGACAGGACCCGCCGCCATGCAAGAGATCCTCAACCATCTGCCGCTCATGCTGGCGATGATCCTTGTCGGCGGCGTCGCCGGGGTGGTCGGTGGCCTTCTGGGCGTCGGCGGCGGCATCGTGCTGGTGCCCGCCTTCTTCTACACCTTCGGCGTCCTGGGCTACAGCGAGGGCCAGATCATGCAGGTCTGCGTCGCCACCTCGCTTGCCACCATCGTGGTGACCTCGCTGCGCTCGGCCTCGTCGCACAACCGCCGGGGCTCGCTCGACGCGAGCGTGCTGAAAAGTTGGGGGCCCTGGCTGATGGGCTCGGCGCTGGTGGGGGTGCTGGTCGCCTCGCGCGTCACCTCGGACGCGCTGCAAGCACTTTTCGGCGTGGTCGCCGGGCTTGCCGGGATGTGGATGGCCTTCGGGCGCGACCATTGGCGGCTGGGGGAAACCATGCCCGACCAGCCGATGCGGGCGGTCTATGCCTCGGCCACCGGGTTCTTCTCGGCGATGATGGGGATCGGCGGCGGCAGTTTCGGCGTGCCGCTGATGACGCTGCACGGCATGCCGATCCACCGCGCGGTCGGCACCGCCTCGGGGTTCGGGGTGCTGATCGCCATTCCCGCCGTGATCGGCTTCCTGTTCTCGCGGGCCGAGGGCGCGCCGCCCTATACCATCGGGTCGGTCAACCTGCCGATCTTCCTTCTGGTGATCGGGGCCAGCATGCTGACCACGCCCTGGGGGGTGCGGCTGGCCCATGCGATGGACCCCAAGCCCCTCAAGCGCGCCTTCGCCATCTTCCTGTCGCTTGTCGCGCTGAACATGCTGCGCAAGGTGGTGTTCTGACCGCGCCCCTTCCGATCCCGTCCGCCCTCTTGCCCCCGCCCCGCATCCTGGCCCCGCATCCTGGCCCCACATCCTGGCCGCCGGATCGCTTGATGCGGAAACCATGCTCGTCTAAGCAGGAAAGACCATGCGCATTCTGATCACCAACGACGACGGCATCAACGCCCCCGGCCTTCAGGTGCTGGAGGAGATCGCCACCGCCATCGCGGGCCCCGAGGGCGAGGTCTGGACCGTCGCCCCCGCCTTCGAGCAATCCGGCGTCGGCCATTGCATCAGCTATACCAGGCCGATGATGATCGCCAAGCTGGGCCCCCGCCGCTATGCCGCCGAAGGCAGCCCCGCCGATTGCGTGCTGGCGGCGATCTTCGACGTGCTGGAGGGGGCGCGGCCCGATCTGGTGCTGTCGGGGGTGAACCGGGGCAACAACGCCGCCGAGAACGTGCTTTATTCCGGCACGATCGGCGGCGCGATGGAGGGCGCGCTGCAGGGCATCCCCGCCATCGCGCTGTCGCAGTTCATGGGGCGCGAGACCGGCGAGCTGGACGATCCGTTCGAAAGCGCCCGCGCCCATGGCGAGGGCGTGGTGCGCGCGCTTCTGGAGCGCGGAATCTGGACCGATGACGACTATCGCATCTTCTACAACGTGAATTTCCCGCCCTGCGGCGCGGCGGCGACCAGGCCCCTGCGCGTCGCCCCGCAAGGCTTCCGGCGCGACAGCGGCTTTTCGGTGGAAGGCCAGATCTCGCCCGTCGGGCGGCGGTATCTGTGGCTCAAGGGCGGGCCGCAGCATACGCCGACCGCGCCGGGATCGGATGCGGCGGTGAATCTTGAGGGGCATATCTCGGTCACGCCGCTGCGCGCCGATCTGACCGCGCATGACCTGCTGCGCGACCTTGAGGCGCGGCTGGCATGAATGCGGGCGGCGCGGGGGAAGAGGAGGATGCCTCCGGCCACCTCGCCGAGCGCAAGATGCGCTTTCTCTTCGCGCTGCGCTCGCATGGGGTGACGGATGCGCGGGTGCTCTCGGCGATGGAGGCGGTGGACCGCGGGCTGTTCGTGCGCGGGATCTTCGCCGAACGCGCCTATGAGGACATGCCGCTTCCCATCGCCTGCGGCCAGACCATCAGCCAGCCCTCGGTCGTGGGGGTGATGACCCAGGCGCTGCGGGTGGGCCCGCGCGACACCGTGCTGGAGGTGGGCACCGGATCGGGCTATCAGGCGGCGGTTCTGGCGCAACTGGCGCGCCGGGTCTATACCGTGGACCGCTGGCGCCGCCTTGTGCGCGAGGCGGCCGAGATCTTCCGCGCCCTGGGCCTTGTCAACGTCACCGCCATGACCGGGGACGGATCCTTCGGCCTGCCCGACCAGGCGCCCTTCGACCGCATCCTGGTGACCGCCGCCGCCGAGGATCCGCCGGGCCCGCTGATGGCGCAGCTCAAGCCCGGGGGGATCATGGTGCTGCCGGTCGGCCAGTCCGACCATGTCCAGCAGTTGATCCGGGTCACCCGCACCGCCCTGGGCTTCGACTACGAGGAACTCCGCCCGGTCAGATTCGTGCCTCTGGTCGAAGGGCTCGGGAACGGGTAACATCGCGCCCCAGGGACCGGGAACCAACCCGGCACGCCCCGCGTTCCGGCCCTTGGGCGCCACAAGGCGCAGACGGCCCGGGCGGGGCGCCAGGACGGACAAAGGCAAGAGGCGGTCACGCATGACGAACACCCATTCCGCAGCCTCGCGCGCCGATCGTGCGCGCAAGGGTATCCACGCGCGCAGGAACATCGCCATCGCATCGGGCGGGCTGTTGCTGCTCGCCGCCTGTTCGGACACGAATTTCGGCAATATCGACTGGGACCTGCGCAACAACGGCAGCGCCACCGCGACCGAGGCGCTTCAGGCCACCGCCGCCCGGCCGGTGCCGGATGCGAACGGCATCCTCTCCTATCCCGGCTACCAGCTCGCCACCGCGCGGCGCGGCGATACCGTGGCCTCGGTCGCGTCGCGGCTGGGGCTGAACCCGGCCGAACTGGCGCGCGCCAACGCGCTTGAGATCAACGATCCGCTGCGCCAGGGCGAGCTTCTCCTGCTGCCGAGCCGCGTCGCGGCCAGCCCGCAGCCGGTGGCGGGCGCGGGCACCGGCGCGCCGGTGGACATCACCGCCATCGCCACCTCGGCCCTGGACACGGTCGAGACCCGGCCGCTGCCCGCCTCGACCGCCGGCGGCGGGCAAGAGCCCTCGCGCCATGTGGTGCGGCGCGGCGAAACCGCCTTCACCATCGCGCGCAGCTACAACATCTCGGCCAGGGCGCTGGCGGAATGGAACGGGCTGGATGCCGAGATGAGCGTGCGCGAAGGCCAGACCCTGATCATCCCGGTCGCGACCGGCACCGCCCCGGCGCCTGCCGCCACCACCCCCCCGGGCACCGGCAGCGCGACCCCGGTGCCGCCCTCGGCCGCGACCGCGCTGCCCGACGAGAAGACCAAGCCCGCCGCCGAGGCCGCCTCGGCCGCGCCCGCCTCGCCCGACCTGGGCAGCCAGCGCACAGGGGCCTCGGCCACGCGGCTGGCGATGCCGGTGCAGGGCTCGATCATCCGCGGCTACGACAAGCGCTCGAACCAGGGCGTGCAGTTCCAGGCCGCCGCCGGGGCCGCCGTGCGCGCGGCCGAGGCCGGGACGGTCGCGGCGATCACCAAGGACACCGACCAGGTGCAGATCGTGGTGATCCGCCATGCCGACAACCTGCTGACGGTCTATGCCGGGGTGGACGGGCTGCGGGTGGCCAAGGGCGACAGCGTGACGCGCGGGCAGCAGATCGGCACGGTGCGCGGCGCCTCGCCGCCGGTCCTGCATTTCGAGGTGCGGCGCGGGGTCGAAAGCCTCGACCCGATGCCCTTCCTTCAATAGGGCCCGCAATAGAGCCCGAGGGGGGCGACAGGGCCGGACAGCACCGAGGCGGCGAAACGGTGGCGGAAAACCGCCCGTTTCCCCGCGGCGCCCGGGCCGGGCGCGCCCTGCCCCGGGGCCCATGTCCCTTCGCCGGAAGACTGCCGGTAACGACAGCCTCCCCCACATCAGGCCAGTGTTCACCGGAAGACGATGGCCGCGGATGCAGGTGGCCGCAGGATGCCGGTGGGCTCTGGATGTCGGCGGCCGCAGGATCCAGATCGCCCCGGATCACCCCGGATCGCTACGGAATAACGAGGGACACAAGAAGGCGGGCGGGCGCGGCGGGCGGCACCGAAGGGGCCGCCCGCCCCCTCCTGCGCAAACCCGCGCCCCCTTTGGGCGCAGATTCGCGCAGGACCCGCCCCTTGCGCAAAGGGTCCTCGCGGCCCATCCCTGTTCCAACTGCCGTCCCGGCCGGAACCCGCCCCCTGCCCCCGCGATCAAGGCTGGCCCAGGCCGCGACCGGGCGCTAGGATGGCCACAACCGAAGCGGAGTTCCGGTGCGCCTCCTCGTCCTGACCGATCTCGACGGCACATTGCTCGACCATGGGAGCTACGACTTCAGCCCGGCCCTGCCGATGCTGAGGCGGCTTTCGGCATGCGGTGTCGCGGTCGTCCCCGCCACCTCGAAGACCGCCGCCGAAATCGGCCCCCTGCGCGAAAGCCTCGGGATCGCGCGCTGGCCCGCCATCGTCGAGAACGGCGCCGCGCTGTTCGAGGCGGAGGCCGCCCCCCAGGACACAGCCCCCCGGGACGCCGCGCCCTACGCCCGCCTCCGCGCCGCCCTGGCCGGGCTGGCGGCGCCCTTCCGCGGCTTTGGCGACATGGAACCCGCCGAGATCGCCGCCCTGACCGGGCTTTCCCTGGCCGAGGCCGGGCGGGCGCGGATCCGGGCCCATTCCGAGCCCGGGCTCTGGACCGGCGCGCCCGGGGCGCTTCCCGCCTTTCTGGAGGCCCTGGCGGCCCGGGGCATCGCGGCAAGGCAGGGCGGGCGGTTCCTGACGCTTTCCTTCGGCGGCACCAAGGCCGACCGCATCGCCGAACTGGTGGCGCGATACCGGCCCGGGGCGACGGTCGCGCTTGGCGACGCGCCCAACGACATCGAGATGCTGGAAGCCTGCGACCACGCCATCATCCTGCGCAACGACCACGGCCCCGGCATCGCGCCGCTGCGCGCCGAACCCTCGGACCGGATCTACCGCACCCGGCAACAGGGGCCGAAAGGCTGGGCCGAGGGCATGTCGCGCCTGCTGGCCCGACCGGAATTCGCCGATCTCGCCCCTTCCGGCGCGGTCCGCGACCAAACCGACGGAGAGACCGATGGCTGACTTTCACCAGAACGGCAATATCGCGCAGTTCCACGACCTGCGCGTGCGGCCGCTGGAAGAGCTTGAATACCAGCTTGAGGGCTTCGCGGGCAGCCGCAGGATCAGCCTGATCCTGCCCTCGCTGTTCTCCGAGTTGGAGGGCGAGGCGCTGCCCCGGATCCTCTCGGAGCTTGCGGGCGCGCGCTATCTGCACCGGGTGATCGTCGGCCTGGATGCCGCGGACGAGGCGCAGTTCCGCCACGCGCTTGGCTTCTTCTCGGCCCTGCCGCAAAACCACGTGGTGATCTGGAACGACGGCCCCCGCATGCAGGCGATCAAGGCGCGGCTGGAAAGCCTGGGCATCGGCCCGATCGAGCCCGGCAAGGGCCGCAACGTCTGGACCTGCATCGGCTATCTGATCGCCTGCGCCGACAGCGCTGTGATGGCGATCCACGATTGCGACATCACCACCTATGAGCGCGGGATGCTGGCGCGGCTGGTCTATCCGGTGGCCCATCCCGCCTTTCCCTATCACCTGTCGAAAGGGTTCTACCCCCGCGTGGGCGGCAACCGGCTGGGCGGGCGGGTCACCCGCAACCTGGTCAGCCCTTTGCTGATTTCGTTGAAGAAAGTGATCGGGGACCGCGATTACATCGATTACCTGCGCGCCTTCCGCTATCCGCTTTCGGGCGAATTCGCCATGCGGACCGCCAGCCTGCCCGACCTGAGGATCCCCTCGGACTGGGGGCTTGAGATCGGCGTGCTGTCCGAGGCCTGGCGCAACCTGGGCCCCAATGCGGTCTGCCAGGTCGAGATCGCCGACCGCTACGACCACAAGCACCAGGACCTCTCGCCCGACGATGCCGCGACCGGGCTGAACCGGATGGCGATGGACATCTGCAAGGCGATCTTTCGCAAGCTGGCCGCCGATGGCACGGTGTTTTCGCAAAACGTCTTCCGCACGCTGAAGGCGACCTATTACCGCCGCGCGCTCGACATGCTGGACACCTATTCGCATGACGCGGCGATGAACGGGCTGGATTTCGACCGCCATGCCGAAGAACGCTCCATCGCGCTTTTCGCCGAGACCATCGTCAAGGCCGGGCAGACCTTCCTCGACACGCCGCAGGAACTGCCCTTCATCCCGAACTGGAACCTGGTCCATGACGCGGATCCCGGCCTGCTGGCCGATTTCCGCACCGCCGTGGCCGCCGATCAGGCCGATTTCACCGGGAGCTGAAAGGGGGGCCGAGGGCGCCGTGCCCGAGCCGGAAGCCGCCCCCCGGCTGCCCGGGCCCCGGCGACCCCGGCCCGGGGAACCGGGCGACCGGGGGTCGGGGGTCGGGGGTCGGGGCGGCGGATCGGAAAGACGGGCAAAACGGAAGGACCGGCGCGCCCGCATCGGCCAGCCCCGAAGGCTCTCTGATCTCGCCCCTCCTTTCAGCCCCCCGCCATCCGGTTCGAGATCCAGCGGCATTGATAGGGCGCCAGCCGGATCATCCCGTCCGACCGGATCGCATCGCCGGTCAGGATGTCATACCAATCCTCGTCGTCGATGAGGTTGAGCTGATAGGCCTCAAGCTCCACCGCATCCTCCGAGACATTGTGCAGCGCGAAGATCGACTGGTTGCGGTCCAACGACTGGCGCCAGACCCCCAGCAGCCGGTCGTCGAGCTGCAAGGTCAATTGCGTCGCATTGGGGTGGAAGGCGGTCTGGCGCGCGCGCAGCCGCAACCGGCGGCGCAGCTCCTCGCTGACCCTTGACTGGTCGCTTTGCGGATCGGCCAGCCGCTCTTGCAGCGCGGGATAATGCCAGCGGTGGCGGTTGATCGCGCGGTTCATGCCGCGTTTCTCGACCCCTTCCAGATCGTTGGCGGTGGCCAGAAGCGAATGGATGTAGAAGGCGGGCACGCCCTCGATCGACATGACCACGGTCTGCGAGCACAGGAAGCGGGCGATCTTCTGCCCGCCCTCGCCCGAGAAGGTCACGCTCATCGCGTCGAAATAACCGCAGTTCAGCTCATAGGGCGCCTCGCCCCCGTCGGGAAGCGAGCGCATCGACACCAGCCCCCCCGCCGTGCGGACGGCGGCGATCATGCGGGCGATCTCCTCGGGCGGCAGGATCCCCTCGACCGGGCGCATGCCGATGCCGTCATGGCTGGCGGTGAAGTTGAAATAGGCGCAGCCCAGGGGCGCGGGCGGCATGCCCCGCAGCCAGCGCCGCAGGTGGCGCACGTTGCCCGACAGCATCGCATGCAGCACCAGGGGCGGCAGGGGGAAGTTGTAGACCATATGCGCCTCGTCCCGGCGGCCGAAATAGCTCAGGTTCTCGGCCTTGGGGACGTTGGTCTCGGTCAGCAGGATCACCGGCTCATGCGCGAAATCGGCCAGCACCCGCATCAGCTTCACGATGGCATGGGTCTGGGGCAGATGGATCGACGAGGATCCCGGCAGCTTCCAGACGAAGGCCACGGCGTCCAGGCGGATGATCCGCACGCCGTTGTCGATGTGAAAGCGCAGGATGCGCAGGATCTCCAGCAGCACCTCGGGGTTGTGGAAATCCAGGTCGACCTGGTCGTGGCTGAAGGTGCACCAGACATGGCGCGGGCCCTTGGCGGTCTCGACCTCGCGCAACAGCGGCGTGGTGCGGGGCCGCACCACCGCGCCCAGATCGGCGGCGGGATCGGCCTCCATGAAGAAGCGGTCGTAGGGCGGCCTGGCTTGCAGATAGGCGTTGAACCACACGCCCTGGGACGAGACGTGGTTGAGCACCATGTCCGACATCAGCCCGAAGGCGCCGCCGATGCGGCGGATGTCGGACCAGTCGCCAAGCGCGGGATCCACCTTGCGGTAATCGGTGACGGCGAAACCGTCGTCCGAGGTATAGGGGAAGAACGGCAGGATATGGACGCCGTTGACCACGCCGCGCAGGTTGCGCTCCAGGAAATCCAGCAGCAGGTCCAGGGGCTTGTGCTGGCCGTCCTGAATGGAATTGCCATAGGTGATGACCAGCGCATCGCGCTCGGACCACAGGTTGTTCGAGGGGCGGCGCGGGCGGTGGCGCGGTCCCTGCCCGCCATGGGCGGTGTCCATGATCGCCCCCGAAGAGGGTCCGCCCGCATCCGTCGCGACCGGATCGGCGCCCCCGTCGGGCGGGGCCTCCGCGCGCTCGTCCCCCCCCGGCCAGAAGGCGGCGACGACCCTTTCGGCCAGTTCGCCCGGCGGAAGATCCGGGTAGATCACGGAAAGCAGGCTTTTCAGCCGGCCATGAAGCGTCGCGGTGGCGGGTTTGTCGGCGATCGGCCTCGTCTCCGTTCTGTGGCTTGGCCTGTCCTGGCCGGGCTTTGCCGCGCCCGCCCCCCCTTGCCGAGCCTGTTCCTGCGCGCATCGCGCGGCCCCGGGGCCGCGCGCCCGGCCAGGATAGGCCCTCCCGGCGCGCGGGGTAAAGCCACCCGGCCCGGGCGCGATGCCGTTTCACGGGCATTTGCGCATAAGGCGGGCAGTTCTGCCCCCGTCCTGAGCAGGCGCGGGACCGGCGCCGGGGCGAACGCCATTCTTTTGGTTCTGCGTTGGTGAGTTTTATTCTGGTGAGTAGCTGAAGGTCATGGTTGGTGTTTGCGAGGTTTCGACCCAGACGCTTTTGGTGACCGAATATGCGGCCAGCGCCTCG
>NZ_JBEFZE010000051.1:0-12625 GCF_042762395.1 Pseudogemmobacter sonorensis
GCCCGCCTCGTGCTCTTTCAGAATGCCGATGATCTGATCTTCGGTGAATCTGCCGCGCGTCATCTCTGGTCCTCGCGGTTGGGCCAGTGTCTAACTCAAACTGGATTAGCCACAGCGGGAAACGTCACCGTTAACTATATGTGCCCAGAGAGATGGACAGCTCTGATTGTTGATTTGGACCAGATCCGCGTATCGCCATACCGGCCAGTGGCACATGAAGCCACAACTGAAGGCCTGACACATGAAGGCAATCGATCACATGTTCTGAAATCAGAAATCCCTTGCATTCATTAGGGCATCTACACATGGATCCACGCCCGCCGCAAGCTGATCGAGATCACCCGCACCGGACCCGCGCCGATTGCCGAGGAAGGCGTGGCCCTCATCCGCGATCTCTATGCCATCGAGGCCGAGATCCGCGGTGGCGATCCCGCAACGCGATTGGCTGCCCGACAAGACCGCTCCGCCCCCATCCTCGCCCATATCGACGATTGGCTGATCCACCACCGCGCCCGCGCATCGGCAAAGTCACCCTTGGGCGAAGCGCTCGCCTACATCGCCAAATACCGTCTCCGGTCTCGGCCGCTTCCTGACCGATGGACGCGTCGAGATCGACAACGACACTGTCGAACGCAACATCCGCCCCATCGCCCTGAACCGCAAAAACGCCTTCTTCGCCGACCATGACGCCGGAACCGAAAATTGGGCCGTCATCGCCTCGCTGATCGAGACCTGTAAGATGAGTGGCGTCGATCCCCACGCTTGGCTGACCGCCACACTCACCGCCATCGTCAAAGGCCACAAACAAGGCCAGATCGACGACCTGTTCCCGTGGAACTACCCCGTCACCGTGTGACGGGACAGCGCTTACGATATCGAGGTTTTCGCGAGAATCCTCTCTTTGTCCATCCTCACCGATACGCGGAGGGATGCTGTCGCGACGCTTTGCAAATTGAAAGCGCTGTCCCGGGCATTGTGCCCGCTGGCGAGCTTTCCCACAGCCTCGGTCAGACTGCGGTGGGACGAGGCTGTGGGAAAGCCCGGGTTTAGGGATTTACCGGGAGCATCCTGCCTCGGAGGTGACCCCGAACGGCATTCGAAGGGGCAATGTCGTAGGCATCGTCCATCGAAGAACGTCCTTCCGGGCATCGTTTGCCTCGGTTGTGGTTTCACACCGTCAGGGTCAGTAACCGGGGATCAGCATCCGACTGGCCAGAAACCGAGGGGCCAATATCCGGGAGCCGGAAGCGGATGGGCCAGGGCGAGGCAGTCCCGAACCAGGCAGTCCCGAACCAGATGGGCCGGAGCCCGGCAGCCCTCAGGCGCGGTGCGGATGGCGGGCGATTTGCCGCGGCCGTCCCCGTGCCGGGAAACTGCATCGGATTTCGCTTTGGCTGTTGACTCCTCTTCCTTCGCGCGTAAAAGGCGGGTTTCAGGATTTCGCGGGGGAAGCAGCTTTCTCCCGATGCAGGAGAAATGAAATGGCGAAGCCGACGACGATCAAGATCCGTCTGAACTCGACGGCGGGCACCGGGCACTTCTATGTGACCAAGAAGAATGCCCGCACCATGACCGAGAAGATGGTCGTGCGCAAATACGACCCGGTCAAGCGTGAGCATGTCGAATACAAGGAAGGCAAGATCAAGTAAGATCTGCCGGTTTTGAAGATCGCGGTCCCACGGGGCCATGGTCTTGCGGGAACAAGGGGCCGCGCCTTCGGGTGCGGCCTTTTCGTTTGCGAGTTCCTTCGTTTGCACATGTGCGTGTCCGGGGCGTTCCCCGGCGTTCCTCCGAAGGGGAGGGCTCCATGCGGCGGATCATGATCATCGGCCAGCCCGGCTCGGGCAAATCGACCCTGGCGCGGGAGCTGGGGCGGATCACCGGCCTGCCGGTCGTCCATATCGACCGGATCCATTGGCAACCGGGCTGGGTCGAGCGGTCAAGGCCCGAGAAGACCCGGCTTTGCCTTGAGGTCGAGGCGGGTGAGGCCTGGATTTTCGAGGGCGGCCATTCCGCCACCTGGAAGAACCGGATCCAGCGGGCGGATCTGCTGGTCTGGCTCGACCTGCCGCTGGGGCTGCGCTTTCGTCGTGTCCTCTGGCGGCTCGTGCGATCCTATGGCCGGAGCCGCCCGGATCTGCCCGAAGGCTGCCCCGAGCGGTTGGGGCGCGAGACCTTCGCCTTCTGGGCCTGGATCTGGAACACGCACCATAGCGCGCGCGCGGCGATGGAGCGCCTGGCCGTCTCGGAACACGCGGCGGGCAAGCTGGTTCACCTGCGCAGGCCGCGCGAGGTGGCGCAATGGCTGTCCCGCCTGGAACAAGGTGGCTGAAACGGAAAAGGGCCGGGGAATACCCGGCCCTTCGCATCTTCATCCGCCGTGGGCGATCACTCGCGATTGCCCATGAATTGCAGCAGGAACATGAAGAGGTTGATGAAGTCGAGATACAGGTTCAGCGCGCCCATGATCGCGGCCTTGCCGAGCCATTCCTGATCCCCTGCCGCAGCATGCTGGACATAGGTGTTCTTGATGTTCTGGGTGTCATAGGCGGTGAGGCCCGCGAAGATCAGAACGCCGATCACCGAAACCGCGAAGGCCAGCGCGTCGGATTGCAGGAAGATGTTGACGATCATCGCCACGATCAGGCCGACCAGACCCATCACCAGGAAGGTGCCAAGGCCCGACAGGTCGCGCTTGGTGGTATAGCCGTAAAGCGAGAGCGCCGCGAAGGCGATGGCGGTGACCAGGAAGGTCTGCGCGATCGAGGCCCCGGTGAACACCAGGAAGATCGAGCTGAGCGAAAGGCCCATGGCCGCGGCATAGACGTAGAAGAAAAGCTGCGCGGCTGAGACCGACAGGCGGTTGATCATCGCGCTGAAGGCGAAGACCATGACCAGCGGCAGGAACATCACCACCCATTTCAGGGGCGAGCCGTAGATCGCATAGCCAAGCTGGGTCAGATATTTGCCGTTGCCGAATTCCGCCACGGCCGAGGACGGGTCTGTCGTCACGGCCAGGCCCGAGATCGCCCAGGCGGCGGCGGCGGTGATCACCATTGCCACGGACATCAGCCCGTAGACCTTGTTCATATGGGCGCGAAGCCCCTCGTCGATCCGGGCGCGGGCGCCGACGCCTACACCGCGAACCGTTTCATATTGAGCCATATTGAGCCTCCGATGTTGTCCCTGAGGGCAACGCCGGGGGAACCGGCGCACCTAGTGACCTCGAATATCGGGGAGTTGGCGTCTCTTTTCAAGGATTTCAGTATGAAAAATGCGTTCATTGATACAATGCCGCCGGGCCGGGCGGATCGGGCCGGGGGCAGGTCCGGGGCCGTCAGCGCCGCCAGTATTCGGGCGCGTCCCAGATCGGGCGTTCGGCTTCGATCCGGGCCTCGTCCCGGCTCAGGCCGATATCGAGGAGCAGATGATCGTCAAGCTGAGCCAGTTGGATACGCTCGCGCCTGAGGCCCAGGAGGAAGAGGAGAAGCCTGGGCAGGCCGGGGCGCGGTTCTTGCGCGGGCGAGAGGCGGGCGGATGAGGGGTGGGCGGAATCGGTGCAATCGGTCATGTCGCTTTCCCATTTCATCTGATCCGGTGATGATCGGTCGGATCTTCATCAAGCAGGTTGAAGTCATGCGGCAGTTTGCCCCATAATTGAAACGAATGTTTGTGGTCTGCTGCATCAAGGATGGAGATATGAGGCGTAATCTGGACCTGACGGCGCTGCGCGCCTTCGTCACCGTGGCCGAGGTCGGCGGGGTGACACGGGCGGCGGATTACCTGAACCTGACCCAGTCGGCGGTCTCGATGCAGATCAAGCGGCTGGAGGAATCGCTTGGCCTGCCGCTGTTCCTGCGGGCCTCGCGCAGGCTGGCGCTGTCGCCCGCGGGCGAGCAGTTGATCCCTTTCGGGCGCCGGATGCTGGAGTTGAACGACGAGGCGGTGGCGCGGTTCAGCTCGGCCGCCTTCGAGGGCTCGATCCGCCTTGGCGTGCCGCATGACATCGTCTATCCCGCGATTCCGGGCATCCTCAAGCGATTGACGCAGCATTATCCGCGGGTGCGGGTCAATCTGGTCTCTTCATTCACCATGCTGATGAAGCCGGAATTCGAGCGCGGCGGCTTCGACGTGATGCTGACGACCGAGGACAATCCCGATCCAGGGGCCGAGGTGCTGGCCGTGCGCCCGCTGCTCTGGGTCGGCGCGGTCGACGGCGTGGCCTGGCAGCACCGGCCGCTGCGGCTGGGCTTCAAGGACACCTGCATCTTCCGCGCCTCGGCCCAGGCGGCGCTGGACCGGGCGGGGATCGACTGGGAGATGGCCACCGGCGGCGAAAGCGAGCACGCGGTCGAGGCCACGGTGGCGGCCGATCTGGCGGTGACGGTGCGGATGATGGGCGGTATCCCCGAGGGCTGCGGCCTGATCACCTCGGAAAACGCGCTGCCCCCGCTGGGCGAGATGAAGGTCGCGCTCTACCGCTCGGGGCGGCGGCGGGACGAGGTGACCGAGGCGCTGGTGTCGGAATTGCGCTGCGCCTATGGCGGCTGAGCGGGCGGCTCAACCCGCCCCGGCGCCGAGCAGAACGACCTTGCCGGTGGCGCGGCGCGAACGGATCAGTTCCAGCCCCTCGGGCAGGGCGTCGAAGGGCAGGCTGGCCGAGACATGTGGCCTGAGCCGTCCCTCCTGCCACCAGCGGGTCAGTTCGGCCAGGCTTTGCTTCAGCACCTGCGGCGCGAAGTCCAGATAGCCGCCCCACCACAGCCCGATCACGGTGATGTTGCGCACCAGAAGCTGGTTGAGCGGCACCTGCGGCACCTCGCCCCCGGCGAAGCCGATGGCGAGCATGCGCCCGCCCGGCCGGGTCGCGCGCATGGCGGCGTCGAAGCCGGGGCCGCCCACGGTGTCATAGGTCACGTCGATGCCGCCAAGCGCGCGCAGCCGCGCCTTGAGGTCGGGGTCGGTGCTGTCGATCACCTCATCCGCCCCGGCGGCGCGGGCGATGGCGGCCTTCTCCTCGCCCCGGACCGAGGCGATGACCCGGGCGCCGAGCGCATGGCCGATCTCGACCGCCGTCAGCCCGACGCCCCCCGCCGCGCCGGTGACCAGCAGCGTCTCGCCCGCGCCGAGGCCCGCCTTGACGCTGAGCGCCAGATGCGAGGTGCCATAGGCGATCAGGAAGCCCGCCGCGATCGCGAAGGGCATGTCGTCGGGCAGGGGCACCAGATGGGCCACCGGCACCACCGCGTGACCGGCGAAGGCCCCGCCCGCGACATGGGCCGCCACCCGCGCGCCCGGCTGCAAGGCGCTGCCCGCGGGCTGGCCGGGGCCGAGCGCCTCGACCACGCCCGCAAGCTCCAGCCCCGGGGTGAAGGGGGGCGCCCTGCGGGTCTGGTAGCGTCCCTCGGCCATCAGCAGGTCGGCGAAGTTCAACCCCGCTGCCGCGACGCGAACCAGCGCCTCGCCCGGGCCGGGGGCGGGACGGGGAAGATCCCGCAACACCGGCGCCTGCCCGAGCGCCTCGACCTGCCAGGCTTTCATCCGTTTCCTCCCATGGAAGCCCCCACCGACGGGGCCAGCCTAACCCCTGGCCCGCCATGGCGCCAGATGGGCCCGCGCCGGGCCATCCCGGGAGTGCTGCGGGGCTGCTCCGGTCGCGGTCCTCGGGGGTGGTCCGTGCGGAAAGATGATTCGCGTTTGTGGCGCTCTATCTGGAGGAGAGTTGCCGCTTTCATCTTCACGCGCAGGGCGCGGGCGGGGGATTTCGGCCTGGCAACTATGCAAGCGTATAGTATCGACTGTCCAAATGGACAGGTTTGCGGGCACTTTCGGAAAACGGGAAAAAATCGTTGGATTTCCCGCTGTTGGAGTGGAATATCCTGCGCTTGGATCAGGTTGGTCCAAACAGTGTGCCCGTGTTCATGGAGTCGAGTAGAATGAAGCATCCCGTTGACGCTCATGTCGGCAAGCGTATCCGCCATCGGCGCTGGATGGTCGGAATGACCCAGCAGCAGCTTGCAGACCGCGTCGGAATCAAGTTCCAGCAGATCCAGAAATACGAAACCGGAATGAATCGGGTCAGCGCCTCGCGTCTGTGGGACATCTCGGACGCGCTTGGCGTGCAGATCTCGTTCTTCTTCGAGGGGCTGGCCGAGAGCGACCTGCCCGATGGCGCGCGCGGCGACATGATGGCCGACAAGGAGGCGCTGGAGCTGGTGCGGTCCTATTACGCCATCCCCGAGGCGCAGCGGCGGCGGCTGTTCGATCTGGCGCGGGTGCTGTCGGACGCGGCCTGAAAGCGGTGTCGGGCCCCGCCGACATGGCGCGGCCCGCATCCCACCCTTGACCCCTGCCTCGGCGCCCGTTAGCGCCAGGCAGGACGGTAACTGGGGAAACCTCATGACAATCGCATCGGATGTGGCGGCGGATCTGATCTCGACCGCGCATGAGCTGGCGGATGCGGCGCGGGTCGCCACGCTTTCGCATTTCCGCAGGGCCGGGCTGTCGGCGGACAACAAGGATGCCGCGCGGTTCGATCCGGTGACCGTGGCCGACCGCCTGTCGGAAGAGCGGATGCGCGAGATCCTGGCCCGCCGCCGCCCCGAGGATGGCATCCTGGGCGAGGAATTCGGTCGGGTTGAGGGGCGCTCGGGCCTGACCTGGGCGCTCGATCCCATCGACGGCACGCGGGGTTATCTGTCCGGCACGCCGACCTGGGGGGTGCTGATCGCGGTCTCGGACGCCGATGGCCCGGTCTATGGCCTCATCGACCAGCCCTATATCGGCGAGCGGTTCGAGGGCGGCTTCGGCCGGGCCGAGGTGAACGGCCCGCTTGGTCGCAGCGCGCTGAAGGCGCGTCCGGCGCGGCCGCTGTCCGAGGCCATCGTCTTCACCACCTTCCCCGAACTGGGCACCCAGGCCGAGGCGGCGGCCTTTCGCAAGGTGGCGGAGCGCGCGCGGCTGGTGCGCTACGGGATGGATTGCTACGCCTATGCGCTGATCGCGGCCGGGCAGATCGACCTTGTGATCGAGGCGGGGCTGTATGCCTATGACGTGCAGGGCCCGATCGCGGTGATCGAGGCGGCGGGCGGCATCGTCACCGGCTGGGACGGCAGGCCTTGCCCGATGGGCGGGCGGGTCCTTGCCGCCGCCAATCCGCAGATCCATGCCGAGGCGCTGGCGCTGTTGAACGCCTGAGCGCCGGTCCCAATGACGGCACGGCAGGGCGGGCGGCGCCTGGGCCCCCTTGGCTTTGCCAGCCGGAGCCACGCGTCCCGAACCGGGCCCCCGAGCCGGGTCTGCGCGGAGTCGAGGGTGGAGGGCCGCGCCATCGCGGGCCCGGGATCGCAGACGCGGGGGCCCCGGCCGTGTCAGAGGTCAAGTTCCCAGCCGTCGGGATAGAAGTCATGGGCAAGCGCGATCTGGGTCGCAAGCTCTTCCCAACGCCAGATCTCGTCGGCGCTGATCGCCACCGGGCCGATCGAGGCGATCAGCGTCTCGCCGTCCTTCAGGCGGCGGGTGCGGAACCCCTTCGCGCGCAGGGCGCGCTCCAGCGCGGCCCAGTCCGCGTCGTTCTCCTCGATGAAAAAGGCGTAATCGACCACCGCGCGCGGCGGCAGCTTGACGCCTTTCGACTGGCGGAAGGTGTCGATGGTCTCGCGGCGCTGGCGGGCGTAATCATGGTTCATGGCTTGTGATAGCCTGCCGCCGCCTGCGGCTCAATTCCCATTCGAGGGGCCGGTTCTATGGCGTCATTTCCGGTGGGGAGGGGTTTGCCCCCTTGACCCCGGGAAAGGGGGGCGCTCTGATCCGGCCCCAGTCTAGCCTGCCACCTAGCCCGCCGCTTTGAAACCGCCCCCTGCCAACCCGCCCCTTTTGAAACCGGAGCCGCCCATGCGCGCCCTTGCCATCCTTGCCGCCGCCGCCGTCGTCGTCAGCCTGTTCCTGCCCTGGCTTGCGGGCAATGCGCGGCTTTCGCCGGGCTCCACGCCATGGGACTATCTGCGCGGGATCGAGCTTTCGCTCGACGGGCTGCGCGCGGCGGTCGAGGCGGCGCCGGTCGAGGTGCTGGTCCTGGCCGCCGGTTTCGTGCTGGCGGCGGTGTTTCTGGTGCTGGCGGTGGTGGGGCTGGCGCTCCGGCCGCTCGCGCTGCTGGCCGGGGCGCTGCCGGTCGGCCTTGTCGGCTATCTGTACCTGCGGGCGCGCGACGGGGTGGCGGGGCTTGGCCTGCCGTTGGACCTGTCGGGCAACCTGACGGGGGCGCTGGACATCCTGCGCGACATCGCGGGGCCGGGGCTTTGGGCCTGGGGGATCGGCTCGCTCGCGCTGCTTCTGGCCGGGCTGGTCGGGTTCGGTGCCCGGCGCTAGGGGGCCTGGAAGCTTTCCTGCACCCGAAGATGGCTGTGGCTGTGGGCCTTGCCCGCGCCATGGTCATGGGTTTCGACCTCGGTGCGGATCGAGATGAGCGAGAGCGCGCCATGCCTGATGCCGCGTTCCAGGAACAGCCCCTCGGCATAGGCCGAGACCTGATCGACCCGCCCGCGCATCACCGAGACCTCGACCGCCGCCCGATGGTCGAACGGCACCGAAAACGCGGCGATGCTGTGGTCGTGCCGGTTGTGGCGGCTTTGCGGCACGCGGCGGCTCAGTTCGCGCAGGGTCGGGTCCAGCGTGTAGGAGATGACGCCGATGCATTCGGCCTGCGGCGGTTGGCCCGGCCCGGCGGTAAGGGCGCGCAGTACCAGGTCGCGCAGCGCCTCGGAGCGCGCCATATAGGCGTCGAGCTGCGCCAGCAGCGTGTCGTCGATGGTGACGGCAATCCGCTGCACCGCCGTGCCTTGCCTGCGCCCGTCTCTTGCGCAGCATAGCCCGCCCTGCACCGCTGTCACCCGCTTTGGGCGGGGGTGCAGGGAATGGGGCACCTTCTGGCCATGGGCCGCCATCAGCGCGGCATCGGAAAGCAGCGCCGAGGTGGGGCCGTCGGCCCGGATGCGGCCGCCGTCGAGCACGAGGCTCCGGGGACAGAGTTCGAGCAGCAGCTCCAGATCGTGCGAGGGGATCATCACCAGCCGTTGCAACGTCGTGCCGACGGGCGCGGTGGTCGATGCCTCGGTCGGGGTATCGGCGGCCCAACTGATATTGGCGATGGCGCCGTGACCGGCCTGCCGGGCCTGCATCGCCCAGATCCCGTCGATCGCGTCGGGAAGGAAGGTGAACCGCCCCCCTGATCCGGTTCTCCGCTCTGCCAGGGGTGGGCCGGATCGTCGGGGGCGAAGACCGTGACCTGCGCCCCGGCCATGGGCGCGCCGGTGTCGTAAAGCGCGCGGATGGTGATCGCCCGGGTCTCGGTCGCCTCGGTCCGGGCGGCATGGCTTGCGGCGGTGTCGGGCAAAAGCGCCGCCATCCGCCGCCCCGGCCTATTCGAAACGGGTGGCACAGTGGCCCTCTTCGACATGGCCGATATGCAGGCCGGAGAGGTCGACCTCATGCATGCCCCCTGCGGCGAAGGCGTCGAAACCCGGGGCGCCAGTGTTCATCGGATCCCCGGCCGCGCGGTCGGCGCCCCCGGAGATATGGTCGAGGTGGAAAGTCAGCTCCAGCTCTCCCCTGCCTTGGGTGGGGACGAATCCCTTGTGTCCCTCACCGACATATTCGCCGCAGCTATAGGGATGGCGGTCGTCGCTGGTCAGGGTCAAGGGGAGGGTGGTGCCGTCGCGGCGCGCGGTTCCGATGAAGATCATGGACTTGCCCCGCCATTCGCCCGAAGGCGCGGGGACCACGGACCATTCCAGAGCATTGTAATGGCCTTCGGGCGTTGGGGCGCTGCCGATATGGACGCGTCGGCCGTTTGCGCGGTCTTCCGCCCGGGCGGTCAGGTCCAGGGTGATCGGCCCGCAGGGATCGAGCGTGACCTGCGTTGCGGCCTGTGGCCTGCCGCCGGCGGCGGCGAAGGGCGGATCGACCTGATAGGCGGTGATGGGGCCGAGGGTGACGAGGATCTGCTCGAACCGGATCTCCCAGCCGTCGCGGGTCAGCTGCAGTTCGAGGAAGCCCTCGGTCGCCAGCTCTTCGCCATAGGCGAAAAAGGCCAGTTCGGCGTCGGCGGCTCCGGCCTGCAGGGCCAAAGCCGCCGCAAGGCAGGCGAGGGAGCGGTTGCGCATGGCTTCTCCCGGTTTGTATGATTTATTTTAAAAGTAAGACTAATGCATTCTGGCCGGGCAATCGCCGCCCGATCCTGTGGCGGTGGCGGACTGGTGCGATGATGAAAGAATGGGCGCTTTTACCTGCCGATTGGGCGAAAAGCGGGGCGCCGAGGCGGCCCGGGATCTGAAACGATCTGCGCGGGTCTGGATCAGCCAGGGGGCCGTATTTCGAGCGGCCGTAGGCGGCGCGGTCATGAGTGTGCATCTCTTTGTGGCCCCGGGACGGGCAGGCGGCGCAGGCAGGCCCGGCGCCGGGGTTGGATTGCAGGCCCAGCCTTTTGCCTGAGATGGCGCCGGTCGAGATCAGGCGGCGCTCGATCATGCCGCGGATCGCCGCACTTTCCCGGCGGAGCCCGGGGCAGGGGGGGCTTCGGGACATGCCGGGGCCAAAGGCCAATGGCCCCGATTTCCCCCTCGTCGGCGGGTGAAAGCCCATGGCTCCCCGCTTGCGGGCGCCGGGGGCTGGCCTATGCTGCGGGCATGGGAATCGTGAACATCGTCAAGCTCTGCGTGGGTGCCGAAAGCGTCGAGGATCTCGCGCTCTGGCAGGAAGAGAACAAGGCCCGCTGGCCGGAGGGCCGCGCGGCCCATGTCACCCGCATGTGGCCGCGCCGCGAGTCCGAGGTGCTGGGGGGCGGCTCGCTCTACTGGGTGATCAAGGGGGTGATCCAGTGCCGCCAGCGCATCCTCGGGCTGGAGGAGGTGCGGGGCGAGGATGGAATAGCGCGCTGCGCCATCCTGCTCGACCGCCGGATCCACCGGACCGAGGCGGCGGCGCGGCGCCCGTTCCAGGGCTGGCGCTACCTCGATCCGGCGCAAAGCCCACGCGACCTGGCGCCGGAACGCGAGCGGGACGATCCGCTGCCCCCCGCCCTGGCGCAGGCGCTGGCCGAAATCGGGCTGAGGTGAGGGACTGCGCGGACATGTAGGGAGGCTCCGCCCCGCACCGGCTTTTTCCCAGGTCTGGCGGCTGAAATCGAGTGCGGGGATCTGCATCGCGGCGGACCGGAAAGGCGCCGCCGGATAGGCGGGGCGTGGCCGAGGTGTCGCGTCCCGGTCAGCCGGAGAAAATGGCTGATCTTCGCACCTGCCGCAGGGGGGGCACGAGATCTACCGTCCGGTCGCCAGGACCCGCCCGCCTTTCCACCGGGTGCGCCCGAGGCAGGGGCTGGGGCAAGAGGGTTCTCCGAATGAAACAGGGGGGCGATTGGCCCCCCTGTCTTCGGTTGACTTCGGTGAATTCTGGCCTCAGCGCGCGGGTTTGGAGAAGCGCCCCTCGATCTGCGCGCCGCTTTCGATCACCAGCGAGGTATAGCTGACATCGGCCAGCACCTGCGAGGTCGAGCGCATGGTGAAGCTTTCGCTGTCCACCCGGCCGTCGAGGCGGCCGCGCACCTCGACATTGGTGGCCCGGACGGCGCCCGAGACCCGGCCCTCATGCCCGACGGTCAGCGCATCGGCGGCGATATTGCCGTCGACCTCGCCAAGGATCTCGACCGCGCCCGAAGTCACGATCTCGCCGGTGATCTTCAGGTCGGTGCCGAGCACGGATTTTCCGGCATTGCTGCCCGGATTGCGGGCCGGAATCGGCGGCGCGGCGGTCTGGTCTGCGGTTTTCGGAAACATGCTGGAACTTCCTGTAGGAAAGATTGCGATGATAAGGTGAGATCGGGCGGCCATGGTCAAGAGGCGCGGCGCCCCGACGGCACGGGGCGCGGGGATTCCCGCTTGCCCGATGCGGGGCCGGGGCGGGTTCCGGGCCGGATCGGGGCGCCGGTGGGGGGTAGGCCTGACCCGGTGACCCGCAGGTCGGCGGGGCGATTCGCGTGATAATGGCACGCAGGGAGGGAGCGCTGCTGTGGAGCCATGCGACCCGCTGGGTTCGGACTTTGGCTGCCGCGTTGGCGCTGGATTGCTCGATCCCGGCGATGGCCCTGGTCCGAGTCCCGGGCAGGGCCGGGGGTGCGAGGCCGGTGAGAGAATGTGTCGCGCGCCCGGATGAGGGCTGCATCCCTGGAAGGGGCGACCAGTCTCGCTTGCGGCCGATCCGGTGCTGGTCGACGGCTTGTCGCGGCGTTTCCCGAAGCGGGAATCGCTGAAGGCATTATCGCCGTGATGGTTTCCTGCCCGGGAATCGCATCGACAGCGCAGAGATTCGGCCGGGATTCGTCAAAGATTCGCCAGACTTATCCACAGATCGGCATCCGGCCGGGGGATAACTGCGCGAATTCGGGCAGAGGGTCGCCGCTGAAACCGAGAAAAACAGGGACTTTGACAGAAAAACGTCATGATCTGCATTTTTTCACTTGCGGGATTTGATTGTGGGGCCTAGATACCGGCTCACCGAAACGGAACGGACGGTTGAGCGCGGCGGAAGCGGCGCGGTGCTGGCGGGAAGTGACGGGCGCTTCGGCCTTGAGGTT
>NZ_JBEFZE010000052.1:0-11018 GCF_042762395.1 Pseudogemmobacter sonorensis
TCCCGCTCGAAGGGCTTACCATCGCGGCAAACGTTGGGGAGACCAACCTTGGCTTGGGCAAGCGGGCATGGGACGAAATCAACAACGCCGTTGCCCACATCCGTAGCGCCCTCACCACCCCCGGAGACGGGGAGACGCGGTGGATGGGAGAGCGCATCAATTGGGCTGGCCCTCTTTTTTACCCACCGGCGGGCATGATCGCGGTGATGCGATCAGGGACGCGAATTGAAATTTGGGATGATGAAAGCGATCATCTCGATTGTTTTACGGGCATGAACCTTGCCGATGGTGATGCCTCAACTCTCTGGGGGCGGGAGTTCATCGACCGGGTTGAACCACCGGCCGAAGATGATGTCCCGAGGTTGTCCGGACATTATCGCGCGACGTCGAACACGCGTCACGCGCTGGAGGTGGATGTATTCGGCATCCTGTCGCGTCTCGCCCGCCACACCCACGACAAGGGGGCGGAATGACCCCTACGGCCAATAACCAACGAGGACGAGCATGACCAAGATCGACCACAAGGGCCTCGGAAAATCCGCCCGCAAGCGCGCAAAGGCGGGGGATCTGCCGCCGGGCGTCCCGGCGCTGAAGCCGGTGCCACGCAAGCAGCCGAACGGGCGCACCTATCGCGAGCCAGCGCAGCGCGATCCGCAGGCCGACATGCTCAAGGCCCGCTGCCGCCGGTGGGGCAGCTCACAGCGCGACTGGCGCGACATGCGCGATCCGTGGTGGGGCTGCGAGGCGGGCGGGGCCATGGCGAAGGCAGCCCCTCGCCACGACGACCGCACGCGGCTCTGGGGCGCGATCTGCCACATGCGCAAGGTGGTAGCGGCCTTCGACGCGGTGATGGGCGCGCCGCGGCGCCATGCGCAATGCCTGCGGCTCCTGCTACCGATCGAGGCCATGGAAGCAGATGCATCATCCCCGGCCCCGGATGACCGCTCCGACGAGCAAAAGCAGGATGACGCCGTGATGGCTTACCAATGGCTGGGCGAGTGGCTTGGCCGTGCCGGGCCTGCCGCGCAATCTGAGGCCGAGCGCGTCGTGCTGGATGACCAGCGCCCGGCAGATGTGGGGCTTTTGCTCTCAGCCCTGCACCATATTTCGGATGGGATAACTGCGCGCGCTTGACGAACGAATCAGGATCGGGCACATTTGGCATAATCGGGAGCGAGTTGTGGGAAAGCCACGGCTCGCTCTTTCCGTCTCCGGCTCTGCGCGGATTGATCCCCGCAAGCATCCGGTCTCAAGTCCAGCCTCGGCTGGCCGGGAGGATGGCCTCTCCCGCAAGATATTCGAGGGGAAACGTCATGGCTAGGGGCCTTGCTCATCGCCACCATGCTGAAGCGGTCGCCAAGGCAAGGGCGCGCGCAAAGCTGGTGCATGTTTGGGGCGAGGACGGCCCGAGCGCCAAGCGGATCGGTCGCATAGCCCGTACTCCGCATTGTTGCTCTGGCCCGTGCTGTGGCAACCCTCGCCGACATTTCGGTCACGCAACCATGCAGGAGCGCCGTGCGCCCCAGATGGCGCCGGAAGCCTGACTTCAGACCAGATCGTCCAGATCGACGCCGAGGGCATCGGCAATCTTCTTGAGTGTGGCCACAGAGCCTTGTTTCCGGCCCGTCTCGATCTCCGCCACGGTAACGCGGTTCACCCCAGCCTTGTCGGCCAGAGCGGCTTGGGTAAGACCGCGCCAGTCCCGAAACACCCGCACAGGGTTCTCCCCGTCAACCAGGCGGTTCACGAACTCAGCCGGGATCAGATCTTCCTTACCGGAATCCAGATCAGCCATGGCCCGGTCATAGACTTGCAGATCGGCCAGATCTTCCGCCGCTTCACGCAGGCGGTCATATTCTTCACGGGTGATGGTCACCATCTCGTTCATGGTCGCCTCCTTTATTCGTAAATGCCGCCACGCGGCCCAATGTCGATAATCGCCAGCACGTTGCCCTGGTCATCCATGATGACGCGCCAGTCTCCAACCCGAAGCCTGATCCCATCCCGGCCTTGCAGGGTGATGACGTTGTTCACCTGCGAATCCGGGTCTGCGGCATAGGCCTCGATCTTCTCGCGGATGCGCGTGGCCCAATTCGCCGGGATTCGTTTCAGGGATTTCGTCGCGGCCTTAGTGTATGCGATCTGCTTCATGAATGTAGCTATATGCTACATTACGGGCGACATCAACAACGTTGTCGCTTAAAGATGCAATTCATGCTGGCCTGCATCCTTCCCCGGCTCCACCCCGCCAGCCGGTCATCCCTGATGCGAGCAATCGTCACCCCGTGCAGGCCGGGCCCATTGCTGGGCATTGCTTGGCGTGGCATTGCGGAACGGCGGGGATGAAGCTCAGGGCAGAGCGATACCGAACTGGATGGCGCCGCCTGTTAGGGCAAGTGTCAGGCCTGCCCAGCTCAGAAAGTCGAACGCTCTGCTGCTGATGACCGCCTCCCTCGGTGGCTCTATGGTCTTTCCCGTCCATAGTAACTGGGGGACTGTAACTGGCTTCACTCTGAACGGCATGCCGAAAAGGAAGATCATGAGTGTTCCGATGACACTCATGGCTATGGCGATTGCGGGCAAATAGTCGAGCATATCCTCGCCTCCGATGCTGCGGTTTAGAATGATTCGTTGGATCGCATCTGAAAGATATTACACCGCTTGATTGGACTATCAGGTCGATAACTTTCTTCCGGGCGGCACTCATGCATCTGCATCAGATGGCGAATAGGATTGGGCGCGTGGGGGCATTGGGGGCACAGACGGAATGCCGGATTGTCCTTGATGCCCAAGCCTAACGGAGGCTGGAAGCACGACAAGCGCAGCCGACACGAACGGGGATATGGTACAGCCTGGGATAAGCTGCGCCCTGTCATCCTCACCCGCGACAAGCACCTGTGCCAGCCATGCCTGAAGGAGGGCCGCATCACCCCGGCCCACACTGTCGACCACATCACCCCCAAGGCGCAGGGCGGCACAGACAACCCGGGGAACCTGCAAGCGATCTGCGTGCCCTGCCACACGGCCAAGACCGAGCGAGAGGCAGCAGAGGCGCAGGGGCGGCGGCAGAGGCCTCGGTACGACGAGCGGGGGTGGCCGGTCTGGGAGTGACCGGGCGGGGACCCGGGGGGGGGTAAAAGTCCAGAGCCTCGGTGACTGGGACCGGCGGCGGGCCCTCGCTTTTCATAAACGGGCAGAAAAAAGGTTTTGGAACATGGGCACGAGAGGGCGCGTGTCGGCGGCGTCCCTTGAGGTCGCGCAGCCGGGCGGAGTTGAGAGGGTTCAGCGGCCAGATGCGCCGTATGACCTGACGGATGAACAGGCCGAGGTCTGGTGGCGGGTTGTGAACAGGCTGCCCGCTGACTGGTTTCCGGCGGAAACCCATGGGCTGCTCTCCGACTATTGCCGCCATGAAGTGAAATCCAGACGGATATCGCAGTTGGTTGCGGCTGCTGAGAGCGATGACCCGCTCGACATCGACATGCTGGACAAACTCTACAAGATGGCCGAGCGCGAGAGCCGCGCCGCATCCTCGCTGGCGACACGGCTGCGGATCACGCAGCAAGCAACGGTCAGCCCGAAGGCCAAGAAGCCCGGGCAGGCCAAGAGGCCGTGGGAATAGATGGCCCGCAAGAAGAAGGCCCCGACACGCGGTGAGAGAAACATCGCGTGGATCGAGCAGTATTGCCTTGTGCCAGAGGGGCGGCTTGTCGGGCAGGCGGTGAAGCTGAGGGACTGGCAGAAGGACGCGCTGCTCCGGATTTACGATAACCCGGCGGGGACGCGGCGGGCGATCCTGAGCTTCGGGCGGAAAAACGGGAAGACCGCGCTGTCGGCGTGCATTCTGCTTCTGCACCTGTGCGGCCCTGAGGCGAGGCCGAACAGCCAGCTCTACAGTGCGGCACAATCGCGGGAGCAGGCGGCGATCCTGTTCGCCCTAGCGGCCAAGATGGTGCGCATGCACCCCGACCTCAACATCGAGAGCGGCGGCTGCGTGATCGTGCGAGACACCGCGAAGCAGCTGGCCTGTCCTGAACTGGGGTCGCTCTACCGTGCACTTTCGGCGGAGGCGTCCACCGCTTACGGGCTGTCGCCGGTGCTGATCGTGCATGACGAGCTTGGGCAGGTGAAAGGGCCGCGCTCGGAGCTATATGAGGCACTGGAGACGGCCACGGGCGCACAGGAAAACCCGCTGTCGATCGTGATCTCGACGCAGGCCCCGACGGATGCGGATCTGTTGTCGGTGCTGATTGAGGATGCGAAGGCCGGGCATGATCCGCGTGTCGTGCTGTCGCTGCACACGGCGCCCGAGGATCTCGACCCGTTCAGCGAGGAGGCAATCCGGGCGGCGAACCCGGCGTTCGGAGATTTTCAGAATGCCGAGGAAACGCTGGCGATGGCCGAGGACGCCCGGCGGATGCCAAGCCGGGAGGCCGAATATCGCAACCTGATCCTCAATCAGCGCGTGGATATGAACAATCCGTTCGTGTCGCAGCGGGTCTGGCAGGAATGCGGCGGGCCGGTGGTGGATGATTTTGCAGGTCTGCCTGTGTTTGGCGGACTCGATCTGTCGGAGGTGTCGGACCTCACGGCGCTGGTGCTGGTGGCCCCGGTTGATGGGATCTGGAACGTCCGCCCCACGTTCTGGTTGCCTGGGCAGGGCCTTGCCGAGAAGGCGCGGCAGGACAGGGTGCCCTACGATGTCTGGGCACGCGATGGATGGCTCCAGACTTCGCCCGGGGCGACGGTCGATTATGAGTTCGTCGCGGCGTATCTTTGGGATCTGTGCGAGGCGTATGACGTCAGAAAGCTGGCATTCGACCGCTGGAATTGGCGCCACCTGAAACCCTGGCTTCTGCGGGTGGGGTTCAACGAGGAGCAGCTTGAAGGCGACGAGGCCATCTTCGAGCAGTTTGGCCAAGGCTTCGCCTCGATGTCGCCCGCGCTGCGAGACCTCGAGAGTGCGCTGCTGAACAAGCGGATCGCACACGGCGGGCACCCGGTGCTCGAAAGCTGCGCTCGCAACGCGACGGTGCAGATGGATCCCGCAGGGAATCGGAAGCTGTCGAAATCGAAATCGCATGGCCGCATCGACGGCATGGTCGCGCTTGCCATGGCGATGAGCGTGGCCGGGACGTGGGAAGATACAAGCTCCGGCCCCTCGGTCTACGAGGAACGCGGCATTCTGATGATTTGAGGTGGGCATGGGGCTGTTTGATTTCTGGCGCACGGCGGGCGCCGCGCCTGTCCGCGTCGAGCCCGTGCTTGAGCCTCCGGTGCAGGCGTCGGTCGAGCCTGCAACTTACTCGGCGCTTGACCCCCGGATATTGGAGATCAGCCAGGCTCTGGCGAATACCGGCAGCGGGGCCGAGGTCACGGCCTCGACTGCAATGCGCAACACCACGGTCTTCCGCTGCGTGAGCCTGATCAGCTACACCATGGGAATGCTTCCGCTGCACCTTCACCGGGGGGAGGACAAGTCGAAGGCAAAGGATCACCCGCTCTATTCGCTGCTCCTGGCGCAGCCGAATGACTGGCAATCCGCCTTCGACTTCAAGGCACTGATGCAATACCGCGCCTTGGTGCGTGGGGATGCCTTTGCGCTGATCGTGCGCAGCATGGGGCGAGTGATCCGGCTGATCCCGCTGCCGCCCGGCATGGTGACGGTGAAGCAGAACGACGACTTCACAGTCGAATATCGCTACCAGCCGCCGAAAGGGGCGCAGCGGGTATTCAAGGCGAGCGAGATCCTGCACCTTCGGGGTCTGTCGGAGGATGGGCTGCGCGGGCTGTCACTGGTCAAGCAGGCTGCCGAAGCAATCGGCCTTGCGATGCAGGCGGAGAAAGCGGCCGGTCGGCTGTTTGCCCAGGGCATGATCGTCGGCGGCGCGCTTAAGCACCCGCAGAAGCTGAGCACCGAGGCCTATAACAGGCTGAAAGCCAGCATGGACGCGCGGCGCGGGGCCGATGGTGCGCACAAGGACCTGATCCTCGAGGAGGGGATGGAGTGGCAGTCCTTCACCTCGACCAGCAAGGACAGCCAGCACCTTGAGATGCGATCCATGCAGATCGAGGAAATCGCCCGGGTGTTCGGGGTGCCGCGCCCGCTGCTCGGTGTGGATGACACGTCATGGGGCTCGGGGATCGACGTTCTAGGCCAGTTCTTCGTGCGATACGGCCTCGCGCCGTGGTTCACCGCCTGGGAGCAGGCCATCCGGCGCTCAGTCCTGACCGGGAACGAGAAGCTGGATTACTACGCCAAGTTCAACGACGGCGCGCTGCTGCGCGGCTCGATGAAGGATCAGGCGGAGTTCTACAAGGCGGCGCTGGGCTCGGGCGGACATCATCCCTGGATGGCGGTTCCCGAAATCCGCGACCTCATGGATCTGGAAAATATCGACCTTGCCACGCTGCCGCCCGCACCGGGTCAGGCGCAGCCCGGTCAAACGCAGGAGACGGCAAATGAGCCTTCGCAAGCTTCCTGAAATCCGAGCGTTCTTGCCGGGTGATCTGATCCAGTTCGAGGCGCCCGACTCGGCAGTTGCTCGTTTCGATGGCGAATTGCAGGCGGCGGGCCGCCCTGGCGATCCTGTCATCTCGATCTATGGCGCGATTGGTCGAGACCCCTATGGCGATCTCGACAATTCCGAGCGTCGTATCTCGGCGGCGCTGTCATCGATTGGCGAGCGGGACGTTACGGTCAACATCAATTCCCCGGGCGGGAATTTCTTCTCGGGCCTGGCCATCTACAACCTGCTGCGCGCGCATCCCGCGAAAGTGGTGGTGAACGTGCTCGGCATGGCTGGCTCGGCAGCATCCATCATTGCAATGGCGGGGGATGAAATCGCCATGGCCGATGGATCGCAGATCATGATCCACAAGGCTTCGGGCGTGATCGTCGGCAACACCTATGCGCTGGCCGAAGGCATGAAGCTTCTCGCCCAGGTCGATGAGGTGATGGCGGAGATCTACACCGCGCGCACCGGCGCTGCTGCGGCTGACGTCGTGTCGTGGATGGAAAACGACCGGGGCAACGGCACCGTTTTCCTGCGCGATGAGGCCATTGCCAAGGGATTCGCGGAAACGAAAATGACCGCGATCCCCATTCGCGTCGCGGCTTCTGCGGCGAAGAACATTCCAGCCGAGCGAGAGGTGGAGCGCGCCCTGATGGCCGCCCATGGGCTTTCCGCATCCGAGGCCAAAGCCCGGGTCGCGGCTCTGAAAACTGGCGCGCGCGATGCCGCCGAACCCGCCACGCGCGATGCTGGCGCACTTGTGGCCGCCCTGACGGCGGCATCCATGACAATCCGGGCATAAGAGGAGTTTCCCATGTCCAAGCATTTTTCCCCCGCCCTGATCGGCGGGATTTTGGCCGTGCGCGCTGAGGCAGACCCCGCCGCAATGGTCGTCGCCCTCAACAACGACTGGCAGACCTTCAAGGCTGCGCAGGCTGAGAAAGACAAGGAACTCAAGGCCAAGTTCGACGATGTCGTCACCACCGAAAAGCTCGGGAAGATCGAGGCATCCATCGGCACGCTGACGGCTGCAATCGATGACGCCAACACCCGGCTCGCGGGCCTTTCGCTGAACGGCGGCGGCGATGGCGACAACCTGACCGAGGCGGAACGCGAATATACCGCTGCTTTTGCCGACTGGTTCCGCACTGGCGAGGGCGAACGGAGCCTGAAATCCAAGGCGCGTGACGGCGGCATCAAGGCGGCCTATTCGGTCGGTTCGGATCCCGATGGCGGCTATACCGCGCCCATCGAATGGGACCGCACCATCACCGACCAGCGGATCGAGGTTTCCCCGATGCGCCGCTTTGCCTCGGTGCAATCCGTGTCGGGTCAAGGCTTCAAGAAGCTCTACAACCTGCACGGCACCGATGCGGCCTGGGTCGGTGAAACCGCTGCACGTCCGCAGACCGAAGGCTCAACGCTGGCCGAGTATGAGTTCGCCTTCGGGGAAATCTACGCGATGCCCGCCGCGACCGAGCGCGTTCTCGAGGACAGCGAGATCGACATCGCGGCCTGGCTGGCTGGCGAGGTCAATATCGAGTTCGCCCGGCAGGAAGGTCTGGCCTTCATCAACGGCGACGGCGTGAACAAGCCCAAGGGCGTTCTGCGCTATGATGCGACGACCGAAGCCGCTCTCCCCTCGGCGCAGCGCCATCCGCTTGGCCCGATCAAGGAGGTCATCACCGGGGCGGCGGCGGCGCTGACTCCGGACGGGCTGATCGACCTGATCTATGACCTTCCCGAAGATCGCTCGGTCGGGGCGGCGCTCTATGCGAACCGCAAGACCCACGCCACCATCCGCAAGATGAAGGATGGCGACGGCAACTATCTGTGGCAGCCGCCCTTCCAGGCGAGCCAGCCTGCCGCTGTGCTCGGCACGCCGATCCACGAGCTTTCGGGCCTGCCGGATGTGGCCGCGAATGCGATCCCGGTGATCTACGGCAACATGGCCGAGGGCTATCGGATCTTCGACCGTGTGGGCATGAGCGTCCTGCGCGACCCCTACACCAACAAGCCCTACGTCCTGTTCTACACCCGCAAGCGCGTCGGCGGCGGCCTGTGGAACCCGGAATGGCTGCGCTACCACCGCGTGGCCGCTGCGACCACCGGAAGCGGCGACTGATCCGGTCCTTACAGCGCGAGGGGGCGGCCATCCGCCCCTTCTTCTGTGCGGACAAAAGGAGATCCAGACATGACGAAGTTGTCGAAACCCATCTTCGGCGTGCCGGATGGCGAAATCTATCCCCGCGTCGTTCCTGCGGGCGTGGAATGCCCTCCGGCCCTTGCGGCCTATGCGGCGGAGATCAATGCTCTCGGCGAGCCGACCGAGCCGACCGAGCCGACCGAGCCGACCGAGCCGACTGAGAAGGCCCGGGCCCGGAAATGACCCCTGTCCGCGTCACCGCACCTGCCGGGCCTGTGGTTGATCTGCCCAGGTTGCGCTCACAGTGCCGCCTCAGCCCGAACAGCACCGAGCACGATGAGCAGCTGCAATCGCTAGAGGCGGCTGCGGTGTCCATGATGGACGGGTATCGTGGCATCCTCGGACGCTGCATCCTGTCGCAGCAATGGGCGGTGACGTTCGCAGACCCCGGCACGCATCGCCTGCCGTTCCCGGACGTAATCGAGGTCAGCGCCAGCGCGGGCGAGGTCACGCTTTCCCATGACGCGCTGGGCTCGCTGGTCACGATCACCGCGCCCGCGACCGTGACCATGACGGCGGCCATGCCAGAGGAGACGCTGGGCGCTGTGCAACAGGCGATCTGCGTTTGGGTCCAGAAGCGTTTCGACGGCCTGACCGGCCCCGAGGGGCAATCATTCGATGATGCATTCGATGATCTGATCGGGCATCTGCGGTGGACGAGAGTATGAACTACGGCGAGTTCGACCGGCTGATCCAGTTCCAGCGGTTCAGCGAATACGACAACGGCTATGAGGTCGTGCAGGAATGGACGGCACACGGCCTGCCTGAGCCTGCCAGCCGCACGGATGTCTCCGACGCAGAGCGCGCCGCCGCAGGCTGGATCGAGGCCACGGTCGCCAGCCGGTTCGTCGTGCGGTCGAGCGATTTCACGCGGGGCCTGACACCGAAGGATCGGCTGATCTGCGAGGGTCTGACCTTCGATATTCGCGGGATCAAGCAACTTGGGCGGCGCGACTATCTGGAAATCACCGGAACGGCGAGGGCTGACCTGTGAAGATGACCATCAAGACCACGGGCTTTCGGGATCTGGACCGGGCGCTGGCCGAGATCGAGAAAACCGCGACCCGAAAGGCGGTGATGCGTCGCGCGTTGATAAAATCCGCGCAGCCCATGGCGGACAGGGCAGGGTCGCTGGCGCCGGTCGCCCCGGTGAATGGCGGCGAGTTGGCGGCTTCGGTTGCGGTCAGCACGAAGCTTTCAGCCCGGCAGAGGCGACTGCATCGGAGAATGCACAAGAACGACAAGGCCGCAGTCGAGGTGTTCGTCGGTGCCGGACCTCTGTCCTCGGCACACAACCAGGAGTTCGGCAACGAAAACCACGGGGCTCAGCCCTTCATGCGCCCCGCATGGGATGCCGAGGCCAAGCCCACGCTGGAGCGCGTGGGCAAGAAAATGTGGTTCGAGATCGACAAGCAGGCCAAGCGGGCGGCGCGCAAGGCCGCGCGTGACGCGAAGAAAGCCGGGGGCTAACCCATGGAACTCGCTCTGCGCGCGCTGCTGACTGGCTCAGCGGCGATCTCCAGCTATTGCTCATCGGATCGCATCACATGGGGCGTGCTCGGGCAGGGCAAAGGCCTGCAAGCCCTGGTGCTGAATGTAGTGAGCGGCATCGGCAGCCATCACTATCGGGGGCCTGATGGGCTTATCCGGTACCGGGTCCAGATCGACGCTTACGGCGCGAGCTACCTATCCGCCAAAGAGCTTTCGGACGAGGTTCGCAAGCTGCTGGACGGCTACAAGGGCGGGCAGATCCTCGGCGTGTTTCTCGACACGATCCGCGACCACCACGAGGCAAACGCGGCAGACCGGCCATTCCGGGTGTCGCAGGATTTCACCATCATCTGGAGAGAAGCATGAGCAATGCCATGATCGGGTATGATACCCGTTTTGCTATCGCAGCTTCGGCAACCGCCGGGGCTGATTTTGTCGAACTTGCCGAGGTGTTTGAGATCACCCCGCCCTCATCGACGGTGTCTGAGGTCGAGGTCACGCACTTCCGATCGTCTGGCCGTCGTCGCGAGTTCATCGCGGGCCTGACCGACAGCGGCACGGCCTCGCTGCAAATGAACTTCGTGCCGGGGTCGGTCAGCGATCAGCGCATCCTCGCGCTGCGGGAATCGGGCGACGTCCTGCCGATGCGGATCACCTATCCCAACGGCGTGACGGTGACCTTCGACGGGTTCATCCAGGAATACACCCCAGCGATCCCACTGGATGATCGCCTGACCGCGACCGTCAATATCCGGGTCACCGGCGATGTTGTGATTGCTGAGGGGGAGTGACCCATGGCGATAATC
>NZ_JBEFZE010000053.1:0-9621 GCF_042762395.1 Pseudogemmobacter sonorensis
GGCCTCGATTCCGCCCGCAACCGCCCCCGATGGGCGGGCAAGGTCGGCCCCGGTCGGGCCCCGGTCAGGTCTTGCCGGGCCCGGGACGGCGCCGGGTGGCGAACCGCCGGAATCTGGCCGGTGTCCCAGGCCTGTCCGGCTTTCGGAACCCGGCCTGTTGATTTCCACCCAGAGCTGAGCCGGTCAGGCGGGTAATTTCCGCCTCGAATAAAGCCATATGAACCTTCCCCCAAAGCGTTGAGCGGCGGGGGCAATGGAGTGATCCACATGGGACTTTTGAACATCATTGGACTCTGTTGCCCAAATCGGCCGAGGGTCGTAGCCCCCCCCTTATCCCCGCGCAGACCTATCCTGCCGCCTCAGTGATGGGTGTTCCGAGCGCGGTGAAACCGTTTAAGCGGGAGGGATCAGCCGCAGGTCATGGCCAAGCTTGCTGATCTCGCGGCCCCAATAGTGGGCACCACCGCAGGCTTCCATCGCGACAACACAGGGCCGCAACTGGCTGAAAAAGGCCAGCACTTGATCCCGCCTCAGCTTCTTGCGCAATTACGCCCGCCCCGAAGCGTCAGCCCCATGGACCTGAAAAGCATTCTTCGCCAGATCGAGCCCGACAGTGATAATCTCCGACATGACCGCTCTCCTATGTGGATCCTCGCAGACCCACCTCGGCACACAGAGGCCGTCGGGGGCGGTCACACCATCAGGGTCGTAACACAGGATGTTCTTTTTTGATTATGTGTCCGACAGCAGTGGCAAGCTGAGCACGAATACCGTGCCGGTTTCTCCGGATGCCTCACAGCGCACGGCTCCGCCGTGATGCTCGCCTATCTGCTGAACGAGGGCAAGGCCAAGGCCCCAGCCACCGGCCGCCTCGCCATGCCCGCCGGGGCGATAGAAGGGCTCGAAGATGCGGTGCATATCTTCCGCCGGGATGCCGGGGCCGTGATCCCGGACAACCAGATCGGCCATGTCGTCGCGCCTTCCAACGGTGATCTCGACCGGCGGCATGCCGTGGCGCAAGGCGTTCTGGATCAGGTTACGGACGGCCCGCGACAGCAGGCGTTCATCGCCCGGCACCTCGACCGGGGCGCCGGAAACCTCCAGCCCGGCCCGCGCAGCCTCTTCCGCCGCCAGCGCCAGCAGGTCCAGAGGCCGGAACGGCTCGGAAGGCATGGCATGCGTCAGGCGGCTGGAGAGCAGGATCTCGCCGACCAGATCGTCGAGTTCGGTCAGGTTGCGGGCGATCTCGTCACGGCGCGCGGGCGAGGGATCGGACTCGGAAAGGTCCACCGCCATGCGCAGCCGGGCGAGCGGCGAGCGCAGCTCGTGACTGGCATTGGCCAGCAAGGCGCGGTTCGACCGGATCAGCGCCTCGACCTGAACCGCGGCGCGGTTGAAGCTGGATGCCACGGCAGCGATCTCGTCGTTTCCTTCGACAGGGACCCGCAGCGCGAGATCGCCCCCGCCCCAGGTCTCGACACCCTGGCGCAGCCGCTCGAGGCGCCGGGTCAGGTTGCGCACCACGGGCCATGCGGCCAGCGCGGTCAGGCCTGCAACCAGAACCAGCACCAGAAGCGGATTGCCGGGCGGGCTGAAGGGGACCGAAAACCGTGCGGTCAGCGTACCGCCATCCGGCAGGGCAACTGTCACGGGGCGGGCTCGCGCCGGATCGCCGGTTCCGGCGTCATGGACGGCGACCAGATTCCCGGCCGCATCCCGAAATTCGATGACGGCATGGCTGGCCGGACCTATCCTGTCCAGAACCGCTTGCGGATCTTCCGCGCCCGAGAGGGTCGCGGCCAGCAGTTCGGCGCGCTGGCGGAACCAGCCGCGATCCTCGCGGTCCACGAACAGCGCGATGGTCGCGATCCCGGTCACCGCCAGCACCGCGATGGCGCCCAGAACCGTCAGGTAGATTTTCAGGAACAGCCTTGCGCGCATCCTTCAGCCTTCGTCGTCCTGCCGGCGGGCAAAGACATAGCCTGCGCCGCGCACCGTGACGATGCGGCGAGGATGTTTCGGATCGTCCTCGATCGACGCCCGGATGCGCGAGATGTGGACATCGACCGAACGGTCGAAGGCATCGGCTTCGATTCCCTTCACACGGTCCAGGAGCTGATCACGGCTGAGGATGCGGCCCGCGCTTTCGGCCAGCGCCAGCAGGATGTCGAACTGGTGGCCGGTGATGTCGCAGGGCTTGCCGTTCAGCCGGGCGGCGCGCGAGCCGGGATCGATCTCCAGCCGGCCGAAACGAAGCACGCCGGGTGTGGCAGGACCCGCGCGGCGGCGCAGGATGGCGCGCAGCCGGGCCAGCAGCTCGCGCGGGCTGAAGGGTTTGGGAAGGTAGTCGTCGGCGCCGATCTCCAGGCCGACGATCCGGTCGGTCTCCTCGCCCTTCGCCGTCAGCATCAGCACGGGCACGTCGGACCCGGCGCGAATGCGCTTCAGCACCTCGAATCCGTCGAGATCGGGCAGCATCACGTCGAGGATCACCGCATCCGCCGGGTCGCGGGCCAGATCCGCGAGCCCCGCCGATGCCGTGGCGGCGGCCCGCACCCCGTAGCCATTTGCGCGAAGATAGTCGCGCAGCATGGCGGAGAGCCGCGTGTCGTCATCGATGATCAGGATCCTCTCCGTCATGGCATATCCTCAGTCCGCCCTCTTGCCCTTGCCATACCACATCCGCCGGAAGATCGCGTCGCGGCGGATGAGGGCGTGATAGAGCGCCGCGGCGACATGGGCGATCAGCAGCGCGATCAGAAGCATGGCCCCGATCCCGTGCGGCGCGCGCGGGCCATAGGCCGAAAAGTCGGGCAGGGGTCCGCCGCCGAACAGCACCGCGCCCGCGCCGCTCATCGCCATCAGCGCGATGCCGCTGCCGAACATGCCGAAGAGCACGATGTAGAAGGCGAGATGAACGCCTCGGGCGAGGCGTTCCTGCCCGGCGAGCGTATTCGCGATCGGGGCGGGCTTGCGGTCGAGGGCAAGCCACCAGACAACGCGGAACACCGTCAGTGCCAGAACGGCGATGCCGAGCGGCACATGCAGGCGCAACAGGGCGGCCGGGTCGGGCGCATCGGCGGCGCGGAAGCCGGTGGCGAGCAGGGCGAGAATGCCGAAGGCGCTGAGCCAGTGGAGGGTGACGGCAACGGCGCCATAGCGGTCGGAGGTGCTTTTCATCATGGCCGGAACTCTTTGGAAGACGGTCTGGCGACATCGGGAAGGCTCCGACCCGAGCAGACGGGGCCGGTGGGAGACGGGGGGCGTGTCCGCAGGTCCTGCGGACACGCCAGCACCGGCGCGATCAGTTGCGCCCGGGGCCGAAGCCGGGACGGAAGCTGCCGCGCAGCTCGACAAGCCCGGCGCGTTGCTGTTGCGTGAGCAACTCGGCTGCATCGAGCAGCGCCTCGGTCGCCCGGGCCGAGACGGCATCGGCGCTTGCGAGGGTTTCCAGGCGCAGGGTCTCGACGGCGGCGCGGTCGATCACCTCGGCTGTCAGCAGACCTTCCAGCGCCTCGCGCCGGACCTCCATGCCGCGAAGCATCGGGCGGATGTCGCTCCGGGCGCCGTCGATGATGGCCCATATCCCGTCGCGCTGGCCGTCCGTCACTTCGACCGATCTCAGCGCGCGTTCCAGACCAAAGCCGCCGAAAGGGCCGAACCCGTGGCCACGGAAGCCGTTCGCCTGGACCGCGCCGGTGATCCCGATGGCGCCGAGCGCCAGCACCGCAACCATGCCGCCGATAACGTATTTGCGAATACCGTGTCCGGTGGGGGTATTTTCCATCTTTTCTCTCCTTCTCGCCAGCGGCTTCAGCGCCGCGATGAAGCAAGGATGGGGCACCCGTTTTTCTCCCGCTCCCGCGCCATGTAAAGAATTGTGAAGCCCGCGTGCCAAACCCTTCGGCAGGCCGACGTGGATCGGCCAGACCGCCCGCCCACGGGACGGCAATCCGGGCCATGACCGGGATCGACGCGACGGGAACGAAGCCCATTGGCCAGCGGCAGGCATGAGAGAACGGGGTGATGGGATTCCTTCTTCACGCGACCCTGCGGCGCTCGGGAAGGCGCTCTGCCACGGGCGCCGCCTCAAGGAGCGATTCCGGCGCCGGTCCGAGGGGTTTCCTGCGGAAGACAGCGGCGAAATCGTCGACGAAGGTGAAGACGACAGGAATGACCACAAGGCTCAGAAGCGTCGAGGTGATCAGTCCGCCGATCACCACCACTCCCATCGGCTGACGGAAGCCCGGGTCTCCCTCGACGAGGCTCAGCGCCGCCGGCACCATGCCGCTCGCCATGGCAACGGTGGTCATCACGATGGGCCGGGCGCGCTTGTGACAGGCGTCGATCAGCGCGTCGAACCGGCTCATGCCGCGCCGTTGTGCCTCGATCGCGTATTCGACGAGGAGGATCGAGTTCTTCGACGCGATTCCCATCAGCAACAGCAGCCCGATGACCGCGGGCATGGAAAAGTCCATGCCGGTCATGACCAGGGGCAGGATCGCGCCGCCCAGCGACAGGGGAAGCGCCATCAGAATCGTCAGCGGTTGCAGGAAATCGTGGAACAGGAGGACGAGCACCGCATAGATGCAGAAGATGCCGATCGCCATCGCGGTGGCGAAACCCGCGAACAGCTCGCTCTGTCGTTTCAGATCGCCCTGTTCGACGAAACGCACCCCTTCGGGCAGGTTCTGCCAGGCGGGCAGGGCTTCGACAGCCGCCATCACTTCCGTGAGGTTGCGTCCGTTCAGTTCCACCGTGAGGGTCACGTTGCGGGCGCAGTCGAGGCGCGCGATCTCGCCGGATGCCGCACCGAAGGCGATGTCGGCCACGGTACCGAGCGTGATATCCCTTGCCACCGGGATCAGCGACAGCGCCTCGAACGAGCGGCGGTTTTCCTCGGCGAGCATGACGCGGATCGGCACCTGCCGCTCCGGCAGGTCGAGCCTGGCGAGGCTGGCGTCATAGCCGCCCGCCGTGGCGAGCCTCACCGCCTCGGAAATCGCCTGCGGCGTCACACCGAGCGAGGCCGCCAGGGCGAGATCGGGCGTAATGACGATCTCGGGTGTCAGCAACGCCGCCGATGACCTGATACTGCCGATACCGCTGATCCCGCGCGCTTCGGATTCCAGCCGGGCCGCAGCCTGCTCCAGTACCGCCGCATCGTCTCCCGCGAGGGTGAGCTGCAGCTCTGTGCCGTTGCCGCCGCCGCCGAGCGAGATGCGCACGCCCGGGATCGCCTCCAGCGCGCGGCGCAGGTCGGCCTCGATGGTGGATTGAGTCACGTCGCGGTCGTCTGTCGGCGTAAGGTTTACGACCAGGGTGGCCGAGGTGACCGCCTCCGTGCTGCCGCCACCCATCGGCCCGCCACCCCCGATTGACGCCGATCCCGTTGCCTGGAAGATCGAGGTCACATGGTCGCGGCCCGCAAGCAGCCCGGCGGCCGCACGCGCTGCCGCATCGGTGGTTTCGATCGAGGCGCCGGGCGGGGCTGTGAGCGTGATCTGGGTCTGGCTGTTGTCCGAGGCCGGGAAGAAGGCGGTGGTCAACTGACCCGCCAGCGCGAGGGTGAAGGCGAAGAAGACGATCACCCCCAGAACCGGCACCCATCTGCGCCGAAGCGCCCCGCGCACCAGCCCCAGGTATCGGCGCATGACCATGCCATCGGGCTTTTCCCGCCGTGCCCCGGCGGTGCGCATGAGGTAGGCCGCCATCATCGGTGTCAGGAGCCGCGCCACCATCAGCGAGGCCAGCACCGCGACCGAGGCGGTGATGCCGAACTGCCGGAACACGATGCCCGGTACGCCGCCCATGAAGGCCGTGGGCAGGAACACCGCGACCAGCGTGAAGGTGGTCGCGATCACCGCGAGGCCGATCTCGTCCGAGGCCTCCATCGCCGCGTCGTGGGGAGATTTTCCCATGTTCAGATGGCGCTCGATGTTCTCGACCTCGACGATCGCATCGTCGACGAGGATGCCGACCACCAGCGACAGCGCCAGAAGCGTGATCATGTTCAGCGAATAGCCGAGCCAGTCCATCACGAGAAAGGTCGGGATGATGGACAGCGGCAGCGCTACCGCAGCGAGGAAGGTCGCCCGCCAGTCGCGCAGGAACAGGAAGACCACCACCACCGCGATCAGCGCGCCCTCGTAAAGCATGATCATCGAGGCATGGTAGTTCTGCGCGGTCGGCGCGACCGTATCATAGGCCTCGGTGATGTCGGCCTGCGGGTTGCGGTCGGCGAAATCCGCCATCGCCGCCCGGACATCCTCCGCAACGGCGAGGTCGGAATAGCCGTTCAGGCGCTTGACCTGCACCGCAATCACCGGCCTGCCGTTCAGCCAGGCCAGCGATGCGCGCTCGGCATGGCTGTCGGTGACGGAGCCGATCTCGTCGAGCCGCACCCAGTCGCCATCGGGCAGCGGCAGCGGCAGGGCGCGCAGCTCTTCGACCGATCGGGCCGCAGCCAGGGTGCGCACGGTTTGATGGCCGCCGCCGATGCGGATCGCGCCACCCGAAAAATCTGCCTGCACCGCGACGAGGCGCGCGTTCACATCCCCGACCGTAAGCCCGAAGCCCGCGATCCGGGCCGCATCGAGTTCCACCCGGATCTCGCGGTCGACGCCCCCCAGACGGCTGACCTCTCCCACGCCATCGACGGCCATCAGTGCGCGCGCGACCTGGTTGTCGATGAACCATGACAGTTCCGCTTCGTCGAGCCGGTCGGAGGCCACGGTGAAGGTGACCAGCGGCGCGGCATTGAGCGTCTGCTTCGTCACCGAAGGCGCATCCATCTCGGCCGGCAGGTCGGATTGCGTCTGATCGACGGCGCTTCTCACCTCGTCGAGCGCGACCTGCGGATCCTTGCCGACCTGAAAGGCCACCGTGATCTTCACCGATCCGTCGCTGACCGTCGTGCGTACGGAATCGAGCAGGGCGAGCCCGGTCAGCGCATCCTCGATCGGGCGCGCCACCTCGGTTTCCATCTGCGCCGCCGCCGCACCGTCGAGCCTGGCGCTGACGCTGATCGTGGGCAGGTCCATGTCGGGAAAATTCTGCACGTCGAGCCGCTGGAAGGCCATCAGTCCGGTGATGGTCAGCAGGATGAACAGCAGGATCGGGGGAACGGGGTTACGGATCGCCCAGGCGGAAAAGTTCATTGCGGCGGCTCCACCACCACCCGCACTGTGGCGCCGTCCGTCAGAAAGGCGCCGCCCGCCTGAACCACCTGTTCTTCCCGTTCGAGGCCCGAGACGATCTCGACCCGTTCGTCCTGCCGCCGTCCGGTCTCGACCCGGCGGCGTTCGACGATGGTTCCGGCGAGGACATAGAGATACGAGAAGCCGTCGCGCATCAGCACCGCGCCTTCGGGGACATGCAACGCCTCCCGCCGGCCGGCGATGAACCGGCCATTGGCCAGAAGGCCGGTCCGGAGGTCGGCGGGCAGCCCAGAAACCGAAAGCCCGACATGCACCACGACGCGCGCGTTCGTGACGGAGGCCACCGGCTCGATACGCCGGACCTGACCGGCGACAGGGCCGGAGGGCAGGAAGACCTCGACATCGGTGCCTTCGCGCAGCGCGCCGAGCCGCGTCGCGGGAAGTTCGGCCCGCCAGTCGATCTGTCCCCTGCGGATCAGCCGGAACAGTTCCTGCCCCGCCGGGGCGATGGCTCCGGCCTCGGCGCTGCGCGAAGAGATCACGCCCGCTTCGGGAGCCACGATCCGCGTCCGGGCGAGAGTGAGCCGGCTTGTCGCCAGCGTGGCCTGAGCCGCCTGTAGATCCGACCGCGCGCGACGTTCTGCAATCTCGTATTCCAGGGCCTGCTGGTGCGAGATCGTGCCCGTTCTGGTCAGCCCCTGCCCGCGTTCGGCATTGGCGACGGCCAGATCGAATGCTGCCTCGGCGGAGAGCACGACGGCCTCCAGCCGGGAAATCTCGTTGAGGATGTCCGCAGTCTCCAGTTCCGCCAGCAGATCCCCGCGCTCGACGACGCTGCCCGGCTCGACATGGACTGCGGTCAGCCGCAACCCGCCGGCCTCCACGCCGATAATGGTCTCGTCGCGGGCGACAAGAGCTCCGCTCGCAGCGATGACATCCGGCCAGAGGTCGAGACCCGGAACAGCCACGGCGACGGACAGGGCCGCAACAGTCGCCGGAGCGGCTTCTTGCGAGATGGCTGCAGCAGAAAGGGCAAGAGAGCCGCCGAGAAGCATGCCGGTGAGAATTCTGGTCTGTCGCATATTCCGATTTTCCGGCGGGACGCGCCCCACGAGTCAAATGAACGATGGTCATGCCGACCCGTCATAGTGAGGAAACACGGCTTGCCAGGCTGCTCTTGCGAAGCTCAGGGCCTGACAAGACCAGGACAGGATGGGCGCAAAGTGTTTCTGTCGTGCCCCCGGAATGTTAAGATATGTTAAGCTGCGTCAGGCATGAGCGAGAGCGCCCGCACCGACGCCATGATATCTTGCCTGCCCTGAAGAGCTGAACTTGCCCCTAACAGGCTGCTGAAAAAGTATTTTCAGCCAGAATTACGGAGGAAATCCTCCTTGTATTCCCTAAAAATGCTCCGAAATACGCGAATTTTTGGGCGTTCACAGACCTATTTTCCGGCATCATGCGCAAGACTGTGCTGCGCCACGCCTTTTTCAGCAGCCTGCTAATGCTGGACTCCTGGGTGAGCCTTCTCGGCTCTTTCAGGCCATCGAACGGCACGATCTCGTCGATCCGGTCGAGGACGTCGTCGCCCAGCACCACCTCCGCGTCGGCGAGCGGGCCGTCGAGCTGCTCCATGGTGCGCGGGCCGATGATCGCCGCGCTGAGCGCGGGATGCGCCACCACGAAGGCGAGCGCCATGTGCATCAGCGGGATGCCGACGTCTTCCGCGAGCGGAATCAGTTCCTCGACCGCGTTCAGGCTGCCTTCGTCGGACATCGCCTTGGGGAAGAATTTCGCGCGCAGCGTGTCGGGCTGCGGCGCGCCCCTGCGGTACTTGCCGGTGAGCATGCCCTTGGCCAGCGGGCTCCACGCCAGAACGCCCATGCCATAGCGCTGGCAGGCCGGGAGCACCTCGCGCTCGATCGAGTGGTTGAGGATCGAATAGGGCGGCTGTTCGGTGCGTAAGCGCGCCAGCCCGCGGCGCTCGGCGGTCCATTGCGCCTGGATGATATCGGAGGCCGGGACGGTCGAGGCGCCGAAGGCGCGGATCTTGCCCGCCCGCATCAGGTCGGTGAGCAACGACAGCGTTTCCTCCACATCGGTGTCGGGCGAGGGCCGGTGGATCTGGTATAGGTCGATATGGTCGGTCTGCAATCGCCGGAGCGACCCCTCGACCGCGCGCGTGATCCAGCGCCGCGAGCCGCCGCGCATGTTCGGATCCTCGCCCATCGGCACAGCCGCTTTGGTGGCGAGCACGGCCTCGTCGCGCCTACCCTTGAGGGCCTTGCCGACGATGACTTCGGATTCGTCATCGCTGTAGGCGTCGGCGGTGTCGATGAAGATGGATGCCGAAATCGAGGTCCTTGACGACGTGCTGTCCGGCGTAGGCCTCGGCGGTGCGATATCCCGGGTGTTAAGCTGGAACCCCCTGAAGCGGTCGCGCCCCGGATAGTCCGGAATG
>NZ_JBEFZE010000054.1:0-9357 GCF_042762395.1 Pseudogemmobacter sonorensis
AAAGCGCCACGGCCGGACAGCCGCCGCGGGGCGCGAGTCCGCAGGGGCTGATGCGGCAGATGATGGAACAGCACGGCGTCGGGGTGCAGGTCTGCGCCATCTATCTGCCCGGCAAAGGGGCGGATGCGTCGATTCTGATCGAGGGTGTCACCGCCGCCGCCCCGGACGCCATGGCCGTGGAACTGATCGCGGAAGGCACAACGGTGCTCAGCTTCTGATTTCCGGGCCGGTTTCCGGGCGGAAGAGGAAAAGGGCCGCCCCTCGGGGCGGCCCTTTTCAACTGATGAGCGCGCTTTTCAGGCAGGAACCGCGCGGGTCACGATTTCGGCGCCGGCCTCCAGCAGCCTGTGAACCGGACAGCGGTCGGCGATGGCGATCAGCCTCTCGCGCTGTGTGTCGTCCAGCGGGCCTTGCAGGGTCACGAGCCGCTCGAAGGCGTGCGGTTTCTCTCCATCTTTGCCCGTCGCCCGAACGTGGTTGACCGCGACGCGCACTTCCTCAAGCGGCCAGGTCTTGCGATTGGCATACATCCGGACGGTCATCGCCGTGCAGGCGCCGAGGCCGGCCATGACGAGTTCGAACGGATCCGGGCCGGTATTCTCGCCGCCCATCGGGCCGGGTTCGTCGGCACCCAGGATGTGCTGGCCGATGCTGACGAACTGGCCAAAGGGCCCGTGACCACTTTCCTCGATATGGACGGTGTTGCGCTCGGCAGGGGTATTCATGTCAGGCTCCGGCTTCCTGAAGTTTTTGTTTTGAGGGATCGGAAGGCGCGCCGTCGTCGGCAGGCCCGGCATATTTGTCCTCCATCAGCTCGAACCACATCGCGTTGAGGACCGCGAAGGCGACGGCCAGCGGCAGGCCGAGAATCCAGGCGAAGTACCACATTTCCTTTTCCTTTCAGTAGGCGTGACCGCCGCCGGTGATGTCGTCTTCCTCGACCTTGCCCCAGAGGACTTTGTAGACCCAGGCCGTGTAGAGCGCGATCAGCGGCAGGAAGATCCCGGTGACGACGAGCATGATGAACAGCGTCAGGTGACTGGACGAGGAATCCCATACCGTCAGGCTGGCCCCCGGCTGCGCCGTCGAGGGCAGGATGAACGGGAACATCGACAGCCCGACCGAGGAGATGATCCCGAAGATCGACAGCTTGCTCAGCAGCAGGGTGCTGATCTCGCGCTTGCCGCGCAGTCCCCGGAGAACGCCGAAGGCGCCGACGAAGCCCAGCACCGGGGCGATCATCATCCAGGGATGATCGGCGTAGTTGGTGAACCACCCGCCCGGCGCGACCTCGACCGTCTTGGCCAGCGGATTGGACGGGCCGACCGGGTTGATGGTGCTGGTGATGACATAGCCATCGATGAACAGCCACAGGGCAACCCCGCCCAGTGCATAGAGCGCGATCGTGGCCATCGCCGCCCAGGTGCCATAGAGCCGGGCGCGTTCAGCGACCGCGCCGGAGCTTTTCAGGACCAGCCAGTTGGCGCCGTGCATTGCGAGCATCGCCACCGACAGAAGCCCGCAAAGCAGCGCGAAGGGGTTCAGCAGGGCAAAGAAGCTGCCGTCATAGAAGATGCGCAGATCGGCGTTCAGCCGGAACGGCACCCCCACCAGCACATTCCCCACCGCGACGCCGAAGATCAGCGCGGGCACGAAGCCGCCCACGAACAGCGCCCAGTCCCAGTTGCGCCGCCAGGCTGCGCTTTCACGTTTGGAGCGGTATTTGAACCCCACGGGCCGCAGGATCAGCGCCGCGAGGATTGCGAACATCGCCAGGTAGAAGCCCGAGAAGCTGACCGCGTAAAGCTGCGGCCAGGCGGCGAAGATCGCGCCGCCGCCGAGGATCAGCCAGACCTGGTTGCCCTCCCAGACAGGTCCGACGGTGTTGATGACGATGCGCCGTTCCACATCGGTCCGCCCCGCGAAGGGCAGGAGCATCCCCACGCCCAGGTCGAAGCCGTCGGTGGCGGCGAAGCCGATCAGCAGGACGCCCAGAAGCCCCCACCAGATCAGGCGCAGCGTGTCGTAGTCGAGAAGTTCATGCAGGATCATTGTCTTACTCCGCGGGGGTGAGCCTGGGGCCGGTGCTGGGTGCGATGGCGGCCGGCATCAGCCGCGCCTCGGGTTCGGGATCGGGTTGCGGTCCCTTGCGGATCGCCGCGAGCATCAATCGAACCTCGATCACGATCAGCACCGAGTAGATCAACGTGAATCCCGCGATCGTCAGGAGCAGCGTCGGCACCGTCAGATGCGACACGGCGGCGACGGTCGGCAGCACGCCCTCGATCGCCCATGGCTGGCGGCCGAATTCCGCGGTGATCCAGCCGAGCTCGGCCGCGATCCACGGCAGGGCGAGGGCGGCGACCGCGACCTTCAAGGGCCATGTCCGGTGGTCGAGTTTGCGGCGCGCGGACTGGACGACGAACCAGGCCATCAGCGCGACGTTGAAGAAGCCGATCGCCACCATGATGCGGAAGGACCAGAACAGGGTCGGCACATGCGGCACGGTATCCCATGCGGCTGCCGCGATCTGTTCCTCGGTGGCGGTGCGGGGATCCTCGACATAGCCCGTCAGCAGAAGGGCATAGCCAAGGTCGTCGCCATGTTCGGCGAAGGCCGCCGCTGCCTCCGCCGGCACCTGCCCGCCCTGAGGCGTGGCGCGATAGGTCTGGAGCGCGTCATATGCAATAAGACCGTTCCGGATACGTTCCTCGGCATGATCGACAAGATCGAGGATTCCCGGGATCTGCTCCGTCAGCGAGCGCGTCCCGATCAGGCCCATGACCCAGGGGATATGGATGGCGTAGTGGTTGGTCTGCGCCTCCATGTCGGGAATGCCGATCAGGGTGAAGGAGGCCGGGGCGGGCTCGGTGTGCCACATGCCCTCGATCGCGGCCATTTTCATCTGCTGGTTTTCCGACACCAGAAAGCCGCCCTCGTCCCCCAGCACCACGACCGAGACCGAGGCCAGCAGTCCGAAGCTGGCCGCCACGGTCATCGACCGTTTCGCGAGGTCGATATGCCGCCCCTTCAGCAGATACCAGGCCGAGATGCCCAGCACGAAGACCGCCGCCGTCAGATACCCGGCCGAGACGGTATGAACGAAGCGCGTCTGCGCCACCGGGTTGAAAAGCACGGCGTAGAAGTCGGTGACCTCCATGCGCATCGTGTCGGGGTTGAAATGCGCGCCCACCGGGTGCTGCATCCAGCCGTTGGCGATCAGGATCCACAGCGCCGAGAAGTTCGAGCCGATGGCGACGGCATAGGTGGCCATCAGGTGCCCGACCTTCGACAGCTTGTCCCAGCCGAAGAAGAACAACCCGACGAAGGTTGCCTCCAGGAAGAAGGCCATCAGCCCCTCGATCGCCAGCGGCGCGCCGAAGATGTCGCCGACATAATGGCTGTAGTAGCTCCAGTTCATGCCGAACTGGAATTCCATCACGATGCCGGTGGCGACGCCGAGCACGAAGTTGATGCCGAAAAGCGTGCCCCAGAACTTGACCATCTGGCGCCAGATCGCCCGGCCGGTCATGACATAGACCGTCTCCATCACCGCCAGCAGGATGGACAGGCCCAGCGTCAGCGGGACGAACAGGAAGTGGTAGAGTGCAGTCAGCGCGAACTGCAATCGTGAGAGGGTTACGATGTCGAGGAATTCCATTGGTTTGCCTTTCCCGGCACTGCCGGATCACTCCTTGCTTCTTGGTTGCGCACCGCGGGCGGCCCCGCGGCCTGGTCGGCGTGGATCTAGTCCGGCCGCAGATGTTCGAGGGCGGCGTTCCATCCGGCGCTGCCCCTCGGGTGATCGGCGACGATCCTTCCGCCGTCGATATGCAGGATTCGGTCGGCCAGGGCGGCCTCGCGCCGGATATGGGTGGCGATCACCACGGCCCGCCCCCGGATGCAGGGGCGCAGGCGGGCAATCACCTCGCGGGCGGTTGCGCCGTCCAGCCCCTCGGTCGGCTCGTCCAGCAGCCACAGCGGGGCGTCGCGCAGGATGAGGCGCGCCAGCGCCAGTCGCCGCGCCTGCCCGCCCGAAAGGCCCATGCCGCCTTCGCCCAGCCGTGTGTCGAGACCCTCGGCCAGCGCGGAGATCTCGGGGCCGAGCCCCGCGGCCTCCAGCGCCGCGAGAAGCCGTGCATCGTCGGCCATGGGGGCGGCCAGGCGCAGATTGTCGCGCAGGCTGTCCTGAAACAGTTCGGTCCGCTGCGTCATCAGGCTGGCCGGACGGCAGGCGACCGACCCGCTTTCGGCCTCGATCTCGCCCGCGAGCAGGGCGAGCAGGCTCGATTTTCCCGCGCCGCTCGCGCCGATCAGGGCGACATGTTCGCCGCCGGCGATGTCCAGCGTCACCTCCCGCAGCACCGGCCGGGCGGCACCGGGATGGCGCAGGGACACGGCCTGAAGCCGCGCGGCATGTCCGGGATCGGGCAGCGGACGCGCCGGGACTTCCGGCAGGGGCCCGAGCCGGGGGGACAGCCTGCGGGCCGAGATGCGGCTGCGCGGCAGGTCCATCGCGCCCCGGCGCAGGGCGCCGAACGGATCCATCGCCGCAAGGATGACCAGCAGCGCCAGCGCGGCCACCGGCGTGCTGATCCGGCCCGTCTCGGTCAGCGCCCCGACAACGATCAGCCCGCCTGCGAGCAGCGCCGCCGAGGTGGCGCCGAGGCTGAAGCCCGCCCATGTCTCGATCCGGTTCAGCCGGTCGTCGGCGGCGGCGAGGCGGGCGTCCGCCGCCGCGATGGCCGCGCGTTGCGCGTTGAGGCGCCCGGCCATGACCAGTTCGGTCTGGCCCCGCACAAGGTCGATGGTCCGGTCGCGCAGGGCCTCGGTCGCCCGCGCCCGGCGCAGCACCGCGACGCGGGCCGCCCGGCCGGCCGCAATCGGGATGCCGAGCCCCGCCGCGATCAGGATGCCGAAGGCGGCCAGTCCGAACAGCGGATCCATCAGCCCAAGGACGATCCCGGCGGCGGCGGCGCTGGCCAGGGCCGCGCCCAGCGGCACCAGCACCCGCAGGTAGAGGGTGTCGAGCGCGTCGATATCGACCGTCAACCGGAACAGGAGCCGCGAGGGACGCAGGCTCAGCGCCCCGGCCGCGCCGGCTGCGGACCAGCCGCGGAACAGGCGCTCGCGCAGGCTGGCCAGCACCGCCAGCGTCGCATCATGGGTGACGAGCCGTTCGCCATAGCGCGCGGCCGTGCGTCCGAGCGCAAGCAGCCGGATGCCGGCGGAAGGCATGAAGACATCGAAGGCGAGCGCGGTGGCGACGCTCAGGCCGGCGATGGCGGTTGCCGTGATGAACCAGCCCGAAAGCCCCAGAAGCGCCATGCCCGCCAGCATCGTGACCGCCGCCAGCGCCGCGCCGGACCACAGTCTTCGCCGTCCCTCGGATGCGAACAGCGCCAGGATCGGCCGCATGTCGTAGATGAGACGCTTCATGCCGCCGCCTCCAGCCCCGGCCCGCCGATGCGGATGATGCGGTCCATCCGCGCGGCCAGATCGGGGTCATGCGTGGCGACGAGGAGCGTCCGTCCCCGCGCGAGGCGCAGCAGGCTGTCGGCGATGTCGCGCGCGGTCGCGCCGTCGAGATGGGCCGTGGGCTCGTCGGCGAGGATGAGCCCCGCCTCCGGCGTCGCCGCGATCCGGGCGAGCGCGATGCGATGCGCCTCGCCCCCGGCAAGTCCGGCGCCGTTTTCTCCGATGGCGGCGGCGCCACGCCGCGCCGCAACCTCATCGAGACGCATGGCGCGCAGGGCGCCCGGCAATGCGGCGGGATCGGCAAGGTCCCGGCCCAGAGTGACGTTCCACCCGAGCGTGCCCGCGAAGATATGCGGCGCCTGCCCGACCCAGGCCATGCCGCGGCGCAACCCGGCGGCGCTGTCGGCATCGAGCGCCTGCCCACCGATCTCGATCCGGCCCGCATCGGGCGCGGCCAGTCCTGCGATCAGTCCGAGCAGCGTGGACTTGCCTGAACCGCTTGGCCCCATCAGCGCCACATGCTCGCCGGGCCGGAGCGCAAGGTCAATCGCCTGCGGCAGGGCATCCCTCTCGCCCGCATGGCGGTAGCGCAGACCCGTGATCCGCAGCGCAGGCGCTGGAAACCGCTGCGTCGGCGCGGGCTCCGCCGCGGCGCTGAGGAGCTGGGGACCGGGTGCGGCCAGTCGTTCCATCGCGGCCATTCCGGCCTCGCCCGCCGCCCGGTCGTGCCAGACCGCCGACAGCTCGCGCATCGGCTCGAAGAAAGCCGGTGCCAGCAGCAGGATGAACATGCCCTGCGCCAGATCGAGCTTACCGCCCCAGGCGCCGAAGGGCAGGTCGCCCAGAAGGTGAAACCCGATATAAACCGCGACCATGGCCACGCCGAGCGCGGCGAAGAGTTCGAGCACCGCCGAGGACAGGAAGGCAATGCGCAGCACCGTCATCGTGCGCAGCCGCAGCGATTGCGCCTCGTCACGCACCCGCGCGGTCGTGGCCTCCACCGCCCCCAGACTGCGGATCGTGGCCATCCCGCGCAGCCGGTCCAGCAGGAAGGCGTTCATGTCGCCAAGCTCGACCATCTGCGCCTCGCTTGCCGCCCTCGCCTTCCACCCGACCAGCGCCATGAACAGCGGAATGACCGGCATCGCGATGAGCAACACCAGCGCCGCAGCCCAGGAAATCGGCAGGATCACGAGGAAGATGATGACCGGCAGTACCGTTGCCTTCAGTCTTGCAGGCCGGAACCGCGAAAGCCAGGGCACGATGGCCTCGGCCTGTTCGGCCACGATGCTTGCGGCTTCGCCCGAGGGGAGCCGCCCGGCGTCGAGCGGAGAGTGTTCGGCCAGGGCGGTTACGGCGCGCCCGCGAAGCTCTGCCAGGCGGGCGCGCGCCGCGGACCATGCCAGCCGACTGCCGGCCGCGTCCAGACCCGCCCGCGCCAGCCCGCAGATCAGGACGCCGATGGCGGGCAGGACCAGCGATTCGAGCGTGGCTCCAACTGCGATCGAGGATACCGCGACGGCGAGCAGGCCCGCCTGAGGCAACCATAGAAGCGCAGCCAGAATCGACAGGACTGCGGGCAGGGCAGCCACGCGCGAATCATTGGAGGTGGTCGGAGACCCGTCAGCCCGTCCGTCCCCGCCCGCTGTCGGTCTCGAAGTGGCGAGGGAGGATGCTGTGCTTCGGCGCATGGCGACATCTTGTTGGCTGGAATAGCATGGCATTGATATGTTCTGAGAATCGTATAAACGAAGATACATGGAAGGTGAGCAGGACAACTCGACGCAGGACATTCTGACCATCCGCCGCGGACGAAAGGGTTCCGGTGTCGGTTACGCGGGAGCTATCCGAGAGCGCTACGCTGTCGGAAGTTCGAGGGTCCGGGCTTGAGTTCATCATATTGCATATATGCGTATTAATGAATATAAATGCCGGGACGGCCTCGGGCCGTGAGTTCTTCCAAGCGAGAAAGACGATGACCCAGACCCCTGAAGTGACCGGTTTCTACGAGGCGCGCACCGGCTCGGTGCAATATGTCGTGGCCGATCCCGAGGCGAAGAAATGCGCGATCGTGGATCCGGTGCTGGACTATGATGAGAAATCCGGCTCCACCGCCACCATCGAGGCCGACCGCATCCTGAAGTTCATTGCGGAGAAAGGCTACGAGGTCGAATGGATCCTCGACACCCATCCCCATGCCGACCACTTTTCGGCCGCCGACTATCTCAAGCGCAAGACGGGCGCGCCCACGGCCATCGGCGCCAAGGTCGTCGAGGTGCAGAAGCTGTGGAAGGGCTTCTACAACTGGCCCGACTTTCCGGCGGACGGCTCGCAATGGGACAGGCTGTTTGCCGAGGGCGATACCTTCACCGTCGGCAATATCCCGGCCAAAGTGATGTTCTCGCCCGGCCATACGCTGGCCTCGATCACCTATGTGATCGGTGATGCGGCCTTCGTGCATGACACGCTCTTTGTGCCCGACAGCGGCACGGCGCGCGCCGACTTCCCCGGCGGCAGCGCGAAAGTTCTGTGGAAGTCGATCCAGGACATCCTGGCCCTGCCCGACGCGACGCGGATCTTCACCGGGCACGACTATTGCCAGGGCGGGCGCGAGCCGATGTGGGAATCCACCGTGGCCGAGCAGAAGGCCACCAACATCCACATGTCGCAATACCTCACCGAGGAGGCGTTCGTCGCCGCGCGCGATGCCCGCGACCGGACCCTGCCGATGCCGAAGCTGATCCTGCACGCGTTGCAGGTCAACGCCAATGCCGGCCGCCTGCCCGAGCCCGAATCCAACGGGCGCCGGTATCTGAAAATTCCGCTCGACCTTCTTGGAGCCCCCTGGGAGTGAACGACATGCAGATCAATATCGGAACGCCTGAACGCATTGCCCGTCTGATCCTCGGGATCGTGCTGGTCGTGGCGCCCTTCATCTTCGGGTTCCCGACCGTCTGGACCTGGATCTCGGTGATCGTGGGCCTCGTGCTGGTCGTGACCGGCGCGCTGCGCTTCTGTCCGGCCTGGTCGATCTTCGGCATCAACACCGGGGGCAGGAAATGACCGAATTCACACCGCTCCAGTCGCTTTTGGGCGGCGGGCTGATCGGGTTGTCCGCCGTCCTGCTCATGGCCTTTCATGGCCGGATCGCGGGGATGACGGGCATCCTGACCGGCGTTCTGCCCGGCGCGGACAGCCGCGGCTGGCGGCTGGCCTTTCTGGCGGGCGCCGTCGCCGCGCCGCTGCTGCTGGTCACGCTCGATGTCGTCGCGATCCCGTTCGAGAGCCCCTCGCCGTGGGTCTGGACCGTCGTCAGCGGGCTGATCGTCGGCATCGGCGTGACCTTCGGCGGCGGCTGCACCTCGGGGCATGGCGTCTGCGGCAATGCCCGCCTGTCGCCGCGCTCGATCGTCGCGACGCTGACCTTCATGCTGACGACCGGCCTGACCGTCTATGTGATCCGCCACATGCTCGGAGGGCTCTGAGATGCCGCTTCTTGCCGCCCTGCTGATCGGGCTGATTTTCGGAGCCGGGATCGCGATCTCGGGCATGATCAATCCGGCCAAGGTGCTGAACTTCTTCGACGTGGCGGGAACATGGGACCCGTCGCTGGCCTTCGTGATGGGCGGCGCGCTGGTCGTGACGTTCCTCGGCTATCGTTTTGTCCTGAAGCGGCCCGCGCCGGTCTTCGACGCGAAGTTCCACCTGCCCACCCGGAGCGACATCGACCCCGCGCTGGTCGGCGGCTCGGCGCTGTTCGGCGTAGGCTGGGGCATCGCCGGCTTCTGCCCGGGCGGCGCGATCCCGGCGCTTGGGCTGATGCGGCCGGAGGCCGCGATCTTCGTGGCCGCCATGCTGGGGGGCATCCTGCTGGCCCGG
>NZ_JBEFZE010000055.1:0-9288 GCF_042762395.1 Pseudogemmobacter sonorensis
CCGAGGCGCTGGCGCATGTCACGGACGGGAGCGATCTTGGGATCGTGGTCGGCTATGCCGGGACGGGAAAGAGCGCCATGCTTGGCGTTGCCCGCGAGACTTGGGAGGCGTCAGGCTTTGAGGTTCGCGGTGTCGCCCTGTCCGGCATCGCTGCCGAGAATCTGGAAAGCGGATCGGGCATATCCTCGCGCACCATCGCCAGCATGGAACACGGCTGGGGACAGGGCCGCGACATGCTCACCAGCCGCGACGTGCTTGTCATCGACGAGGCGGGCATGGTCGGCACCCGGCAGTTGGAGCGCGTGTTGTCCCATGCCGCCGAGGCTGGCGCAAAGGTCGTGCTGGTTGGCGATCCGCAGCAATTGCAGGCCATAGAGGCGGGCGCGGCGTTCCGGTCGATCCATGACCGTCATGGCGGCGTGGAAATCAGCGAGGTGCGCCGCCAGCGCGAGGACTGGCAGCGGGACGCGACCCGCGACCTGGCGACGGGCAGGACCGGCGCGGCGATCCATGCCTATGACGCTCACAACATGGTGCATTCCGCCGAGACCCGTGAACAGGCGCGGGGCGACCTGATCGACCGCTGGGATCGCCAGCGTCAGGCCGCGCCGGACAGTGGCCGCATCATCCTCACCCACACCAATGCCGAGGTGCGGGAACTCAACGAAGCCGCCCGCGACCGGATGCGGGAGGCAGGCGATCTGGGCGAGGACGTGCGCGTCACGGTCGAACGCGGCGAACGGAACTTCGCCGTTGGTGATCGCGTCATGTTCCTGCAAAATGAGCGCGGGCTTGGCGTGAAGAACGGAACGCTCGGCACTATCGAACAGGTCAGCCCGCAATCCATGTCGGTTCGCACCGACGATGGCCGCAGCATCAGCTTCGACCTCAAGGACTATGACCGCATTGACCACGGTTATGCGGCGACCATCCACAAGGCGCAGGGCATGACGGTGGACCGGACGCATGTGCTGGCAACACCCGGCATGGACGCCCACGGCAGCTATGTCGCCCTGTCGCGCCACCGTGACGGCATGGACCTGCATTTTGGCCGCGATGACTTCGCCAGTCAGGGCAAGCTCATCAACACCCTGTCGCGTGACCGGGCCAAGGACATGGCGTCCGATTACGACCAGCAGATCGAGCCGGTGCAGAGCTACGCAGAGCGGCGCGGCATCAGCTTCCGCGCCCGTGTCGCCGAGATCATGCGCAAGCTCGTGCCGGAACGCCTGCGCGATGCTGTTGACGGGATGCTCGACGGGTTGCGCTCCCCCGATAACGGCGTGCCTGGCCCCGACGCCGCGCAGCAGCCGGAAAGGGGAACAGCCGGAAAGGCGGCGGCGGAGAGGCAGGCCGGGGAAGACCGGGAGACAGCATTGCGCCGCGCCCGTGGCCGGGCCTTCGTTCGTCATGCCCGCGCCGTGGACGCGATCTTCAAGGCGCAGATGCGAGACATGGCCGCAACACCCGGACAGATGCGGGAACTGCACGAAGCGCGTGCCGAGTTTGACGAACTCCGGTCCCACGGCTCGCGCGATGTCGAGGCGGTTTACAAGAAGAACCCCGATTTTGCGGCGGCTGCCGCGTCAGGCGATCCCGACCGCGCCGCCCCCGCCAGACGCGCCCTGCAACTGGAAACCGAAATGCGCGCCGATCCGCAGCGCCGCGCGGATCGGTTCGTAGAGCGGTTTCAGGAACTCCGGCAAGCCAGCGAAAGCAGGTATGCGGCAGGAGACTATTCCGGCCACAGGGCAGCGCGGACGGAGATGGGCAACATGGCGATGAGCCTCGAACGCGACGCCCAGATGGACTCCCTTCTCCGAGGCCGCAAGCAGGAGCTTGGTATCGAGGTCGAGTCAGGCCACAGCCTCGGCCGCGATCTCGCCATCAGTCATGGTCTCGGCAGAGGGCGGGGCGTTGGGCTGTAGACCGGAAAACTCTATCACCTGTCAGTCCAGAAACACGGGGCAGAGTATGGCAGAAGCTGTCGCTAACCTATTGATGTCGAGACTAAGGTTGCAAAAGCTGCAACAATTGCGCCGATCAAGGCGCTAATAATCGCAGTCTTTATTTGGTCTCGCCTCGTAATCTTGAACTTGAGGAGATCTATTTCTCTTTGATGCTGTTCAGCAGCTTGCGGGTCTCCAAACCCAGAGCCGTAGCCGACAGACCGGACCAGTTCCTCAAGTTCCCTCTCTAGTTTTGTCATCCTGAAGCCTCTCAGTGCATTGCATTTCTGCTAGTGTAGCAGCGTACAGTTAGGACGTCCGTATCGTGTACAAGTCGGCTTGCCACCAGCGGCGAGGCTTCGAGCGTCCTATGCGAATCAGGTGAAGCACGCGGTAACCGGTTATGATCCGCCTCATCGACACTCCCTGGGAATGGAGCAATCGGATTTGAACCCATCCTATTTACCGCCGATTGCACTCCATAGCCCTATGACGCCAGAATAATTATTGCGCAAAGACAAATCGTTGCTCCGTCTGGTCTCTGCAATCGTCAGAAACGACCAGCAGGAGGCAGCAGGACCATGCGCCAACCAGACCGCATCATCCGCATGAAAACCGTTCTTGCCCGCACCGGGCTGTCGAAGTCCACGATCTACCGCAAGATGGCAGAGGGCACGTTCCCGCCTCGACTGAAGATCAGCACCAACGGCACGGGCTGGCATGAATCCGACATCAACCGCTGGGTCGCCAACCCTGTTGCGTGGCAGCCGGAGGAAGGCGGCGGACATGGCCGATGACGGGAAACGTCCCGGCCGAGAGAGACCGGCGAACGACAACCGCCCGCCCGATAGACGGGATGCCGGACATGAAGTCGGCGCGTCTGAGCGGCTGGACGCCGTGGTGTTGTCCATCGCCCGCCTGATCGGCAGACGCATGGCGCGCGAGGACTTCGAGAAGGCCATGCGCGCCGCGAACGACAATGCGCCGCCTGCCCTCGACGGGAGCGGGGCAGACGATACGGAATGAGGCTATCGCAAAGCAGATTGCGGCCCGAAGCATTGACATCTCATGTGATGTCAATATATGGTTTGAGCATGAGACTGGTTCTGGACACCAACGTGATCGTTGCGGCCTTCCGCAGCCGCAACGGGGCGAGTAACCTGCTTCTGCGGATGGTTGATCGTGGCGCGGTGACGCCGCTTTGTTCGACGGCGCTGTTCCTCGAATACGAGGCCGTACTAAGCCGGGAGGAAACCCGGAAGGTGACTGGCCATAGTCTGGAAGATGTCGCGGCGGTGATGAGCGCGCTCGCCGCCGTGTCCGAGGGCGTCGATATCTCGTTCCGGACGCGGCCCATGCTGTCCGATGTCGCGGATGAGATGGTGCTGGAAGCCGCGCTGAACGGGCAGGCCGAGGCCATCGTGACGCATAACGTCAAGGACTTCCGCCCGGCGCTTACGCTGGGCGTTACCATCGCAACACCGGGAGAGATCGTCAGGAGGCTGAACACATGACGCAGGCCCAACGCTACAAATACCCTCTGCAACTGCCGCAGTCGCTCAAGGAGACGGCGGCACGTCTTGCCATGGAGGATGGCGTGTCGCTTAATCAATGGATCGTCTCGGCGGTTGCGCAGAAGATCGGTGCGGTGGAGACCGCCGCCGATTTCCTGAAGGCGCGTGCTGGCACGGCGAAGCGGGGCGACCTGACCCGGCTTCTGGACCGGGCACCGGATGTGCCGCCGATGCCGAAAGATGCCATCAAGGACTGACCCGAACGGAGATGCCACCATGACCCGCGCCGCCCTCTATGCCCGCTATTCCGACGACAAGCAGAACGAGGCGTCCATCGAGGATCAGTTCCGGCTTTGCCGGGAACATGCGGGGCGCGAGCGGTGGCAGATCGTCGGTTCCTATGAGGATGCGGCGATCTCCGGGGCCAGCACGATCTTGCGGCCCGGTATCCAGCGGCTCATGCGCGATGCGCAGCAGGGCGTGTTCAACATCCTTCTGGCCGAGGCGCTGGACCGCATCAGCCGCGATCAGGCCGATGTGGCGACGCTGTTCAAACACCTGAAATTCGCCGGTGTCACCATCGTTACCCTTGCCGAAGGCGAGATCACGGAACTGCATGTCGGTCTCAAGGGCACGATGAACGCGCTGTTCCTGAAAGACCTCGCCATGAAGACCCACCGGGGCCTGCGGGGCAGGGTGGAGAAGGGCAAGGCCGGGGGAGGGCTTTGCTACGGCTATCGCGTCGTGAAGAAATTCGACGGCAACGGTGAGCCGATCCGGGGCGACAGGGAGATCATCCCCGAGGAAGCCGAGATCGTGCGCCGCATCTTCCGCGAGTTCGCATCGGGCAAAAGCCCGAAGGCCATCGCCGTCGATCTGAACCGCGATGGCGTTCCCGGTCCGCTTGGCCGGGCATGGGGCGACACCAGTATCCGGGGCCATGTCTCGCGCGGAACCGGCATCGTCAACAACGAGCTTTATGCGGGCGTCCTTGTCTGGAACCGGCTGCGGTTCGTGAAAGACCCGTCCACCGGCAAGCGCGTCTCGCGCCCGAACCCGGAAACCGCATGGATCAGGACCGAAGTTCCGCATCTGCGGATCGTGGACGATGTGCTCTGGAATGCAGTGCGCGAACGCCAGAAGCAGATCGCGGAAATCTTTGGTCCGAACCCGGCCAATACGCGCGAGGGCAGGGCGAAGCGCCTGCATCTGGCAAACCGGCCTGTCTCCCTTCTCTCCGGGCTGATGACCTGCGGATGCTGCGGCGGAAAGATCGGCATCATTCTCTCCGACCGGCTGGGCTGCCTCAATCATCACCGGCGCGGCACCTGCACCAACAACCGCACCATACTGCGAGAGAAGCTGGAGGCGCGTGTGCTGACGGGATTGCAGGAAAGGCTGGTTTCGGCCGAGGCGGTGAAAGAAGCGGTGCGCGCCTATGTCGAGGAAACCAACCGCCTGAACCATCAGCGTCGGGTGCAGCAGGAGACCGACCGTCGCGCGCTGACGAAGATCGAGCGCGCTATTGCCGGGATCATCGCGGCCATCGAGGACGGGATGTATCAGCCGAGCATGAAGGCGCGGATGGACGAGTTGGAGCGGCAGAAGGCCGAGATCGCCGTCCGCATGGCGGAAGCCCCTGCCGATATGCCGGATGTTCACCCGAACGTGGCGGAGAATTACCGCCGCAATGTGGTGCGCTTTGCCGAAGCCCTGCGCGATCCCGATGGCGGTCGTGAAGCCGCCAATGCGCTGCGCTCACTCATTGGCGAGATCATCGTCACCCCCGGCGAGAAGCGGGGCGAGGTTCATGCCGAGTTACGCGGCGAGCTGATGGGCATCCTCGGTATCGCCGCCGCCCAGCCGGAACAGGGGCGAACAGGACTTATGACGCCAGTGGCCGCAGGCCCCCGCAACCACCGTATCCGACCTCGATCCGACACCAGCCCTCGCAACCTGCGGGGGCTTTGTCATATCGGCCTCGGCGAGGTTGAGGATTCCTGCCAGTTCTCCAACAAGTTCAATCTGATGGCCGCCGGGGATGCCCGGGGCAGGGACCATCCGAACCTCGGAGATCAGCCCGCGCAGAAGTTCGGTGGCCTGCGGCTTCAGCTCGGGCTGATTCAGGGTCTCGGCCAGATCCGCGATCTTCTCGCGGTAGAGATCCGACATGCGCGGATGCAGCCGCAGGGCGGGCGGTTCCGGGCTGGTGGCAAGGAAACGGGTAAGCCGCGCCTTCTCGTCCTCCAGCGCGGCCATGTCGGCCTTCATGGATGAGTTGTAGAAACCATCCTGAATCGCGGTGAGCATGTTGGCGATCTTCTTCTCCACCTTCGCGAGATCGCGCTGTGCCTTGTCGTGCTCGGCATTGGCATCCGCCGCCGTCTCGTTGAAGGCGCGGCGGTATTCCTCGGCGAAAGCGGCGATCAGGTCGGGATGCAGCAGGCTTTGGCGCAGGCCGTGTAGGACGCGCCCCTCGACCTCATCGCGCAGGATGGTGGCACGGTTAGTGCAGACCGCATCGCCCTTGCTGCGCGCACCGGCGCAGCCATAGCGAGATTTGTTCATCAGCGTATAGCTCGACCCGCAGCAGCCGCACTTCATCAGCCCGGCCAGCAGATAGGCGGGGCGACGGGCATTCTCTGGACGAGGCCGCTCATTCTTCACCCCGGCCGGGTTCATCGCATCGCGGATGCCGTTCTGCCGGGCCTTCACCCGGTCCCAGAGATCATCGTCGATCAGGCGAAGCTCCGGCACCTCATGCACCTTCCAGGCCTCGGGCGGGTTCAGCCGGGCCTGACGCTTGAAGGTTGCCGGATCCTTGACGAAGCGCTGCCGGTTCCAGACCAGCATGCCGATGTAAAGCTCGTTATTCAGGATGCCGGTGCCGCGCTGCCAGTTGCCGGAGATCGTGGACGGCCCCCAGGTCCCGGTGCCCTTGCCGCTGCCGCCGGGGGAAGCGATGCCCTCGGCGTTCAGAGCGGCGGCGATGGCACGGGCGGAAAGCCCGGCATCGTAATCGCGGAAGATGCGCAGCACGATCTCGGCCTCTTCCGGGATGATCTCCCGCTCGCCGGTGACCACGGACCCGTCCGCACGGAAGGCGCGCTTCACCCGGTAGCCATAGCTGATGCCGCCTGCGGACTTCCCGGCCTCGATCCGGCCTTCCAACCCCCGGTGGGTCTTCTGCGCCAGTTCCTTCAGATAGAGCGCCGACATCGTGCCCTTCAGGCCGATGTGCAACTCGTTCACCTCGCCTTCGGCCACGGTGAACACCGGAATGCCAAGGAAGCACATCTGCTTGTAGAAGGCGGCTATATGTTCCTGATCGCGGGAGAAACGGTCGATCCCCTCGGCCACGACGACATCGAAGCGACCCGCGCGGGCATCTGCCAGCAGACGCTGGTAATCCGGCCGCAGCAGCGAGGCGCCGGAAATCGCGGCATCGGAATAGCTGTCCGCGACCTTCCAGCCGTGCCCCTCGACCAGACGGCGGCAGACCCGGAACTGGTCCTCGATCGAGGTGTCTGACTGCAGGTCGGTGGAGTAGCGGGCGTAGATCGCGGCCTTCTGGCCTTGCGGTATCATCAGCATGTCAGTCCCTCCGGGCGGCGGCGCGCTGGCGCGCGATATCTTCTCTCGCGGATTGCCGAGCCAGCAGGCGCACGAGTTGGATCAGGCAAGGATGGGCGGGGCCGGGATTCGAGGCAAGCGCCGATCCGGACGACATACCCGCGCCGGAGGCCGCCGTTTCCGGCACCTCCGTCTCGCAAGCATGTCTCTTGTCTTCAACTTCTGCCGCACCCAATGCTTTCGCACTGTCCGAGTCGTCCGGCGCTTCGTGCCCTGCCGTCGGCCCCGCATTCGTCCGCATTTCCTCGCGGAAATAGCTGCTGAGCGTCGAGCCGGTAACCTTGAGTCCGAAGGCCTTGAGCGAGTCGGCGATGTCATCGAAGCTGCGACCTGGCCTGCTGCCGGTTTCGTGGACACGAAGATAAGATCGTGACCAAGGAACTGGAGATTGCAGATGACGAGACGGAAGTTCAGCCGCGAGTTCAAGATCGAGGCTGTCATACTGGTGACCGAGCGGGGCGTCGTGGTGGCACAAGCCGCCCGCGACCTGAATGTCGCCGAGAGCGTATTGCGCCGCTGGATGCGCGAGTTGACGGCTGCCCCGGCGGCGGCGCTTCCCGGCAATGGGCGGATGCGGGTCGATCTGGCCGAGATTGCAGCCCTGAAGAAAGAGGTCGCCCGGCTGCGGGCGGAGCGCGACATCCTCAAGAAAGCGGCAGTTTTTTCGCGCGCGAGGCGACATGAGGTTCGCCTTCATCGCCAGGCATCGCCACATTTGGCCGATCAGTTGGCTCTGCGAAGTGCTGGAAGTCTCGCGTTCCGGCTTCCATGCCTGGCTCAACCGCCTGGCCAGTGCCCGCGCGTTCCATGATGCGAAACTGGTTGCGGCAATCGAGGCGAGTTTCAGGGCCAGCGACCGCACCTACGGCGCCCGTGGTGTGCGGCGCGACGTTCTCGAAGACGGCCTCGCCTGCGGGCTTCGACCCTGATCGAGCGCCTGATGCGCCAGAATGCAATGAGAAGCGCGGCCACGGCGGCGGAGAAAGCCCAAGGACCATGGTGAACGCTCGGTGATCGCGGATAACATCCTCGACCGGGACTTCCTGGCCGATCGGCCGAAAGAAATGGCTGGCGGATTTACCTATATCTGGACTGCGGAAGGCTGGCTCTACGTTGCGGTCGCGCTGGACCGGTTTTCCCGGCGCGTTGTCGGGTGGTCCATGAAGGCTGGCCGGGAGCCACGCTGGTCATGGATGCGCTGATGATGGAGGTCTGGCGTCGCGGCAAGGCTGATGCCCTGCTCCATCATTCGGACCAGGGTTCGCAATACACCAGCGAGCAATTCCAGCGTCTGCTGGCCGACAACGGTATCACATGCTCGATGAGCCGGGCCGGCAACGTCTGGGACAATTCGGCGATGGAGAGCTTCTTCTCATCATTGAAGACCGAACGGACGGCCCGGAAGGTTTACCGCAGTCGCGATAAAGCCCGTGCCGATGTCTTCGACTACATCGAACGCTTCTACAACCCGCGGCGTCGGCATTCGAAACTGGGCTATCTCAGCCCTATGGAGTTCGAGGCAAACGCTATGCTAGCTTAACCTGCTGTCCACGAAACCGGCAGCAGGCCAAAGCGACACGGTTCTCTGCGCGGCGGGGGGCATTGCCGATGCAAGGGGGATCCTCGCCGCGCTTGCGCTTGGCGCCGATGGAGCGGTGATCGGCACGCGCTTCTGGGCAACGCAGGAGGCACTTGTTGACCAACGGCTGGTTCGCCCCACGCTGGCCCATGACGGCGACGACACCATCCGCACCCGCATTGTCGATACGGTCCGGCGGATCGACTGGCCCGGGCGCTATTTCGGGCGGGTTCTGCGCAGCGCTTTCATTGAGCGCTGGCACGGTGATGACGCGGGCTTGCGGCAGAACCTGCCGGAGCAGGAGAGGCTGTGGCAGGGCGCCGCCGAGGCCGCAGACACTTCGGTGGTCGCCCCCTTCGTCGGGGAAGCGATCAGTCTGGTGCGATCTGCACAAACCGCAGCTAACGTGGTCACGAGCATCGGGGTCGATCTGCAGAAGGGTTTTCGATATATATCTGGCGCTGTTTGATCGGATATGAAAAGCTGCTTAGGCTCCAGACTCATTAACTTTAGAGCCAGAAGAGGACGGTTGCGGCGAGCGCGATGGCCGAGAGGAAGACGATGGGGCACCTGTCGTATCGGGTCGCAACCCGCCGCCAATCCTTGAGCCTGC
>NZ_JBEFZE010000056.1:0-8807 GCF_042762395.1 Pseudogemmobacter sonorensis
CCCCGCCTGCTCATGTTCCACATTTGCAGCGAAGTGATCCGCACCAAACGCCGCGAAGTCGAACTTGGCGGCTCGATGCGGAAATTCCTAGACCGCATCGGGATAGGCTATGGCGGGCATCAGTGGCGATCTTTCAAAGAGCAATCCCGCGCTCTCGCCGCCATGCGCATGACGCTTGGCTATGAGGCGGGCGAAAAGCAGGTGGTCGTCAAAACCGATCCGATCAGCCGCTTTGAAGCATGGATGGGCGGCGACAATCTGAACGCCCAAGGCCAGCTTTGGCCGGATGAACTGGTCGTGGCCGACGAGTTCATGCGCACCCTGCTTGACCATGCGGTGCCGCTCGATCCGGCGGCGATCCACAAGCTGCAAGGCACCGCGCTTGGCCTCGACGTTTACACATGGCTTGCGCACCGGCTCTGCCGCATCCGCAAGGACGGTGGAATCCCCCTCTACTGGTTTTCGCTGCGGGCGCAGTTCGGGCAGGAATACCGTGATGACACCAATTTCAAGCGCGAGTTCCTCAAGGCGTTGAAGGCCGCGACCGTGGCCTATCCCGATGCGCGGGTTGAACAGGTCAAGGGCGGAATCCGCCTCTACCCCTCGCCGCCACCGGTGAAACCTAAGCGCGTGGTGCTGTCGATGCCTGCGCCCAAACCGGCCGCGCCCCTGCGGATCGACCAAATCCACCTGAAGCCAGAAACTTACGACAAGATACCAGAGGCCGCGCCCGGCTGGGACAAGTATCACCTAGAAGGGCTGTGGCGGGATTGGGTCGCCACGAAAGCGGGCGTCCCTAACGATCCTGACAAGGCGTTTCTGGTGTGGTGTAAGAAGTTCACCAAGGGCAAACGCCCGTCATAAGGTTAACGGGTGCGGCCAAGCGTGGACTTGATCTGCCCCTTGCGCTTCCAATAGTCGGCGGCGCTGTCCCGTGGCTTTTCATCGGACGTGCGCCGCTGCGCGGCCTTCCGCACCCGTGCCCGTTCTTCCTGCATGGTGCGGGCACGGCCGCGCTCTCCGGCGAAGTAATCAAGGGTCGATTCCTTCGGGCGATCACGCGACAAGCGGCGCTCAAGGTGCATCGGGCCGCGAAACTCATCGAGGGCATAGTGCAGCTTCACGCTGTCCCGATGCCGCGACAAGGCGACATAGGCGCTATGTTTGTCCATGCCACGGCTGGCCAGCACATGGGCGGTGTCCACGGTCGCGCCCTGCGCTTTGTGGACGGTGAGGGCATAACCGTAATCAAGATTGCGGTAGGCTGACAAATCGACCTCCACCAAACGGGGCTTGTCGCCGTCGAGCCGCACCATAAGCCGCCCGCCTCTAGCCTTCTCCAAGGTGCCAATGGTGCCGTTCTTCACCCCTAGCCGCTTGTCGTTCTTGGTGAACAAAAGCCGCTCGCCCTCGGCCACCTTGAGCCGGAAATCCCGCCGCGGCTGGTCTATACCTTCCTCGCAAGCCGGTATCTCTATGTCGTCTCCAAGCCTGCCCTGTTCGCGCAGCGTCTCCCGCGCCTCGGCATTGAGCGCGGCGACATTTGCGCGGCTGACCGCAAGCATGATGCTGCTGCGCCCGGCTATGTGATCGGCTGTCCAGTCTGTCACAAGAGCCTCTATTGCCTCCGCCTGGTCGTCATGGGCACGCACCTTCTTCTCGCGGCTGTAGGCGTCCAGTGCAGCCCCCACGCGCCCGCTGGCAAGGTCAACGGTCGCCTGCTGCTGCCAGTCCTGACGCTGCCTGCGCACGGCCGTAATCTCGGCCGCGCCGGTGCGCTCCACAATAGCCCGAAACGCCCCGCCCGCCTCGATGCTCTGCAACTGCTGCGGATCTCCTACCAAAACCACCTTCGCGCCGGCGGCCTGCGCCGTGGTCAAAAGCCGGTGCATCTGCCGGCTGCCGATCATGCCGGCCTCGTCGACCACCAACACATCCTTGTCCGTGAGGGCTTCGCGGCCGTGGTCGAGCGCCCATTGCAACCCGTGAAGGGTGCGGCTTTTGATACCGCTGCCACCTTCCAGCCCCTCGGCGGCGATGCCGGACAGGGTAGCGCCCAAGACGCGATAGCCGGAAACCTCCCACGCCGCCCGCGCCTCGGCCAGCATGGTTGACTTGCCGGTGCCTGCATAGCCGACGACACAGGCTAGTCCCGCGCCGGTCGTCACATGCTCAAGCGCCGCCCGCTGCTCTGCGCCCAAGCCCTTCGCCCGAAGCTTTGTGCGCTCTCCCCCTCCATTCAAGCCATGTGCTGATGATGCGGCCATGTCGGCGACGGCCTGCGCCATGTCCTTCTCGATCTGTGCCATTTCGTGGGTGGTGAGGCGGTTTTTCGTCTGGGGTAAATCGACCACCTGCGCCTCGACCTTGGCAAAGAGCGCCTGAAATTCCTCCATGCTGCCCGTGGCGTTCGCCACGCGCTTAGCCAGTTCCTGCCGCGTGAAACTGACATCAAGGCGGGTAAGCTGTTCCAGAATGGTCTTGTCGGGGTGTTGCAGCCGCTCCGTTTCCTTGTCCTTGGACTGCTCGTAATACTGCTGCCACATATCGCGGTGAATCTCGCGGATTTGCTCGATTCCTTCGGCATTTGCCCCCTGTTCCCGTGCCCGTTTCATGGCGTTCCAAAGTTCACGGTGGGCGCTGTCGTCACGGGTGATGCGCAACGGTGCCATGTCCTGCCCCGTCGCCTTGGCGAAGGTATGGGCGGCATCGTAGGCGGCACGGTTGTTCGCCCGTTTCTCGGCGTTGATCTCCCGTTGCGGGCAATGCTCGTTGCCCCGCTCGCGGTCATAATCCAGTGCCCATGCGGACAGGCGGCGCTTGGTGTTCTTCGACACGTCAACGCTGCGCCCGTCCTCGTGGCTCACCAGATTGACCATAAGGTGCAGGTGAGGGTGGCCGGTGTCGCCATGGGCGACCATGACGGCCTGATGCTGTTCCAGCCCGAAACGCTGCAACACCTCCAAGCCTGCGGCCTGCATCTCCTCCGGTGTCGGCCGCTCGCTCTCGTGCCAGTTCAACGACACATGCCAAACGGGGGCTTCATTCTTGCGGCCGCCACGCCGAACCCCTGCGGCCTCCTTCAGCTCGGCCGCGTGTTCGGCTGTCCATGCCATTTCCCGCCACGCCTCGGCCGGGTCGGAAATCCGGCTGTTGATCGCCTGTGCCCATAACACGCGATCGGGGGCTGGCCGGTGTGCCTCGCCCTGAAACAGATATTTTGACAGGTCGCGGAAGCTGCGCCCGCGTCCGTCTGACCGCTCGCTACGGCTGGACAGGCGGGGCACCATGATCCTAGCCCCTCTGCGGGCGGCGGCCTGCGCGGTGCTTGGCCTCTGCGCCCAAAGCATGGCGGGCGGTCACTTCATCGGTGAGCATGATTTCCCAGACCTCGCGCACGGTCGCCAGAGCCTCGGCATGGTCGATCTGGCCGCGCTCGTTAAAGGCGCGGGCGATCTGGTTCATGTTGTTCCCAAGGCGGGAAAGGTGGGCGAACAAGCGCGGCTCCATAGCCTGATAGCCGCCCGCTGGTTCTGTGCGTGGCCGCAGCCGGTGCCCCAGCACACGGGCGCGGACAAGCTCACTGACGCTTAGGCCACAACGCTTCGCCGCCTCGTTCAAGGCGTCCCGTTCGGCGGCCGTGAGGCGCACATGCAGGTTGTATGTGCGGCCTTCGGCGGGGGCTGGTGCATCGGTCATGCAGCGTCCTAATGGCGTAGCCAAGGGTGCAGGGGGAACCCCTGCCGAGACGGGATTGTGTAAACAATCCCACATCTCGCTTCACTACTCAACTGTTCAGCATTACTCTAAAACATCCCTCTTTAAAGCGTAGTTAATCCGTCGGCCGCTCTTGCCTCGATCCCCGCCGCTGTGCCTTCCTGTCCCATAGCGGCAAAAGAGGAATCGACATGGCACAGGAAACCTTCCCGCCGCGTGGCATTGCAAGCCGCACCGATGAAGGGACACCGCCAGATCGAGCATGGCAGGCACCCGAAACCCTTGGGGCGGCGTGGGACTATCGGCGGGGCAAGATCAAACTCGGTCATGACGGGGACGAGCGAACGCTCGGCCTGCTCGACAACCGCCACATGGTCACGATTGCGGGTAGCCGGTCGGGCAAGACCCGCACCCTGCTAATCCCGAACCTGCTGGAATACCCCGGCTCGGTCGTGGTCATCGACCCCAAGGGGGAACTGGCGAGGGCGACAGCCAAGGCGCGGCAGAACATGGGTCAGCGGGTTTTCATCCTGAACCCCTTCCCCTCTGGCGCCAACGATCTGCCCCCCTCGGCCTCGCATAACCCCTTTTCTGAACTGGAACACTCATCCCCGGACACTGTGGCGGCGGACGTTGCCCAAATCGCTGACGCCCTCATCATGGAAGGTGGCGGCGAACGCCATTGGACGGATAGCGCCAAAAACCTGCTGGTTGGCCTGATCCTGTTCGCCATGGCACATGAGCCGGAAATCCTCACGATCAGGGGCATTCGGTCGCTACTCTCCAACGATCTGCGATTGGTTGAGGCGTGGCAGGAAATGGCAATCTCACCGGCCTTTGACGGGCGGTTGGCGAATATCGGCAACACCTTCCTTGGCAAGCTAGAGCGTGACTTTGACGGCAAGCCGACAAGCCCAGACGGGGAACTGCGTTCGATCCTGTCCACGGCACGGGAACAAACCCGCCCGCTCGATGACGTGGCGCATATCACCGAACACTCCGACTTCGCCCTGGACGAGATCGCGCACATCCCGACCACGGTTTACCTTGTGCTGCCCGCCATGCGGATCAGCACACATGCCCGCTGGCTGCGCCTGTTCATCTACCAGCTTATGGCCGCTATAGAGCGCAACCCCCTGCCCCCCGTCCTCAATCACAAGGCGGACGAATGGCATCTGCGCCTGATCCTTGAGGAATTTGCAGCACTCGGCCACATGCAGGTAGTCGAAACGGCCGCCGGTTACATGGCAGGGGCTGGCCTCCTGCTCTGGGTCGTCCTGCAAGACCTCACCCAAATCAAACGGCACTATCCCGAAACATGGGAAACCTTCCTCGGAAATGCGGGCATTATCAATGCCTTTGGCGTGGTCGATGCCACGACAACCCGCTACCTGTCCGATCTGCTGGGCACAACAACGATCATGGAAGATCGGCAAGGCCATGTATCTACCAGAACCGCCCAGACAGGCGCTATCCAGCCAGAGAAAAGCCCTCGAACAATCCCCCTTCTCGATCCGGCAGAAATCACCCTGCACTTTTCACGGGCAACAAATCGTCAAATAGTGATAACGCCGGAACGCCCCCCGGTCTACATGCAGAGGCTACAAGATGGCGTTTAAATGTGAATCTTTCAAAAGGCATGACGATAAAGGAAATCTTACCGGGTCAGGTGTAAAATGGACAGAGGGTGACGAGGAAATCGGATCAGATGTTTTTTCTATAATTGTGGCAATGGCAATTTTCCTTGGTGGCGCGACACTTGCCAACAACTATGAAAATATCTGGTTCTTTATTATTATTTGTATTCCATCGGGCGCGTTCGCTGCATTAATGGTGTGGAGTCTGAATAAAAGAAAAGAAGAACTTACCTTCACCACTGATGATCGTGCCAGAATAGGTAACGGAAAACACTACACAGAGTTTCGCCCAAGCAACATTGTCAGCATTGAATATCGGCGGGATGAACAACCCGTAGGCAAAGATGCTACGCCGATAAATTACCCAAGGTGCCATATTATATTTATGAATAACGAAGGTGAAATTTCGCATGTGGCTAATCGCCTGCATGAAAACAACGCTATCAAGGTAACAACCCAGCTTAGTAAAGCCTTGGATGAAATCCGCCGGGCTATGCAGGCCACCACTAACCCCACGAGTGCCCAGCCGATCCAGAAAGCCCAGCCTGCCCGCTCGGCCGCTGGCAACATAGACGACATAGACCCTCTGGCCTGACCGAAGGCCGCCCCCGCCCCAGCCATGTGGGGGGCGGTCGGGGGCGGCCTTCTCTGTCCCTGCCTTGACGTGTGCCCGCGAAGCAGGCACCATTTCAGCAACGCACCACAACAGGCCAGAAGTCCGGTGCACAACGAGGCAGGAAACACATGGAACACATCTCAATGACAGAGGCCGCGAAGCAGTTTCGCGTCTCCAAATCCACCCTCTCAAGGGCTGTAAAATCAGGGAAAATGTCCGTTGCCGTTCGCCATAAGGACGGGACATTCGGGCTAGACCCTTCAGAGGTTGCGCGTTTCACAGGAACGTTGCGGAACGACAAGAGGACTGGTGCGCAACGCCCTGTTTTAACACAAGAAACGCCAAGCAACGCCCCTGCGGAACTGGTTGCAGCCCTCAACGCACGGATTGACGATCTGAAAGAGGCGCTCACGGCCAAGGATGCCCAGATCGCCGACATCGCGAAGGATCGGGACGCATGGCGCGACCATGCTAAAGCTGCCCTCCCTGCCCCACAGAAGACCCGTGGCGGGCTTTTCGGGTGGCTCAGCGGGGGCAAGGTGGCTAACGGGTAAGACGCCATCCACGGGCTTAAAAACAGCCTCTAAACAGTTAGGCGGCGGATCAGGCCGCTTTGCGCCCCGCTCTGGCCGCGCCTGCGGCGTGATTAGAGGCTGTTTTTAAGCCTAAATCTGGCGTTTCTTGTATTCCAAAACAGTTCCCAAAGCGTTGCTTGCATAGGCTGATAGCCAAGACGCTGACAAAATGCCTCAAGGCTCATATCATCGGCAAACGCCTTTGCGCTGCCATATAGCGCGGCTATAATATTCTCCGTGATTTTCGGATCATCCCAAATATACACGCCACGCTTTCCATGCGGCTGTGAGTTCTTAAGAACAATGTGGATTGATCGCCACGCCTCCAAGCGGACGTTATCCAATGCTGAAACGCAAAAAACCGCTTCTTCCTCTTTGGTCGGGAAGAAGCGGTTTTGATCTTGGTTCCATATTTTGCTAGCCAATTCAAGAAAGGCTTGGTGCATCAGATCAAGGTCTGACCGAATGATAACGGGCATTCTTCACCTTATCGCGGCGAATGTGCATCCTTGTAAGCCTTCAAAACCGCGTTAATCCGCGCTTGAAGAACTCCAGCACATCACGGTCAATTCTCATATTCAAGGCGGCTTTAGCTTCGGGCAGGCCGACATGCGCTTGCGTCCAGACGATGGTATAAAGATACTTCATTTCGGTTGATGAGCCTGAACATAGGCTGACAAGACCGCTGCCATGCGGGCGGTGTAGCCACGTGGGTTCTGTTTCTTGAAGAAAGCTACCACGTCCTCGGACACGCGCAGACTTACGTTTGGCTTGGTCTGAGGGGCTGTTATCTTGGCTTTTTCCCAGAATTTTTCATCCAATTCTGGAATGTCGCTATAGTTAATGTCGGCATCAGAACGCGCCGCCATTTCCTCAACACTCAAGGGCTTTCTGTATCGTTTCGTCATATCTTTTACGCTCCTTTCTGTTGGCCTGTCGGGCTGAAATTATGCGACAAACCCCGTCTCGTTCAGTATGAACGACTACCAAAACCACGACTTCGCCAAGCCTGCCTAAGCTGATGATCCGTTCCTCTCCGTAGGGGAACCGATCATCTATCGCATCAAGTGTGAACCCCTCGAAAATCTTTGAGGCATCCTCGAAGCTCACCCCGTGTTTCTCGATGTTGGCGCGGTGTTTGTCTTCATCCCATTCGAACTTCATCGTCTTATCCATACCTTAATGTAATACTTTTTGTAATACAAATCAACACTAGTCTCTCTGCTGACCGTTGAAGGGCACTTCCTGTTGTTCCCTGTTCGATTCCCGCCGAAGGCGAGAAGCGAACCCGCCCCGAAGGGGCGGAACACGATGTTCCCCGTCCCGATGCTTCCATCGCACCGCCGCGCGCAGCGGCAGGCAAGGGCGCGCAGCGGGATCGCAGCCACGCGCAGCCCGAAGGGCGAGCATGGCGAGAACCCACCCCTTGCCAGAGCGAGCACGGGGGTAAGATGGCAGTTGAGGGCGGGAACAAAAAGACTCATCGGCCGCCGCCGCATGGCGGCCGATTCCGCTGGCGTCACCTGTAGGCCGAAGGCCGGAAGGTGTCCGCTTTACGACTACATCCCGGAGCGTTGGCGACTAGGTTTAGGAGCGTTGGGCTTGCCATAATCTGGGGGCAAAAGTTATCCACAGGAACCTGCGCCTTATAGGTCAGAATCTATAGGTCAGAATCTAACGGTTTTAGGGGGGTGGTGATCTACGCCACCTAGGGGTGGTGATCTACGCCACCTAGGGGTGGTGATCTACGCCACCACCGCCCTACAGGGGGGAGCGATCTACGCCACCTAGGGGGGCGATGGACAGTGCCCTGAAAAATCCGGCCTTTGCACCCTGTGGCAAATCAGGCAAGCTTGATTCCGATGACAGACGACACCGACGACAAGCACATTTCCAAGCTGCTGACGGCCACGCCGCCCGCACTGGTCGAGGCTGCGCCCGACCTGTTCGGCGCAGAGGTTGACCAGCCGCAGTTTCTCCATGCGGTGCTGTGTCAGGTCGGGCTGCCACGCTCGAAGGTGGACGGGCGCGAGTTCGTGCGCACCTCCGGCAGTGCCTCGATGCTGCTTGAGGCCGGGAAGTATCGGGACGTTTGGGGCAACTGGACGGATGCCCCCTTGCCCTACGGCACCAAACCCCGCCTGCTCATGTTCCACATTTGCAGCGAAGTGATCCGCACCAAACGCCGCGAAGTCGAACTTGGCGGCTCGATGCGGAAATTCCTAGACCGCATCGGGATAGGCTATGGCGGGCATCAGTGGC
>NZ_JBEFZE010000057.1:0-8194 GCF_042762395.1 Pseudogemmobacter sonorensis
TGCACTGACAGAAGCGCCGGATGGCCCGATCTCGCTGACCGATCCGGATGCGCGCGCCATGGCGACGCGCGCCCGCAACAGCGGCATGGTCGGCCACAACGTCCAGAGCGCCGTCGATACAGAGACCTCGGCCACCACCCCCATGTCGTGGATGATGAACAGGACCGACATGCCGGTTTCCGCCTGCAAATCCTTGATCAGGTCGGGGATCTGGCCCTGGATGGTCACGTCCAGCGCCGTTGTCGGTTCGTCGATGATCAAGAGGCGCGGGCGCGCGGCCAGTGCCATGGCGATCATTACCCGCTGGCGCTGGCCCCCGGACAGCTTGTGCGGATGGGTGCCGAAGCGGTCGCGGGCGTTGGGTAGCCGCCACGGATGGATCCTTTCTGGCAAGTTGCCGGGCCACCGCGTCCACCTCTTTGTGGGAAGCGAGAAGTTGCGCGGCAAAACTGCCGCGCCATTCCGCTACATTGGCGTGCCGCACTTCGCCGGATGGCACGGCGAGGTCCCGATCACCGTCGACTGGGGCCTGCCGGAGCCCGTGCCACAACACTTCCGCAAGGTGCTGGGCGTTCCTTGAACTGATGCGATGGGACGGAAACCCGGACTGCGGGCGTGGCGGCATCCAGCCGCACCGTCACGAGCCCGATGATCAGATCAATCGGCGCAGTCGCAACCGGTGTGTCCACCGACTACGCCGCTGCCAAGGGTGCGGCGAACTCGGCTGCCACAACTTCCGGCACAATCAGCTTGCCCTGCCGCGCCGACGTCCGCCAGGAGGACAGGTGGCTGGCCTTCACAGGGCCCGATATCAGGGTGATGTGGCTCATCGACAGGCAGGCTTCCTACCGCCCCCCTTGGCTGTTGCCGATCAGCACTCGCATCATTTCCTCCTTGCGAGCGAAGACGACACGGCTGTCATGCTTCTCCAGAATGAAGGCGCGGGCCTTTGCTCCGATGGCTCGTGCCTCGGTTCGGTGATCGAGCGCCCATTCCACGGCATCGGCCACCTCGTTCGCATCGTCCATATCGACAACTGCACCGGTTTCGAAATCCTCCAGCAATTCGGTCACGGTCGGGGTATCCGAGCCCACGACATAGCAGCCGGTCGCCATCGCCTCGGAAAGCGACCACGAGGTCACGAAGGGTTCGGAAAAATAGATGTGCGCCCATGACGCTTGAAGCAGCCGCTGATACTCCGGGCGCGCCTGCATGGGAAATATGTGAAGCCGTCCGTGATCGAGCGCCAGTTCGTCGATCATGCGCAGGCGCCAACTTGTGTCGGCAGGCAGCTTGTCGCCATAGCACACCTTGTCGTCGGCCAGCACCACGGCGTGGAGGTCGTCGCGCCGTCGCTGCAGGACCTCGACTGCGCGCAGAAACTGCGGAAAGCCGCGCAAGGGTTCCATTCCTCGGGTGGCATAGGTCACGACCGGCGTTCCGGGCGGCAGGCTGAGCCAGTCGAAATCGAGATGCGCGTCGGGGTCCGGGCGGTGTGTCTGGCAATCTACCCCATCCGAGACGACTTGCAGCAGCGGACGCAGAGATGGCGGAAAGCGGCTGGCCTGATAGTCGGTCGGACACCAGTTGGCGTCGGCGCTGTCGAATTCGGCGATGATCGGCAGGTTCCGCATGCGATCCACGATGACCGAAGACAGCGTCGAGGGGCGTTCCGCCCGCCCGCCGCCGCGCCAGTCGCGGTCGGTGTAATACCATTCGTGATAAGCGATGTAGCGCGTCTCGGGCCAGATCTGCTTGACGCACAGGCCAACGCCCCAGCCGACATGGGCGATCACCACGTCGGGGATGTAGCCACGCTGATGGCGCAAGCGATAGAACAGTTCCGCCGCGCCCAGAGCGTTGCAGGCTGCGTAATCGAGGGGGTAGCGGAAATTGTTCTTCTCAATGGTGGTCCGGCGCGGGTGAAAGCCCATGACACGGATGCCGTCCTCGAATCTTTCGACCACATCGGCGCTATAGGCAAGGGTCACGTCCCAGCCGTTGGCAGCAAGCCACTTGCCCAGAAACTCGAACTGGCCGCCGAAGGCCATATGCAGAAGCAGGACCGAGGGCTTCGCCCCGTCTTCGGACACGGAAGGAAGGGCAACGGTCATAGCAGTTGCCGCCCGCCGTCCTTGCGCAGGTATATCCACGGTTCGGACAACGTATCCACAAAATCGATGCCACTGGTGGCGCCGCCGCTGATCATGCGGGCGCGAATCTGCGCCTCGCCCTCCCATGTCTTGCGGGCGGCATAGATCACTTCGCCCTTGGGCGAGGGATAGGCCAGGACGTTGGGGAAGACGCGCTGCAGCAGATGCTCAAGCGCGGGGTCCTGCGCAGGCATGGCGATCAGCAGCGTTCCCGTCATGCCGTCAAGCCTCCGTGCGAATTGCCGCAGGTCCGCCTCAACTGGCAATGGCGCGTCAGGCGCGGCGACCTTGTCGAAAAGCACGACGTCGAGCGGCGCCTGTCCCGCCGCGAGGCCACTGCCGTCAAGCGGGTGGCGGTGAAAGGCCCCCGCAATCCCCAGCCTTTCAAGCAAAACGACCGGGATCGCGGCCTCGGGCCCATAGATCTTGGCCCCGCGCGAGATCAGCAGCGCGGCCACGACCACGGGCAGGTTTTCAGCCTGGTTGAAATACACGTGCCGCAGCGGCGTCAGAACCGATATCAGCCCCAGCATCTTGCGGTGCCGCTTTTCGATGGGCAGCATGGGATTGAGCCCGTCGAAGCTGCAAAGCGCGCCCTCGGTCCCGTCGGGGTGGAACGCAACGCGGTTGAGGCCGGAAAAGCGCAGAATGTCCCCGTCCCTTGCGCTGTATAGACCGGCGTTCAATACGCCGAACCAGCTCTCCCCCACGCGTAGGCAGTGCCGGTGATAGGCGGTCAGCCAATCGAAGGGATCCGGTCGCTCCATCAGGTCAAGCGCCATCTGGGCCTCGAAAGCCTGCACGCCCTCGAGCTTCAAGACGAACTGTTCGCCCCTCAGGCCTGTTCCGCTCATGGTCACATTGCGGGCGCGCAGGACGCTGCGGCGGATCGGGCCGGTCTGGGGGCAGGTCTCGGCAACGTTGATGACCAGATCGGACGCCTCGATCAACCTGGGGTTCAGAAGATAGCGAACGTCGTCGCCCCGGCGCGACGCGATCACCCGCACCGGCAGGCCGTAGGCCGGGGCCGCCACGACGCGATCCCGGCGCGGGGCCAGAACGTCGCTCAGCAGGCGAAGGGCGGCGCGTGTATCATCGTCCTCAAGCCGGGCAGCGAGCGGTTTCATGTATATTCTGGGATCGGGATAGGCGAGTTGTTCTGCCATCTGTGGGAAACCTTCCTTACAGGCGCATGGCGATTACTGCGGCTGCGCCAGCCGTGCTTGCGACAAATCGGCCGGGGAGGCGTCCTTGTCCCGGTCCTCCTCGTCTTCGTCGCGGATGCGGGCCAACAGGCTGGCTGCCAGCCGCGCGCCGGTCATTTCGTTGGACAGGGTCATCACCGGCAGCGAGCGGCCGAACCGGCGCTCGACCTCTAGCTGCATTTCCATGGCCATCAGAGAATCGATGCCATAGCGCGCAAGCGATCTGTTGAGGTCGAATTGCTCGGGCGGCATCCGGAGGATCCCGCTCATGATATCCCTGATCTCCTGGCCGACGACATTGATCGCGGGCAGCCATTCCATGGTGCGCAGGCGCTCGACCATCTCGTCCGCGACAGAGTGGTCGCCCGCATGCGCGGGCACCAGCCGGGCAAAGGATGCTCCGCCAAGCGCAGGTAAAAGCGGGGCAAGTCTCGCCCAGTCGACCGAGGCGAAGTGATAGTCCTCGGGGGCGGAGGAGGGGGGGGGCCAGCGCCCGCATCAGCTCGGCCTCGACTTCAGCGATGGAAAGCAGGCCGATCCCCCCCGTCTTCGACAACTGCGCCGCGACCAGGACCTCACGCGTCAGATAGCCGGTGTCGCCGATGGGCCCCCAGCCGATGGAGAGACCCGGCAGGCCATCGCGGCGGCGCTGTTCGGCGATCCGCTCGATGGCGGCATTCGCGGCGCCATAGGCCACCTGCCCCGGATTGCCCAGTTGCGCGGCGATCGAAGAAAAGAAGATCACATGCGCCGACTGCGCCGCGCGGGTAACCAGTATTGCCGTTCGGTCATCGGACCGCTCCCTGATTGCGGCCGACCGAGCCAGACCGTGACGCGGTCATACGAGTTGGCCGGGCGGCCAGACGGGAGAAGAGCGAGGTGAGGTTAACCATCGACCGCTCCATTCCAGCGGCGCGTCAGGCCCCAGAAAACCACCATCGCCTCGCAGGACGTGAGTATGTGGCAACCTCTGTCATCGATTGCACTGGCAAGATCGCCCGTCTGGGAAAGAACGATCTCGGGCCTGGCGAACCACAGGGAATATCGGGGGGCGGTGGCGGCCCCAATCGCGGCCTCCTGTGCCATAGGCCAAAGATCGGCAAGATAAAGAAGTCCCCCCACGGCACCGGTCGCCAGTTCGACCTCGGCACCGCAGACGAACATGTAACGACGCGGATCGCCGACATATCGGCCACCCGTCGCGACTGTCGCTGGCAATTCCATAAGGGCTTGATCGTCCTGCCAGCACTCGATGCGAAGCAGCGGCCTGAAGCCGCTCCGGGTCAGAAGCTCCATCCCTGAGACCAGCGCGGACACCGGGAACTGCCCATTACGGGTGAAAACGATATCCTTCGCGAGAAAGACGCTGCGGTCGGCCGGTCCGGGCTCGGGTCGACCGCAGCGGTGAACCGCCATGGCGGTATGCTCGCTGCAAGGGGCATTTGCCGCCCTTTGCAACCGCGCGGCCGCCATGTCGATAATCCTCACCCGCGCCGCCATCTTCAGCTCAGGCCCCTATGCGGGCGAACTTGCTGCGGATATCCGGCCCGGTGCCCAGCCAACTGCGCATCGTTGCCGCGATATGGCTTTCGATCGCCGACTTCCAACGGGCCCCAGGCAGGTTTAAGCTGGCATTGGGGTCGTCCGCCGCCACAAGACCAGGCAGGTCGGCCTGAATTCGTTCCGGGCCCGCCAGGAGCGCTCCGGTCCTCGCATCGGTCACGACCAGATCGAAACCGACCGAATGCACGCCGGTCCCCGAGGGCGCCGCATAATAGGCTTTGGGGGTCATTGAATGGAATCGTGTCAGCGTCGCGGTCAGAATTACCGTTTGCGGGCCCTTCAGCCCGGCGACCCCGGCAGAGATACCGTCCCCAACAATGGCTGCGACCTGTGCCCGGCGATCTCCGGGCGGATCGCCCTGCCAGACGATATCGGCCTTCGGAATATAGCTGTTGACATCGTTGACGACGAGATCGTCAGGGACAACCACGTTCACCTTCGCGACCTTCCATTCCGTCTTGGCCGCAGTCGGACCGGAGTGCGCATAATCCGTAGTGAACGTCCTGCTACATGCCGAAAGACCAATCGTCGCTGCACCGATCAACAATGCAAACGCAATACGTTTGGAAAGAGCCAATATCATTTTTTTACCCTTTTGTTGGCGCCGGACCTGAGATTTACCCGGTATTCCTTGGATCGGATCGGCGAAGGCCGAAAGAATTCTACGAGCATACCAGCCATTCCTATGGCCGCCCCCGCCAGATAGAGGCCAAAGGAGAGTCATATGGATCCGCCCATGAGGAAGGCAGATTCTGGCGGCAGCGCCAGAAAGACTCCCCGTCCCGATCGCCACCGGGCCGTTGATCCTGCTCGCCGAGCCGACCAGTCCCTTATCGAAACAATCAGGCATCTGAGTTCACTTTCACCCCACATCCTCGCCGCGCTCGAGGATCGTCCGGCCGACAAATGAAAAGGCCGGATTGGACGATCGCCCGCTGCTCTTCAGGACCGAGCACCCGTCGGACCAGGCCGCCGCCCACGCCGGGACAGGCAACCCAAACACCGTTGCACTGGATCAGTTCCGGTTGGTCAAAAACCGGGATCACGAACCCTGTTGAAGCGTTCCGGCAGGACGAGACGTGAGTGCCATTTTCAAAGGCGCCGATGTCGGCAAGGAGTTCAGATTCAGAAGTCAACGCCTTCAGGAGCCAACCTCGCAGAAAAACCAATTGATCCGAAAGCAAAGGCAGCCGCTCTTTCGCGCCGAAAACTCCAGGTGAAATCTCCAAAATCCTGCTGGTAGAGGCAGGGGAAATCACTAGTATATGCCTGATTGTCTGCTTGCTATTGTCCAATGTCTGAACACAATCGCCCGGCCGCAGGTCGAAAATTATGGTGTTCCCGCGATCCGTTTGAACATTGGCCTCTTCGGCGATGCCACCCATCAAATCCACACCGCGGTATCCAGCTTGGCTTCGAAAATCTCCCCGCATATGCGCATCCGACATAAAATTACTTTGCATCATGTTGCGATCACTTGATCCTGAAAAAACGAGGTTGGGATTTTTCCCCTCATAATCACGCAGCCAATCCTGGCGGCGACCTGTATTTCGCACCGGACAATCGCGCTTCTGAAAACCGATTTCTGAAACGCTATAGGGTTTGAATCGAAGAACTCGAAGCGTTGCGTTTTGCACGTATTTTCGGAACTTCTCGCCAACGAGAAATTACGGAACCAAGGTGAGAGTGCGATCATCATGTCGGTCGCCCTCTTGTGGCGGCGCGGAACATGACAAGCATGGCGGTGACGAACCCGCCGCCCGATAGACCGAGCAGAACCGGCTGCCGAGCGCCGTCCTTTAGGGTTAAGAGGCCCGGCTGCGTGGAGCGATGGAAAGCTGTGCAAGGCATCACCCGGCGCGACCCCCGCCGCACAGAGTCCACCCGCAGCTCGAATAGCTCACCTCCGGCGACGGGAAATAGCCGACGCCAGGGGAGGGGAGCAGCCGTGGCGTCGACCCAGTGCAGTGCGAGCCGCATCCTCGTCTGCTTTGGCTCCTGCCGGTTTTGCAGACAGACACGGGCGAGCTGAATCTTAGTCGCTCCATCCGGCGGGCGGTTATTCTACGCTCGGCATCGTTTACTCGACAACACGCGCCGCGACCCGAAATCTGACTCTCCCTCCGCGCTTCGCGCTGGTCGCGCGGCAGGCAAGACCAGCGCCCCAGTCCGCAATCTTCTACGTGAATTCGACGGCTTCCGAAGCCAAGATGAAGGATTTGGCTTCCACCCGCGACGACTGTCACGAATCCCCTCAAGACTTCGCATATCGGCATGAGGCCCGTCATTTCCTGGCCCCGAAGATGGTATTGAACGCCCTCCGAAGGCCAATCGCCAAACCTCGATGCTCCGGATCGGCGGACTGATCCGGCGTGCCTGAGCGGACTGCCCCCTGCGGCGAAGCCTCGCCCGAAAGGCGGTCAATTGCGCTGAGGACGCCCAGCTTGAGTTCCGTGCGACCGACTGGTAGCCTGACGGAAACACCCGGCGCATCGATTCCTGCCCAGACGCGCGCACTATTCGGCTCGAAGGCAGCGCTTCTAAGCACGACAATAGGAACTTCGGGCGCATACTGCCGGAAACGCGATGCAATCGATGCACCGGCTGCTGGACCTGTATAAGCCTCGTTGATCACGAGGCATTCGAGCTTTCCGTTACGATTGGATATCCATTCCGGCGGAATGCTTCGGTCCGTGATGATCATCACGATTGCGCCCAGTTCCTCGACCCATGTGCAAAGCTGACGGCCAGCAGAATCGTAGGAAGTTACAAAGGCAATCGGCCGGAGACCGGCACCAACCCCTGAGAGACGTTGATCGAACGTATGGAAAATGCGCTCAAGACCGGCATCAATCTCAGGGATAAACCCTCGCCCGGAAGATCCGCTCTCGAGTGTGTCATGGGAGAACTGCCTCATCGCCCCTCCCTGCACCGAAACCAGGTGGCGATGTGGGAAAGGCTAAGCCCGAACAGCAGGCCAACGAAAGACCACACCGCCCAAGAGAGCAAGATACCCAAGATGCCGAACCCGCAAAGGGCAGCGACGACAACCCCGAGTGCGCCGACTAACATATTGAAAATAAGGGAAACTACAACTACGCGCCCATCGCCGCCTTCGTCATGCGCCCATATGCCTGACGCGACGGAAGTGACCCCTTTAGCGCGCGGGTGAGCAGGCCCGTGGCGGCGTAGCTTTCCAGCTGGCGCAGCCGACGCGGGCCTGCGTTTTGGAGGGTGTTCAGGCTCGGGTTTTGATGCGCCAGCTGTCGTTTC
>NZ_JBEFZE010000058.1:0-7730 GCF_042762395.1 Pseudogemmobacter sonorensis
AGGTCGTCACGGCGGGCAGGTCCGGCAGGGCGGTGAGGCCCGGCAGGTTGTAGGCCCGGAAGGTCGTCACGGCGGGCAGGTCCGGCAGGGCGGTGAGGCCCGGCAGGTTGTCGGCCCAGAAGGTCGTGATCCGGGAGAAGTCAGGTTGGGAGGCAAGCCATTCGTCGTATCTGGCCTGATCGTAGAATTCCACTTTGACGCTAAGCGATTGCTTGGACACGGAAAGCTCCTTGGGTGGTGGTTTTGGTGGGGCAGGTGGCCGAAGGCACCCGCCGGATCAGCAGTCGAAGAGATCGCGAAGACGGTCGCCGTGATCGCCTTCGCGGGCGGCCTCGGCCTCGATCCAGCCTTCCTCAAGCCAATGGGCCTGGCCTTCGGCGGTCAGCCGATCAATCTGGGCGGTGCCAAGCCATTCGCGGATTTCCTCGGCGCTGAAGCACTTCCCCGCGACCGTCACGGTTTCCAGCGTCACGCGATCGGCGCCGTTCACGGAAAAACCGCAGGCGGCAGGAATGTCATGCAGTTCGGCCAGTTCGAGACCGAGGCTGAATTCCGCTTCGGTGACGTGATCACGGATGGCAGGGCTGTCCCAGGGCGGGTTGAGGCGCCACGCATCATAGCTGGCGGGAAGGTTGTGGTGCCCCATCACGCGGCCTCCGATCCTTCGGCGGCGGCGCCGGACAGATCGGGGTAGTATGCCGGGATATACCCGATGCCCGAAACCTCCCGGAACAGCCGCTCGATATCGGTGCGCCGATCAAGGATCTTGCGGGCGCCCTCGATGCCGAAGCCCATGGTCATCAGATCGGCGACGGCCGCGCCATCGTGCGTTTCGTGCAGGGTGCCATCCTCGGCCCGGTAGGCGCTGATGCTTTTCATCACCAGCCCCCCTCTTCCTGGGCCTGATGCACCGTCTCGGCGGTGCGGGCCACCACGTCACCCAGGATCGCGCTCGCCATGACGGAGGCGAGGAGCGCGACGAAGAGGATAAAGAGGCCGACGCGGCCAGCCCTTTGCCAGTAGAGGCGGGAGTGGTCGTTGATCTGGCCATAGCGGGCCAGGATGCGGTCACCGGCGGCGCGGTGACGCTCTTCATTGGTCGGGAAGGAATCGGTCATGTGGGCCATCCTTGGTTGGGATGGCCTCAGTATCATTGGCCAACTGGCCAATTGTCAATATCTAATTTGGCCATCTGGCCACTTCGGCTCACTTGACGGGACGGTGGCGCACCTCAGTCCCTAGAAATACCCTTTCGCCGCGCGTATTCGTCCAGCATGGGCTCACTGATGTCGCTCGGGTAGCACAGGGGCACGTATCCCCCAGGCTTGCTATAGGCGCTGCGCTTGCCGCACCGCCGTCCGGCGCTGTCCCGGTTTTCCGGGCATGGGCAGTTGCCGGGGTATGACCAGAGCGAATCTTCGATCATCATCTGCCTGATCTCTGCATCCGTGATGGCGTGCGCTGGTGCAGGATTGAATGAAACCAGATAGGCGATGGCCCAGAGGGTAATGCCTTTTTTTGAAATCAGCGCACGCGGCATCATCGCCAGACCCTGAAAAAACCGCAGTTATTTCGGTGGTTACGTGCAGGCTTGGATGCCATTCTTGACGATGCTCGCCCAGTTGTCGCCGAGTTCACGCTTTGCGTCGATGCCGTCTCCGAAGTTGCGATCACCCTTCTTGAGCATCAGAACATCAAGGGAGGAATCGTGCCCTCCTATGATCATCGGAGGTGTCGACGTGTAAGTCGTCGTTGCCATTCCGTAGGCGTTGTTCCCGTAAATGCTGGCGTTTGCGCTGGTGTGGGCGCCGGTCACGCGCCCGGGAATGACGGATACGTCGCTGGATCCCCCCATCCCTAGTATGATGAAGCGCTCATACCCGCGTCGGATAGTCTCGACAGCTGCCATTTTCGCTGCCACCTTCGAGGCGCCCGTGCGCCCACATGCAGGAGCGGCACTTGTGGAGATTAGAATGCGGTTCTGCGCGACAGGTGTAACGGACGTTGCGGCGCAACCTGACACCGCCAAAACAGCGGCGATAACGACAGATAATCTCATTTTTCTTCCTATACTCGTCTGCCTATCCATATGACTCGGCCAACCACGTTTAGTTCTGACTTTGGCATGTCCAGATCGCGATAGGCCGCGTGATCACTGATCACCATCACATTTCCCCTGGTTGCACTGCGACCGATCCGCTTGACGTGCAGGGCATCATCAAACCTTAGGACGAACATTCCATCCCACGATAGATTTTTCTTCGTATGGTCTACGAGCACATGATCATCATCGAGGAGCGTTGGCTCCATGCTGTGACCCTTGACTCGAATGATCGACAGATCTCCCGGTGCGGCCTCAGTCATTCGGCGCAAGAAGGTGCGGTCGAATGCCAGATTGCAGATCACCGACTCGGTTTCGACCACAGATCCGTGACCAGCACTGGCGGTTACATCGTAGACCGGCACGAGGCCGTTGTCCCCGGTCGCGATGGTCTCACTGATGGCCGAGCCTTCGGGGCCATCTTCCCATTGAAGGCCGAGAGACGCGGCGAGCTTCCTGCCTGCCTCGGCGTTTGTGGTGGACTCTGGGCGCTGCTTCAGTTTGTTGATGATGTCGTAGCTGACGCCTGAGGCTCGGTGCAGGTCCATCGCGGACATGCCCCTGTCCTTCATGGCCTCAACGACCTGGGTGGCAAACGGTTTCCTCATCATTTGCTTATCACACCAGAAATTGGCCATTCGTCCATTGGCCATTTGGCCTTGACTAATCTGGCCATTTGGCCATTTATGGCCCTATGCAACAGATCGACCCCTTCATCAGCGAGATCACGTCCTACTGCGAGCGCGCCCGGATCAGTCCATCCACGCTCTGCGTGAGGGTTCTTGGCAACAGCCGGTTCATGGACCGGCTGCGCAGGAAGCTCGAAAAGATGGACGATGACATGAAGAAACTCTCTGTCTACATGGCCGAGAACCCCCCAGAAAAATCGCAGGTGTCGCAATGAGCGCGGCGTCGGCACGGATCATTCCTTCCTTCCAGAGCGTCGAGGGTCGGATCTATCTGGCATATCAGCGCCAGTCGCCCGGAAACGGGCGGGAAAAGAAGCCGGGCAATCTTGCCGATCTGCTTGCAGGCCGCCCGTGCGACCCGCGGGCTTTTCGCAGGGCCTACCCAGATCGCTGGTGCGAATTCCTGCATCGGAACTTCCGCTCGCCCCTGCACACGGCGGTTTTTTTCGAGGTGGATGAGCGCACAGCACGGCATTGGTGGGAGGGATATACCGGCCCGCAGGCCTGGGCGATGGCTTTTGCAATCTCCTCGGTGCCCGGGGCGGAAGCGTTTTTGACGGAGGCGGCGTGATGGCACACCTCCCTCTCAACCGGAGTTTCGAACATGCAAAAGCACGATCCGAAGATCGCCTCGGCGCTGGCCGAATGGTTCCGCGACACCCTGACTGTGGGGCAGATCCTTGCCATCGCGGCGAAGTCGCGGAAGGGCTAATCGGCCTGGATGATAGCCAGCGCGGTCGTGGCGATTCTGTCGCTGATGTCGGCGCTGATTTCGCGATCGCTGAACTGGCCGCGCATGGCGTCAGAAAACCCCATGAGGGCCCGGGGCATCGCCGTCGCCTTCTCGGGATCGATCTCGCGCAGCGCAGAAACAAGCGCATAGATGGCGTGTTCGAGCGCCGCGATATGCGCATGGGCGATCATCATTCGGGTTTCGAGGGATTCGATCTTCTCGGCATCGGTCATGTTCCCGCTGTCCTTTCCTCAAGCAGTGGGGGCATCGGGTCGCGCGGGCAAGGCGCGGCCCGACCGAACGATGGCACGGCGGGGCGCCGCTGTCTTGGCCTTGTCCCTGGGCGGGAGGCATGACCCATGCCCCATCCCAGCCCCGCCCCCGAAAATGCGGCCGATGCGGCCAGCCCTGCGCCCAAGGCTTCGGCCCGCCCTCTGGCGCTCCGAATCGCGGCACGGTGTTTGCCTGCGTCGATCATCTGGCCGAGGCGCAGGGCTGGCACCGCAAGACCTATCCCCGGCCAGGCGATCAGATCCGGCGCGACACGGCGCAGGGTGATCTTTTCGGCGGCTGAACCGAATGCCTCGGTCCCGACCTGTGGGGCCGAAGCTGCCTCGCGTGGCCTTCTTACTGCTCGGGTCACGCATCGCAACTCCCCCCGGCCGGTTTTCCCGGTCGGGGCTTTTTCCGAACATCGCGGGCACGGGGCCTCCATCCCGGGTGAACGCCATACCGGGGGGGCGTGGTGGCCCGCAGGATGTGCCCCCCAGCTTCCCACAATCCATATCATGAGGAATTCCGCCATGGATGATCATGGGCCTTCGTTCGGACCCACCGGCACCAGTAATACCGTCTCGGGCGAGAAGCTGCGATCCTATGTCGAGCGGATCGAGCGCCTGACCGAGGACGAGAAGGCGCTGCGCGACGACAAGAGGCTGGTATTCGCCGAGGCGAAATCAGACGGCTTCGATCCGAAATACATACGCGCGATCGTCAAGCTGCGCTCTGTCCCGCCTTCCGAGCGGCAGGAGAACGAGGCAATGATCGAGATGTATTCGGCGGCTATGGGCATGTCGTCGGAGACGCCCCTGTTCCGGCATATCCAAGGCATGAGCCGGGATGCCATGGCGCAGGAGGCCGTGGTCAACGCCCTCAAGCTGCTGGCCCCGGAGGATGGCGAGATCACCATCCGCGTCGGCCAGGGCGCGCGGGTGCGCATCTGGCGTGACCGCGACGGCACCCATGCCGAAGAAGTGGTTGATCGCCCGGCCCAGAAGGCGGAACAGACGGACATTCGCGCCAACCGCCCCTCGCGCGCGGACGCGGCGAAGCGGGCCGATGTTCCCGACTGCACGCTTGATGAGGCTCGCCAGTTGGGGCGGCAGGCCCGGCGCGATGATGAGCCCGTGATCGCCAACCCGTTCCCGTGGGATGACAAGCGACGGCGACTTTGGGATGAAGGGTGGCGCCATGAAGATGGCGGCGATGGGATGGGGCCTGCCTGATGGCACGAACATCACCCGTTGCACTGTCCGATTTCGGCGACGTTCTGATGCCCGCTCAGGCGATGGAGCCCATCCTCGCCCGCCCGGTGCGCAGCGCCCTCTTGGAATGGCTGACCGAAATCTGGGCTGCTGATGATCTGGCGGATGTTGGCCTGTCGCCCCGCCGTCGCGCGCTGTTCTTCGGTGCGCCCGGCACCGGCAAGACGACGCTGGCGCACCACCTCGCCGCCCGGCTCGGCCTGCCGATGCTCGCGGTCAGGTCCGAGACGATCGTGGATTGCTGGCTTGGCTCGACGGGTCGGAACATCGGTTCGTTGTTCGCCGCCGCGAAGGAAGAAGGCCCTTGCATCCTATTCATAGACGAATTCGATGCGCTGGCCCCGAAACGCCAGGCATCAGCGCGTGACGCCCAGCAGGAACGAAACGCCTCGGTCAACACGCTGTTGCAGCGGATAGAGCAGCACGATGGCATCATCATTGCCGCTACAAACTTATCGGCCGATATCGATCAGGCCATCTGGCGGCGCTTCGATATCCAGATCGAACTGGCCCTGCCCGGCCCGGACGAGCGCCACCGCATCCTTGCGCGGTATCTGGCCCCTTATGGCCTGCCCAGCGCCGCGATGACGGAACTGGCCGAGGCCATGTCCACCGCCTCGCCCTCGCTGATGCGGCAGTTCTGCGAGAGCCTGAAACGCAACATCGTCCTAGGCGACCGGCTGGGCTGGGACATGCGGCGCGCAGAAACCGTGGACCGGATTCTGTCCGGGCTGCAGCCCCATAAGGATCTTGGCAAGCCTAGGTTGTGGGCGCACGGCAGCGCCGACAGGGCTATCGGAATGATACCATGGCCACTACCTATGGCGAACGAGATCATAAATGGCCCTGTTGCACCTGATCCAGTCACTTCGAACGTCATTTCAATGGGCGGTGGAGGCAGGTCATGAGCGCGACAGGAGCGGCCTACATCCTTCTTCCCAAGGCGATCAGCACGAACAGCCTTTATCGCAACGTCCGGGGTGTGGGCCGGGTTGCCACTGGCGAATACCGGCGCTGGCAGGAGGAGGCATCGAAGATCCTTCTCGCCCAGAACCCCATTCCGAGATTTTCAGATCCCGTCGAGATGACCTTCTACACCGGGGAGAAGGGGGTGGGGGACATGGACGGGGATAACACGCTGAAGGCGGCGCAAGACGCGCTCGTGAAGGCGGGCGTCATCCCCGACGACAACCGCAAACACGTCCGGTCCGTCCGGTCTGTCTGGGTGCCCGGCATGCGCTCGGTGGTGGTCGAGATCCTGCCCGCACGCCCCGCCCCAAAACTGTCCGCATTTCTGAGCCGGGTCCCGCCCGGCCTGCACGATTATCTGAGGTGATCATGAGCGGAATCCGCATCAAGGATACGCCCGAGGTCAGGGCCGTTTTCGCGCAGCTTTGGTGCGCGCGCCCGCTGATCACGCGGGAAAAGATCGGGTCCGTCCTGGGGGTCTCCAACCGAGCGGTGTCGATATACGCCAGCCGACTCGGCTTGCCGAGGCGCAAATCCGGCGCGGCTGGCACCCCCGGCACTTTGCTTTCCGGCCAGGGCGCCGAGGAGCTTTTCCGCAGGCTGTGGATCGATGGCGTGGCGAATGCCGAGATCCTGCGTGCCCTCGGGCGCAGCAATCATCCCGCCAATGTCTCACAGGCCGCCCGGGTCCGGGGATTGCCGAAGAGGCCCCGGAACTTTCGCGGCATGACGCTGGCGGAGTGGTCATTGCGCGAGGGAATGAAGGCGAGCGCCAGCGAGACGAAGGCGGCGATGCGCGCTGCGGGGATGTGTGTGCGATGAGCCAGCGGGCGACATCGGGCAAGCCACGAGATCCCGACGCATGGTATCGCGAACCGGCATGGTGCGCCGAGCGCCTGTTTCAGGATGAGGCGTTCCCGGGCGGGATTATCGACCCCTGCGCTGGCACCGGAACCATTGTGCGCGCCGCGCGCGCGGCGGGATTGCGGGCGGAAGGTTTCGATCTGCGCGACCGCGGCGCCCGAGATCTGGTCCAGCCGGGCGTGTGCTTTTTCACCGGCGATTACCTGCCGGGCACCTGGCCCTGCGCGAATATCGTCTCAAACCCGCCCTATGCGACGTGGCTCCAGCTTGGCCGCGACAAGCCGTCGCCCGATGCCATGGCTCGATCCGAAGATGAATTCCTGCGCATCGCTTTGCGCCGCACTATCGGCAAGGTCGCCGTTCTGCTGCCCACGGGCTGGATCAGCGCCGACGAGCGCAGCCGCTGGATCGAGTCGCTGCCGTTCTACCGGGAATACCGCCTGACGCCGCGCCCCTCGATCCCATCCGGGGGCCATCTCGCCGAGGGCGGCAAGCGCGGCGGCGGCAAAACCGACTTCTCATGGTTTGTCTTCCTGAACGGGTTTCAGGGAGATCCGACCGTGCACTTCCTCAGGAGGGATGATTAGCATGAGCACCACTCCCACGCCCGAGGGCGATATGATCAGCCGGGCGTCCGTGCTGGCGATGTTCCAGCCGGAAACCAGCGCCGTGCGCAAGAGGATCTGCGATGATATCCGCGCCATCCCCGCCTCACAGCCACAAGGGGAGGATAAGCCCGCGCCCGCGATGGATCTGGCACCGGAAGCGACCGAAGCCTGTGCCGAGCAGACAGAAATTGTCATAAAGGCACTACGTGCCGCCGCGCGTGA
>NZ_JBEFZE010000059.1:0-7285 GCF_042762395.1 Pseudogemmobacter sonorensis
GTGGTGGCCGCGGGCGGGGCGGCGGCGGCGGTCGCGCCCGCCGCGCCCGAGGCAGCGGCAGCCGAGGCAGCGGCGCCGGGGCGCGCGCCCTTCAGCGGATCCCATTTCTCGAACTTGTCGGCGGCGGATTTCACCGCATCCAGTCCAAGCGACTTGGGCGAGGTCATCTTCTTCAGATCCTCGGCCACGTCCTTGACGCCCGACTCCTTGGCCGCATCCTCCATCGCGCGCGAGAATTCCCGCGCCATCGAGCGCAGCTTGGCCGTGAAACGCCCAAGCGTGCGGAACATCTCGGGCAGATCCTTCGGCCCGATCACGATCAGCGCCACCACGCCGATGAGCAGAAGCTCGGACCAGCCGATCTCCATAAGCGTCTCTCCCCTGCCTCCGGCCTAGCGGCCCCGATGCCGAACCTCGATTGCGGCGCCCTGCTTGCGGACCCGACCCGCGCCGTTACCGGCTCAGATCTTGCCCTTCTCGGCATCCTTCACGGCGGCCTCCGTGGCGGTTTCCACCACCGGATCCGCCGGGGTCACGTCGCGGGCGACCTCGGCCTTGGCATCCTCGATCTCCTTGGTCCCGTCGGCCACGCCTTTCTTGAAGGCGGTGATTCCCTTGCCGACCTCGCCCATGAGCGAGCTGACCTTGCCCTTGCCGAACAGCACGAGCACCACGACCGCGATCAGCAGAAGGCCGCCGACACCCATATTCTGGAACATTGCGAAATCCCCTTTTTTTCCGGCCAGGACGGGCCGATTGCATCCGATTGACGCGAAACTAGGGCGGGACGGGGCCCGGACGGAAGACCGATTCCGCTTGCGGCGCCCGCTCAACTGACAGTATTTTGTCAGTTGAGCGGGCGCCGCCGCCAGCCCATCCGCAGCCGCAAGCCCCCTCCCCAAGGACACAAGGCCCCCGATGAAACGCGACGACCGCCTTTACGACCTGATCCGCATCCTGCGCGACGGCAGGCTGCATACCGCGGCGGAACTCGCGGAAAAGCTGGGGGTTTCGGTGCGCACGGTCTGGCGCGACATGGCGATGATGGCGGCGACCGGCCTGCCGGTCACCGGAGAGCGCGGCCTGGGCTATATCCTGCGCGCGCCGCTGATGCTGCCGCCCACTGTTCTGACGCAGGACGAGGTCGAGGCGCTGGCCACCGGCCTGCGCCATGTCGAGGCCGAGCATCCCGCACTTTCGCGCGCGGCGAAAAGCCTGCTCTACAAGGTCTCGACCCTGCTGCCCCAGGCCGATCTGAAGGCCGAGGACGGCACCCCCGCGGGCGAAGAGCCCCCTCGCTGAACGCCCGGGCGAGACGACCCCGCGCCGGAGAGCGCGGGCGGGGATAGCCGTCCCGAACCGGACCGGCCCGCAAAGGATCCCCCGCGCGATCCCGGCCCTGGCTGTTCAACTCCCGCCTTGCCGCGACCCGTCAGGCCGCGACCCGTCAGATCGTGATGTTCGACGCGCCGCCATCCAGCAGGATGTTCTGCCCGACGATGAACCCCGCATGCTGCGAGCAAAGGAAGGCGCAGGCCGCGCCGAATTCCTGCCGCGTGCCGTAGCGCCCGGCCGGAATGGTGGCCCAGCGGGCGGCGCGGGCCTCCTCCTCCGAGATGTTCTGGGCGCGGGCCGCGCCCTTGTCCAGCGCCTCGGCCCGGTCGGTCGCATGCATGCCCGGCAGCAGGTTGTTGATCGTCACCCCGCTGCCCGCCACCTGCCGCGCGGTCCCGGCGACGAAGCCGGTCAGCCCCGCCCGCGCCGAATTCGACAGCCCCAGCACCCCGATGGGCGCGCGCACCGAGACCGAGGTGATATTGACCACCCGTCCCCAGCCGCGCGCCATCATCCCCGGCAGGACCGCCTGGATCAGCGCGATCGGCGTCAGCATGTTGGCGTCCAGCGCCTTGATGAAATCCTCGCGCGACCATTCCGACCACAGCCCGGGCGGCGGACCGCCCGCGTTGGTGACAAGGATGTCGACCTCGCCCGCCGCGGCGAGGACATCGGCGCGGCCAGCCTCGGTGGTGATGTCGGCGACGACCGGCGTCACGTCCACGCCCCAATCGGCGGCGATTCCCTTGGCCGTGGCCTGCAGGGCCTCTTCCCCGCGCGCGCAGATCACCAGATCGACCCCCGCTTCGGCCAAGGCCTCGGCGCAGCCCCGGCCCAGCCCTTTCGAGGCCGCGCAGACGATGGCCTTGCGGCCTCGAAGTCCCAGATCCATTCCATCCTCCTGTCCGTTCGCGGCCAGACCATAGGGGGGATGCGGGGGCGGCGAAAGGGGCCAGGCGGATGCGATCCGCGCAAGAGCGCGCGCGGCCCGGAAGGAAGGCCAGGAAAGCGAAGGCGTTGCGGGGCCGCCCGTGCGGCGGGGACGAAAGGACAGGCGCGGCACCCCTCCCCGCCCCACCGCCGCCGCAAATCCGCCGCGCTTCCGCCCCCTCGACCCCTGAGACTGGGCCTGCGGACCGAGACCGCGCCGGATGCCGTCCAAAACCCGGGACCCGGAAACGAGGCCCCAAGACCCGGGGCCTCCGAAACGGACCAGGCACGCCGCGCCGCAGACCCTCGGCCCGGCGAGGAAATTTGCGCCCGGGCGGCGGGCTTGCTAGACTTCGCCCGACCGGGCCGAAAGGCTGATGAGACATGAGTGCCGTGCAGAACACCGATCCCCCCCCTGCCCGCGCGCCCGGCGCGCGCCCCGCCCCTGCGGCGGGGGCGGCGGGAACGGGCGCAAGAAGGACGGTCCCGGCAGGGATGGGCGCGGCAGGGGCGGGCGCAATGGAAACGGGCGGCAGGGCGGCCTCTCCCTCCCCTGCCCCCGGCCATGCCTGCCAGGTCTTCGCCGCCGACGACATCTATGTCTCGATCGGGGTGAATTCCGGCGACGGCCTCGGCGGCCCCGACCAGGTGGTCACCGGCGATATCTACGAGCTTGAGGAAAACGCCCGCCCGCTGCGCCTCGTGCTGTCGCGCCCGGTCGCGGCGGGGGCCGAGCCCGAAGTGGCCGAGGGTTCCTCGCTGGGCCGCCCGGGCGAAAAGGTGCGGCTGGCCGCGCGCTACACGCTGATGTCGCCCGATGGCGACAAGGTCGAGCTGCTGATGCTGGCGCTGGAGGCCGGGCTCTTCGCCCTGCCCCTGTCGCCGATCGGGACACGCTCGGACTATACGCTGCTCCATGTCGAATCCTCGCCCCGGGACACGCGGCTCTCGGATCTGATCTGTGTCTCGTTCGCGCGCGGCACGCTGATCTCGCTGGCCTCGGGGCGGCAGGTCCCGATCGAGGATCTGGGCCCCGGCGACCGGGTGCTGACCCGCGATCACGGGCCGCAGCCGCTGCGGCTCCTGGGCCGGGCGACCCTGCGCGCGGTGGGGGCCTTCGCGCCGGTGGTGATCACCGCGGGCACGCTGGGGAATGCGGGCGACCTGATCGTCAGCCAGCACCACCGGATGTTCCTTTACCAGCGCAACCGACCGGCGGGGCTGGGCACATCGGAACTGCTGGTCCAGGCCCGCCATCTGGTCGATGGCGAGAATGTCTTCATCCGCGAAGGCGGCTTCGTCGACTGGTTCAGCCTGGTCTTCGACCGCCACGAGATCGTCTATGCCGAGGGCATCCCCGCCGAGAGCCTGATGGTCAACGACGCCACCGTCAGCCGCCTGCCGCCCGAGATCGCCGCCGAACTGGGCGCGCGCTTCCCCGGCCTGGCCCAGATCCAGCATTTCGGCACCGAGGCCGGGCGGCAATTCCTGGAAACCGTCGGCCCCGCCGCGCTTTACCATCCGCGGCGGCGCCGCGCGCTGTGAGGCGGCCCTGAAGCGGCGGGCATCCCGCGCGCGGCCTTGGGCGATTGCACAATCCCCCCCGGCGCATTATCCCGGGGCCTGAGGGCGAAGCACCCGCCCGCCCGATGAGGCCGCAATGCTGAAGACCCGCGTGATCCCCTGCCTGGACGTGGCCGATGGCCGCGTGGTCAAGGGCGTGAATTTCGTCAATCTGACCGATGCGGGCGATCCGGTCGAGGTGGCCCGCGCCTATGACCGCGCGGGCGCCGACGAGATCTGCTTTCTCGACATCCACGCCACCCATGAAAACCGCGGCACGATGTTCGACCTGGTCACCCGCACCGCCGAGCAGATCTATGTGCCGCTGACGGTGGGCGGCGGCGTGCGCAGCCCCGCCGACGTGCGGGCGCTGCTGCTCGCGGGGGCGGACAAGGTCTCGTTCAATTCGGCCGCCGTCGCCGATCCCGATGTGGTGGCGCGGGCCGCCGACCATTTCGGCAGCCAGTGCATCGTCGTTGCCATCGACGCCAAGACCGTGGCGCCGGGGCGGTGGGAGATCTTCACCCATGGCGGCCGCAAGCCCACCGGCATCGACGCCGTCGAATTCGCCCGCACCGTCGCCGCCAAGGGCGCGGGCGAGATCCTTCTGACCTCGATGGACCGCGACGGCACCCGGGCGGGGTTCAACCTCGCCCTGACGCGCGCCATATCGGAGGCGGTGGAAGTGCCGGTGATCGCCTCGGGCGGGGTCGGCACGCTCGACCATCTGGTCGAGGGGATCCTGGAGGGCGGGGCCTCGGCGGTGCTTGCCGCCTCGATCTTCCATTTCGGCACCTATACGATCGGCGAGGCCAAGGCCCATATGGCGGCGGCCGGAATCCCGGTGAGGCTGGAATGAACGCGCTCGAACGCCTGGCCGCCACCGTCGAATCCCGGCGCGGCGCCGATCCCGAATCGTCCTGGACCGCGAAACTGCTGTCGAAGGGGCCTGAGAAATGCGCCGAGAAATTCGGCGAGGAGGCGGTGGAGGCGATCATCGAGGCCGTGCGCGGCGACCGGGCGCGGCTGGCCTCGGAAGCGGCGGATGTGCTTTATCACCTGATCGTCATGCTGGCGGCGCGCGACGTCCGCTTGGCCGATGTGCTCGCCGAGCTGGAGCGGCGAGAGGGGGTTTCGGGGATCGCCGAGAAGGCCGCGCGAGGATAGGCGGCGTTTCGCCCCGGGGCGGGGGTCGGAGGCCTCCGGCGGGGATATTTTTGCCAAGATGAAGGGGCGGAAGGGGCGCTTTTGGAGCGGGCCTTTGCCGGGGCGCGGGTCAGAGGCCCAGCCGGGCGATCTCGATCACGGGGCAGCGGTCCATGACCACTTCGAGCCCGGCGGCGCGGGCGCGGGCGGCGGCAGATGCGTCGATGACGCCCAGTTGCAGCCAGACCGCCCGGGCGCCGATGGCGATGGCGTCGTCGACCGCCGCCCCCGCCTCTTCCGAGCGGCGGAAGATGTCGACCATGTCGATGGGGCCGTCGTGCCGCGCCGCCTCGGCCAGCGAGGCACGCACCACGCCGCCGAGCGCGTGCTGCCCGGCCTGGCCCGGGTTGACCGCGATCACCCGGTGGCCCCGGGCCGCGAGAAGGGCGGCGACGCCGTGGCTTGGCCGCTCGGCCCGGGGCGACCAGCCGACGACGGCGATGGTCTTCGCTTCGGTCAGGATGCGGCGGATGGTGCTGTCGTCGGACATTCGGGCCCTGCCTGCTTGGATGCTGCCAAAAAAGGCGCCCGAGCCTGAATGAGGCCGGGCGCGCAAGTTGTGGAACGAGGGACAGTGAATGAAAGGAACGGGGGTTCCGGCCCGTCCTTCACGACAGTGACTTATAAACGCTGATGAAGGATTAAAGGTTCCTTCCCGCATTCGTGATCTCCGCGTTATCTCTTTACCGGGCGGCGGCGGCATAAAGCGCCACCGCCGCCGCATTCGAGACATTGAGGCTGCCGAACGCGCCCGCCGCCGGGATTCGCGCCAGAAGATCGCAGGTTTCGCGGGTCTTTTCGCGCAGGCCCGGCCCCTCGGCCCCCATGACCAGCCCGACCGGGCGGCCCGCCGTGCTCGCCAGCGCCTGCGCCAGCGGGATTTCCGCCGCGCCGTCCAGGCCGACCAGCACATAGCCCGCCGCCTTCAGCTCTTCCATCGCCTCGGCCAGGTTGGCCACCCGCAGATAGGGCTGACGCTCCAGCGCGCCGGATGCGGTCTTGGCCAGCGCGCCGGTCTCCGGGGCGGAATGGTGGCGCGGCGCGATCACCGCGCGGGCGCCGAACACCTCGGCCGAGCGCAGGACCGCGCCGACGTTATGCGGGTCGGTCACCCGGTCGAGCAGCACCAGGAGCGGCGCCCCCTCGCCCGAGATCGCCAGATCCATCAGCCCGCCCCAGTCGAGCGGCCGCACCTCGAGCGCGGCACCCTGATGGACCGAGCCCTCGTCGATCGGCGCGGTGAACTTGCGCGGATCGACGATCTCGGGCGTGATTCCCGAGGCGGCGATGGCATCCTCCAGCCGGTCGAAGGCGTTCTTGGTGACGATCAGCCGCAGGCGCGCGCGCCGCGGATTGAGCAGCGCGTCGCGCACCGCATGCAGGCCGAAGAGCCAGACTGTCTCTTTCGCCTCGGCCTTGCGGTTGCGTTCCTTGTCGACCACCCAGGACGGCTTTTTCATGGCTTTTCCCCCAGGCCCCGGGGCCCGGCGCGCAAAATGCCCGAACCCGGCGCGAAGGCAAGGCAAAAGGATGCCTCCCGCTCTAAGAAGAGCCCTTGACGCCCCCCGCCCCCTTGGCTATTTCCCGCCCCCAGTGGGCGACGTGCTGCAAGGTGCGGCAGCGGACTGTAACTCCGCCGAGGCGACTCATGCCTGGTTCGATTCCAGGGTCGCCCACCATTCTTCCAGAAAAGTGAAGAAAATCAACGCTCAGCTGCCCCGCATCTGATCGACAGCGCCTTATGCAAATCAATGGGTTATGACGCAGGTGTCCCGCAATTTCGGGCAGTGCTACCTGCAAAAAAAGCCACCGAAGGAGCTGGCACTCCGTCCGACGGCACTTTGAATAGTGGAATACGCGACCTCACGCCGTCCCGCAACCCCGACGGAGGCCGCGCTATGAGCTGGAAGGTCGCGAATCTTTGTGCGCAGCGTAAATTCGGCAGCCCGGTCCGCAAGCAGATCATCATGTTTCTCGCGGACAAGGCCAGCGATGACGGGTCGGGCATCTGGTGCTCGAAAGGAACCATCCAGCGTCATACGGAGTTGGGCGAAACGACGGTCAAGCGCACGATCAACAAATTCCTGAGCGAAGGCATTCTGATTGAGACCGGGCGCCGGGCCTGCACGGGCCTTGTTGCGCCATTCGGATTGAGGCGGCAGGTCTCCCTTTCCCGGCTGTCTTCAGCGCATTCGGACAGTCTCGGGCGTGCCGAGGGATGTGAAGCGGTTCATGTGGAGCAGGTGAACGC
>NZ_JBEFZE010000060.1:0-7010 GCF_042762395.1 Pseudogemmobacter sonorensis
AGTGGCCCATGTTCGCCTGTGTCACAGCCGGATGTTCTTTGTGCGGGCCTATCCGCGCGAGACGCAGGAGCCTCAGCCATCGGGCTCGAACCGATGGCGCCGCGATGGCTTCGATGTTCGATGCCCACGACAGGGCTTTTGCCTTCTTCAAGGGCACATGCACCCGTGGGGTCTACGACAACATGAAGACGGCGGTGGAGACCATCTTCACCGGCAAAGAGCGTCTCTACAATCGCCGGTTCCTGCAGATGGCCAGCCATTATCTGGTAGAACCTGTTGCCTGCACCCCTGCTGCGGGTTGGGAGAAAGGCCAGGTGGAGAGCCAGGTCGGCACTGTCCGCCAGCGGTTCTTCTCGCCCCGCGTCCGGGTCAAAAGCTACGAGGAACTGAATGCCTGGCTGCTGGACGAGTGCATCGCCTCGGCCAGAACCAGCAAGCATCCCGAGCTGACGGACAAAACCGTCTGGCAGGTCTTCCAGGAAGAGCGCCCACACCTTGTTCCCTATGCCGGGCGCTTCGACGAATTCCATTCGTTGCCTGCGCACTCGACCATTGTTCTCGAACCAATGGCGAACAAGGTCTCGTATGTCGAAGACCTGCCTCGTGCGCTTCGACAACAACAAATACTCGGTTGCGGCAACGGCTGTCGGGCGGCAGGTCGAGATCAGGGCCTATGCTGAGCGGATGCTGGCCAATGCCCCAGTCGCTTCTCTGGCGGTCTCCAAATATGCCGGGTCGCGATGGAGCAGGACTACCAAGAAAGCACCATCCAACAGCGGGTGGCTTGTTGGGTGACGGTCTGCGCATCCGCATCCTCTCCCCCCGCAGCACGGAAGACAGCCAGTCCTGGCCCGCTTGAGATCAGTTCTGGACAGCGCAGTCGCCACCTGCTTCAAATGCATCGGTAAATCCGCTTTTTGAACGAGGACGTTGTGATGATCCGATCTTTGCTTGCCGCGCTCGCACTTGTTGCCGCAGCACCGCTTGGCGTGCAGGCGCAAAGCCTCTCGGCACAGGACATCCTGGCCCAGGTGGACAAAAAGGTGGCCACAGGCAACGAGTATCAGGCACTGCTGGCCGATCCCGATCCGGCACGCGCACTGGCGGCGATGCAGATCATGCTGGCATCTGGCGATGCCGAGCTGATGCGGATCGCCTTGAATGCCGGGCTTTACAGCCCCAATCCAACCGTGCAGCGCACGGCTGTCGAAGCGTTCATCAAGGCGGGGCCAGTCCTGAACATTTATGTAGACGGCAGCGCCGCCTCCGATCCCGACCGTTTCACCGAGATATTTATGCGTTACTATAATGGCACGGTAAATGATCGGAAGCTGGGATTTATCAGCATGAAGGTCGGTGAATACAACAAAGCGCGGTCCTGCTACCAATTAGACATAAACTACTGCCTGTTTCGCATCTCGGATGACGGCATCAGCCTCTTTATCTGGGACAAGTGGAATATCCTGCGGGTCAATGATCAGGGCGAGATCGCGGGGCTTGTCACCGTTCCGGATGTCGCCGCGCCGCTGCCGATTCGCATCCCGCTGTCCAACTGACCGCCTGGCGGAGCCACCCCCAAGGTTCAGATCTGTTCCATCAGTGGAAGCTCACCGCATCCAGCCCGACCGGGGCCTCGTCCCAGGCGCTGCGGATGGTGACATAGACCCAGCGGGCGCTGGTGGGGGCTCCGGTCAGTTCCAGCACCCCATCCGGGCCCATCACCCCCATGGCGAAGGGCCGCGCGCGCTGGCCCGCCCCGTCTGCGGCGACCTCGACGGTGATGTCGCGGGGGGTGGCGAGGTCTTCCTCCCTCGCGGCCTCGATGCGGACACGGGACAGCACCGCCGCCGCATCGCCCCGAACCCGGAAGGCGATGCGGTTCGGGCGGGTCAGGTGGAAAGCGTAGACGCCCGGCCCCGTCAAATTGGCCTCGCCTTGGTCCGGGGTAAGCGGCGGCAGGATCGCCGAGACCGCCTCGAACGCCAGGCTGGCCCTGTTATCGGACTGCTCCGGCACAGGCAACGCGCCCCCGCCGCCAGCCGCGATGGGCGCCGCCTGGCGCGAGATGCGGCGCGAGATATTCTGGCCGATCTCCTCGATCCGGATGAAGCGACCCTCGGTCGGGGTCATGGCCTCAATGATCATGCCGATCGGGCGGTCGCCCTCGAAGAGAAAGGCGCCGCTGGTGCCCTTGAAAAGCTCATCGCCGGGCTTTGCCACCACCGCCTCCAGCGTCAAGTAATCGGTGCGGGTGATCTGCATCGGGATACGCTCGACCTCGCCCGAGCTGCGCAGCCTTTGCAGTTGCACCTCGCCGCCGGTTTCAGCCCGGACCGCACCGGAGATGAGGGCCAGATCGGCGGTGCAGCGGTCCTCGACCGCACCGCGCAACTGGCCGATGGCGAGGTCCATCCCGTCCCAGAACGGGGTTTCGATCATTGCAGCGGAATGGACCACCGGCGCACCGGAAAAGACGGTCACCCGGCGGCTGTCGCCAGCGACATGGCGCGGCAGGATCACCCAGCACAGGCCAGCATGGCGGATGGTGAAGCCATGCCCGGTCTCGCCCGCGCTTTCGATCCGCACAGTCTGCGCCGCAATACGGGTTCCATTGACGGCTGCGGCCGCTACTATCACAATCGTCAGGCCAAATCGGAGTATGCGCATGCTGGCGAGGGCTCTCCCGTTTCTCATTTTGCTGCCATTCGCGGCGCTTGCCGAGGAGGTTAGCCCAGTCGTGCTGACCTCTCAACCTTTCGACGAGGTCTGGCGGCCGGCAGCCGAGATTTCCGGCGCGGTCGTGGTCGGCTTTGCCGCCGCCAGCGCTCCGTTCCTCGGCGAGGCAGATCTGGGTGTCAGCGCGATGATCCCGGGCGACTGGCGCGGCACCGACCTTTGCCTGCGGGTGACCAGCGCCGATGGCCGCTATGAATCGCGCAACAGCTACCGTGTCAGCGAGGATTGGCAAGGCGGCGCGATCCCGCTGCCTTATCCCAGCCCAAACCCCTCCCGCCTGATCGACCTGCCCCCCGGCGAGGTCACGGCCGCCCTCTGGCGTGGCGATTGCGCCGGGACCGGATCGGAAATCGCCCTGGTCTGGTGGCGCGGCGGCACCGAGCCGCTTCTGATGCTCAACACCTCGCGCGCCGATGAGACCTTTTTGCTGTTCACCAACCATCCCGACTGGCCCGAAGTCACCTGTCTGTCGGCCCCGGCAACGGGGCGGATCGCCTTTGACACGATCTGCCCGATGCCTGCGGGGGCGCTTGAACAGCCAAAGCTGGACGTGGTCGTGATCCCCTTCCGGGGCGGCGAGATGGGGCGCGAAATCGCCCTGACCCTGCGCGGTCCGACCGGCTGAGATGGAGCAGCTGACCAACCGGATCCTGCCCGTTGCCGGGCTGATGCTACCAGTTCTGACCATCGCTTTGCTGGCTCTCCTGCTGGCCGACCCGTTCCGCTCGACGCGCAGTTTCCTGATCGAGGCCAATACGCTTGGCGCCGAAATCACCTTTGACGGCGGCGCGAACCATTGGGATCTGGGCGAAGCCGTGCTGTGCCGCCCATTGGAGCGTATCGACCTGCGGGCGGCTCCCGGCAGCGGCACCTGCGACACCCGCCGCTTTGTCGAGAGCCTGGAGCCGGTCGCCCTGGCCTGGAATGACGACGCAACGATCACCATAACCGATCGCGGCGCGCGCGGCCTCTCGATGCGGATCACCGGACTGGCCGGGCTGCCCGATGGCAGCCTCGTCTTCCTCGACCGTGCCCAACTGGCGGAACTCGGCGCGCTGAGTTTTGTCGGGCATCTGGTGCTGGGGCGCAGCGCCCAGTCCGGCGAGAGCGGCCTCTTGCTCTCGGGCAGCTATGAGGCGCGCGAACGCCCGCTTCTGAGCGCCCAGACCGAAACGGTGAAATCGGGCCTGCTGCGCAGTGGCGAGAGCGCGCGTATCCTGGAAGACGGCGCGCTTGCCCTGACTTATGGCCATGTAACGCTCCCCGAAGATCCCGACCAGCGCGGCCTTCATTTCGTCGGTGTCTCGGCCCCAGGTCGATCCGCGCTGGAGGTCAGCTATTTCGGCGGCCGCGCGCCCAATCTGATCCGCCCGAACTGGGTGGACCGTGCCTTGACAAGCCCCTTGCTCATTGCCGGGCTCTTCCTTCTGTCGTCAGCGGCCGGGCAGATCCAGCTTTTGAGCAGCAGCTTCGCCTGGCTGACCGGCAAACGGGCCGCGCTCGGGCAGGATACCGCGCCGGGCAGACCTCGCCAAAGCGGCAACTCCCCGCGCAAGACGCGGCGCTCGTGGAGAAAGCGCCGCCCCTGGCGCTGAACGCAGCATGTAGGGCGGACGCCCCCAGGTGGTCGCAACTTCACCGGATCCACCTTCCTCTCCGATCCGCACCGCACCATTGCGCCAACGCTGGATACAATTTCTTTTCCACTATACGCCTCCGCCTCCACGGCAAGGATCTTTCATATTTTAGCCCCAGCAAGGGATTGGAAATGGCGTCGGGTCGGGGGTGAGCGCGGGCCTTTGGCCCGCGTCGATCCCCCGCACCGGCTATTGGGCTGGTGTGACCGGCGCCAGCGGGCTCCGGTCTCTGCATCCTGGGAAGACTAGGCGCACGGACCTCGATGCGCAGGCGGCGTCCTCGCCACGCCGGATCTTCTAAGTCGCTTTCCACCCCGGCCCGGCCGGGCCAGGGCTTGCAGACCGTGAGCTGGACGCGCTTTCCGATACAGGATTCTCGTGAGATTTGATCTGTGCTTCACTGTTTGCGGAGCAGATACGGGGGGTCGCGATCGGCAAGCCACATCCTATGGCGCTTCGGGGGCGTGTCATCAGTTTTGTGGAGGGAGGCATTCACACCGCGCCATCAATTTCGGCGAGCGAGCGTCGAGTGCAGATCGGCTGGACCAATGGGCAACAAGGCCCCACGAGCAGCATACAGATTCACATGGTTGTCTGATTTTGAGAACCTAGTAGAATGCAGAGCAGATATGTTTGCTAGAGTTGCGGATTGAGCAAGCGGAACTTCGATCCTATCGCATGCCGTTTATACAAGAAAATCCAAAGAGACTACCGTATGCTGAATCCCCCACCCCATATTAAAGCTCGCCCGAAACTGCTTATCTCGGAGAGCCCTCGAGAAATGATTACACTTTCGCAGTGCGAGCTCGCGCTAACATCAATAAAGGAGGATAGGGTATTCGGCACACTTGGGGATGACACTGAATGGAAGTGGCATACCGATGGCGGACAGAGGCCCCTCACAAGCGCTATTCTGGAACGTGATGCCGAAAGGATACACAGTATCCTTAACAATATTCATGGCAACTCTACCATGGAAGGCTTTGATCAACACAAGAGACACACAGACATAATCTCTTCGAGTGTTTCTCAGCAAGAGTATCATGCTAAAGTTATATATGCAACCTTACTAAGGTGCGGCATGGCGCTCGGGGTAATTAGGGCCTACAATCCCGAGCAGAATGAAAACTATCCTTATCTCTCTGAAGATCAGACCGATACTGTTCTTTCGGCTGTTTTAGCTGCACTTAAGCTCTCTGCGCCGTTGCCTCGTACAGTGAGCGGAGCAATTGGTCTAGACACGGCCAGCGGACTGCTAAGTCATCGGCAAGCTATTAGCCTGGGGTATCTGAGAGAGTATAGGGATCTTCTGGCGACATATGAAAAGAAATATGATGCAATAGTAGAGATTGGTGGAGGCATAGGCCGGATCGCATACAATATTGCCCGTGGAAAAGATGTTTGTTACACGATTGTAGATCTTCCAGCGGTGGGGTTTGTGCAATACGCATTTCTTACGTCAAATGGTGTTAAGTGTTCTCTTTGGCCGGATGAATTGAAAACTGACCCCGGTCATGTCAACATAATCAGCGCATTCTCCACTCGTGCCCTGCGGTCGTTAAATGGGGCATTATTCCTGAACTTCGATGGTTTCGTTGAGATGTCCAAGGAGTCTCTGTTCAGGTACTTTCGATTAATATCTAAAACAAAATCGGACCTCCTGTCAGTTAATCAAGAAGCCGCTAGCAAAATGCTTGGTCATGTGGAGCAGAATTGGAATATTGCGCGCTTGACAGAGTTTGGATTGCATGCTTCGCGACGTAGTTGTTTCTGGGAGAGATCTGGCTACGTGACCCACGTCATTCTTTTCTGATCGGGCAAAACAATCAAAAACTGTCAAAAGAACGGGTTGGTTATGGTAACAGTAAGTTTTGAAAATTATGACGCGAATGGCAATAATACTGGAAATGATAGCGCAGCCATAGCTGCAGCCTTATCAAGTGGCCTTGCCGTTAGGAATCCACCTGAATCTGTCTACCGCATCACTACAACCGTGAATGTTTTGACCAGTAAGTCGATTGACTGGGAGGGAGGAATAACAGCATTCGCTGGTGGACTTGGACAAGGAGCAATCGACATTGCTATGGCCACGGATTCTTCAGGAAAACAGAGCAACTTGAGGCAAACAGTATTCATAGACAAGTGCTCTATTCTTGCAGTAAACGCCACAAATGGATTTGGACTTAGAATTCGGCCTAGGGTCAGGACCTATTGATTGTGGATCTTTAGCATGATTCAGGAGGTGCTAGGAGACCCTTCTGATGAGCAATCTATTCTGGCTTACAGACGCGCAGATGGCGCGGCTTGAGCCTTTCTTTTCCAAGAGCCATGGCAAGCCGCGCGTCGATGATCGTCGCGTTCTGAGCGGCATAATCTTCATCAATCGCAATGGCTTGCGGTGGTGTGACGCTCCCCGGGAATACGGCCCGCCAAAGACCCTCTACAACCGGTGGAAGCGCTGGAGCCGGATGGGCGTGTTCACTCGCATCATGATCGGCCTGGCCGCCGAGGCGGCTGACGAGAAGACCATCATGATCGATGCGACTTACCTGAAAGCCCATCGCACGGCTTCAAGCCTGCGGGTAAAAAAGGGGGGCGCGGCAGGCTGATCGGGCGCACGAAGGGCGGGATGAACAC
>NZ_JBEFZE010000061.1:0-6553 GCF_042762395.1 Pseudogemmobacter sonorensis
TGGAAAAGAAAGGCTCAAGCCGCGCCATCTGCGCGTCTGTAAGCCAGAATAGATTGCTCATCAGAAGGGTCTCCTAGCACCTCCTGAATCATGCTAAAGATCCACAATCAATAGGTCCTGACCCTAGACAAGCAACTCGCGGCGGTCGAGGTCGAGATCGACGCCATGATCCAGAAGGATGAAGACTGGCGTCGGCGCCGCGAGATCATCGAAAGCATTCCCGGCTTCGCGGCAACGACAGCTCGCACACTGATCGCCGATCTGCCCGAGCTCGGAACCATGACCGACAAGCAGGCCGCAGCACTGGTCGGCGTGGCCCCGATCAATCGCGACAGCGGAAAGCAGCAGGGCTATCGAGCGATCAGCGGTGGCAGATCCGGCGTTCGCCGTGTTCTCTACATGGCTACCATGGGCGCGGCGACACGGAACAATCCCCGCTTGAAATCCATCTACAAGCGATTGCTGGCCGCTGGCAAAAAGCCCCAGGTGGCAATCGTCGCAATCATGCGGAAGATCATCGTCATCCTCAACGCGATGATCAAATCCAACCAGACATGGTGTGCAGATCACGCGGTGACGGGCTTGACTTGAGATACAGTCGCTCCCCGGTCAGGGCCCGGGAAATCCGGCTGTGGTCAAATCTGCCAGAACGTTCGGTGGCGCGCCCGATCCTTGCCCAATGTGTGATCTGGTCGGCGAGCGATCAGTTCTGGATTTCGGCCTCGATACGCGCGTCATCGACAACCCTGTCATCCGTGAGTTTGACAGATAGAGACATGGGGAACCTCCTGCATTCAAAGGTGGCGTTTTGCGACCCGTCCATCAAGATGGCCTGCCTATCTGATCGATGATTTGGTCGTTGCGTTACTGAGTGCTGGAGCGAGATGTCGCCATTCCTCGTTGATTTCATGCAACGCGCTCGATCTCGACGCTGCCGAAAGGGGGGATGTACGTGAGAAACCCGTCCTGCCATTTCTGGAATGAAGCATGATAACGTGATGGCGTTCCTGATGGGATCGGGAAGAGGTCTGGCGGACTACATCATTGCGGACCGATAGACATCATCTGCTCCTTCAGCAGATCGACGAAGGCGCGGATCTGCGGTTGGCGCAGAGCCTGGGGTCGTGTCACCAGAAACACCTGCAACTCCGGCAAATTTACCTTCGGGAAAGGCTCGAGCAGTCCTTTCGCCAGCACGCGGGGCAGGGCGGCGGCGCCATGACCTTGCCTGACCGCCGCCAGTTGCGCGGCAAAGGACGAGACCCTGATTGGGGTAGTGATGAACCCTGCCGCCAGCGCGGCCTTCATATGCGGCAACTGATCCATGGGTGGCAGCAGCCCGATCATCGGGATGATCTCAGGCGCAGCACCGGGCTGCAATGCCATTTCGGTGGCGGCAAAGATGCCGAAACCGACATCCGGCAGCCGCTGATAGATCAGCGAAGGCTCTCCCTGATGCAGGGTACGTATGGCGACATCTGACGCCCCTTGCGAGAGCTTCACCAGATCAGGTGTCACGGTGAAATCCACCGTGCAGCCGGGATGCAGGCGGGTGAATGCGGTGGCGGCATCAGTGACCGGCTCGACGAAGCCCTCACCCGCCGTCACCCTGACGCGGCCGGAAAGGCCCGTGGCCTCTGGCTTCGGCGTCAGTGCGGCTTCAAAATCCTGCGCGGCCTGAACCAGGGCGGCCCCTCGGGCCGTCAACCTGGTGCCATCGGCACCGCGTTCAACCAGTGCCGCGCCGATTCCGGCCTCCAGCTGGGTGATCCGGCGCGAAAGCGTCGAGGCCGCCATGCCAAGCGCCTCGCCCGCGCGCAGAAAGCTGCCGCGCCGCGCCACCGCCAGCAGCAGGCGAAGGTCATCCCAGTTCATCGTGCCGCCCCTTTGCTTTGCGTTCTGGCAAACCTGTTTTGCCATGCCATGCGTTCTGCGCAAAGGCTCATGCCGTTATGTCGGGGGCAACAGGCGCATTCCGCGCCGGACAGGACCCCTGATGCAAACGGCATTCGTCACCGGCGCGACCGGACTTCTCGGCAATAATCTCGTGCGGCTTTTGCTGGAGCGCGGCGTGGCGGTGCGCGCTCTTGCGAGGTCGCGGGTCAAGGCCGAGGCGCAGTTCGGGCAGATCCCGGGGCTGGAGATCATCGAGGGCGATATGCAGGACGTCGCGGGCTTTGCCCCGGCGCTGGCTGGTTGCGATGTGGTCTTCCACACCGCTGCCTATTTCCGCGAAAGCTATGGCGGCGGCAAGCATTGGGCGATGCTGAAGCAGATCAATGTCGATGCGACCACCGAGTTGATCGCGGCGGCCCATGCGGCGGATGTGCGGCGGTTCATCCATACCAGCTCGATCGCGGTGGTGAACGGCCCGCGCGGCGCGCTGATTGACGAGAGCATGAAGCGCGATCCGCGTGATGCTGACGATTATTACCGCAGCAAGATGCAGTCGGATGCGGTGGTGCAGGCGTTTCTGCGCGGCCACCCCGAGATGTTTGCGGCCTTCGTGATGCCGGGCTGGATGCATGGGCCGGGCGATCTGGGGCCAACGGCGGCGGGCCAGTTCACGCTGGACTACCTGAAGCGCGCGCTGCCCGGCATTCCGCCCGGAACCTTTGCCTTTGTCGATGCCCGGGATGTGGCTTTCGCGCTGGTCGCAGCCGCCGAAAAGGGGCGGCGGGGGGAACATTACCTCGCAGCCGGTCACCACATCGCCATGCCCGATCTGGTGAAGATCTACGCCGAGGTCACCGGCACGCCTGCACCGAAACGCCGGATCCCGGTGGCGGTGCTCTGGCCGATTGCGGCATTGCAGGAGGTGGTGGCGCGCATCACCAAACGCCCGGCGCTCCTGAGCCTCGCCACCGTGCGCACCATGCGCGCGGAGGCAGAGCGCACCCGTTTCAATCCGGCGAAGTCACGCGATGAACTGGGGGTGACTTTCCGCCCGATAGCCCAGACGATCCGCGATGAGGTGGCTTGGTTCAGGGCGCGCGGGATGGTGTGATTGATCCTCAGCGCTAGGCTTGCGGGGCGGTGGCAGAAGAGATCAGGCAGTCTCACGCATCCATTTGCGGATCCGTCCCCGCGCATTGGCATAGGGCGAGGAACTGTTGAGCTGGATCATTCGCCCCTTGGTCCACTTGCCATACCAAGGCTGGCCGTAGAGATCAGTATCTGATCGGGCGGTGATCGTGGCAATCAGATCGCTTTCGGCGCGGTTCAGACGGTCGAGCAGGGCAGGCCAATCCAGATCATCGTGGTCGCGGTAAAACTTTTGCGCAAGCTGACCGAGCTGGTTCCAGGCAAATCCGGTCTCAGGAAAGTCGACTGGAAGCCCCTGATCATCACGGCTCAACCATTTCAGGACAAGCTCGTTCCAGCCGATCAGATAGGCAACGAGGTCAGACGGGCTCATCATCGTGCCTGCTGCATGGCCATCCAGCGTGGTGTCGCGGGCATGAGCGGGCGGCACTTTGGCGAGGTCAGCCAGCAAGCGGGTGAAGGTCTGGTCGATGGCAGTGAGCAGCTCGGCTTTGGAGGTCGGCACGATCATGGGCGGAATCCGGTGGTCTTTGATGTCAGAATGCCGAGAAGGCTGACAGTGGTTCCGTCCGTTTGTGATTTTGACAAACGGTGGAAGCAAGGGGGCTGTCGAGGGGGCGGGAACGGGATGCCGGACGAGAGCCGAGGAAGAACGGCGGATTTTATGGGGATTTCGCTATATTGTCGGGGCGTAAAACAGGCCCTTTCCATTTTACGGATTTTGGGGGGGAAGTCGCTGCGCCAGATCTGCCCTTGAGACGAATAGCTGTTCACATGGTGGGTTTGTCCGTTTGCTATGCTGTAAAACGCGCGGCAGCATCTGCCTGGGTGCTTTGGATGAGTGGCACTCGTGCAGGGAGCGCGCTGCTGGCCTCCAGGGAATCTGTCAGGTCCGGCGCATTTTGGGGTTTCCGGGGCAGTTCGCGGTTCTGGATACATCGCCGGTCTGAGCATGATTTCTGATATCCTGAGGGTTTCCATGCCGGTTCATTCGAGGAACATGCGAGGATGTTTTCGGTCTGCGTGTAATCATTTCTGTGGAATACCGGAGGTGCGAACCCGTGATCTGGTGGAAGTCATTTGCGGTTTTCGGGTTTCTTTTCTTTTTCCTGTGACAATAATTTCCGGTTTCTTTGGATTTCGAAATCGAGTTCGTTTGCTGTTGATTTTCGGTCTTCTGGCTTTTGGTATTGGTCCGGCTTGGCAAGTATTCCGACGGAATTCCGGGTTGGCATGGTATTGGTGGCCTGTGAGAAATACATGATCAGCCTGGTTCCTGCGATGCCGATTTCGGGAAAATCTGACCGGAGCTTCCGCCCGGTCTGCTTATAGTCCCCTGTGAGACCGGTGACCCGGAGCCCGTTCGACGTGCCGGCCTCCAGATTTGTTCTAGATCATGTTGACAAATGTCGGAGCCATAGCCTGATGCAGGCGACGTCGACGAAGCCGAGGAAGCTTTCGGCGGTTTTGTCGTAGCGGGTTGCCAGCCGACGGCTGTTTTTCAGCTTGTTGAAGCAGCGCTCGACCATGTTGCGCAGGGTGTAGATGGTCATGTCGACAGCCTTGCGCACCCTTCGGGTCTTTCGCATCGGTATCATGGGCAGGGCGTTGTGGCTCTCGATGTCTTCCCGAACTTTGTCAGAGTCATAGCCCCTGTCAGCGACCAGAACGGCGGGCTGCGGCAGGTTGTCGGCCATCACCAGATCATAGCCGGTATAGTCTGAATCCTGCCCGGGCGTGATCTCGGTCCTCATCGGTGTCAATCGACGTTGAAGAGTGCCCCCTTATCGGCGTCCAAAAGTGACCCCTTTGGACATTCCTACAGCATAGTGCCGGAAACACCAGCGGTTTCCAGTGTAGCAAGGAGTAGCGGTAGCGTGAGAGTGCAAGCGCCAAAATCGGTCCTTTTTGTCAAGATAAATCACGGGACCTTCTCGGATTCATGAAGAGATTCGGCGCTCCCAACACATGTTGCTGGTGCGGCTGGACGCGCTTACCCCTGCTGAAAGGATTGAGTATGAAGGTTGGCTACGCGCGCGTATCCACGGACGATCAAAGGCTCGATCTGCAACTCGCAGCATTACAGGCCGCGGGATGCAAGCGGGTGTTCGAAGATCACGGGATTTCAGGAACCCGGATGAATCGTCCGGGCCTGAGTTCCATGATGCGTGCGTTGCGTCCAGGACAAACCTTGGTGGTCTGGAGGCTGGACCGGCTCGGGAGATCCTTGAACGGCCTGGTCCAACTTATCGACGAGTTGGGTCGGCGGGGAGTTGAATTTCAATCCCTTACCGAAGAGCTCAATACGTCTTCGCCCGGTGGCAGGCTTATATTCCATATCATGGCGGCCCTCGCAGAATTCGAACGTGCACTGATCAGCGAGCGGACCAAGGCGGGGATGCTGTCTGCCCAGCTACAGGGTCGGCACGTAGGTCGCCCCCCCAGCATTTCCGACCAGGACGTGCTGAAGGCCAACACAGACCTTCAAAAGGAATCGCTCAAAGCAGTCGCGGAGCGGCACGGGGTGTCTCCCCGGACGCTTCAACGCAGGCTGCAAAAACTGCGGCAGACCCCTGGTCTGCTGAATGCCACGAGTTGAAGCATGCCAAAGACACCCGCCCCTGGAGAATGGAGCTTGCAGATGACAAAAGAGGCTGCACTACGCAGCGAGGCTGTCAATCGGTGTCCCGAAGAGGGTCTGACTTAAGGTTGGAGCAATTCCGCGTTCATGCTGGGGCGACGAGGGCCTTGCCCTGATCAGATCAATGTTGGCGCGGCGATGGCGCAGCTTGGAAGCCGTGGAATACGCGACGCTCGAATGGGTGGATCGGTTTAACAACCGCCGTCTTCTCGAGCCCATCGGGAACATCCCGCCCGCAGAAGCCGAGGCCAACTTCTATGCAGCTCTGGAAGCTGAAGCCATGGCCACGTAACTAACGTCAATCAGCCTCCGGAAAACCCGGCGCGGTTCATAGGCCCTGGAGAGGTGATCCCGCCCAATGGTCAGGAGCCGAGCAATCCTACGGGCGGGTGGTGACTTGCCTGTCCCGCTTGGCACAGCTTGCTGGCGACGCCGAAAGCCCTCGTGTTGCAGCCTTTCGGTCGGACCGAAGGCATACCCCTTCATCGAAACTGCTGTGTCGGCTTTTTCGACCTCATCGACAATCATGACCGGATTGGCGATGCTGCTTTGCAGAATGGTTTCGATCAGGCGGCCGGGATGGCCCCCCAGCCGCGCTGAGAACCGACGATGCCAAACGAGGCGCTCTCCCTGGTAGCCTCGATCACTGCGATGATCGCGGACAGCAGCTCGCCCAAGCCCGGGCCCAATGGCTTTTTCCGATGTCCGGCGGGCCTTGAAGCAGACGAGGCCGCACCCTTAGTGTTGACCGGCGTGGAATAAGGACCCCGCTTCTGGGGTGATCGGCGTCCAAAAGGGACCCCACCGACCGGGGGTTGGGTCCATTGTGCCTTCGATAATTATCGGAGGCCGAGCACGGGATGCTGA
>NZ_JBEFZE010000062.1:0-6381 GCF_042762395.1 Pseudogemmobacter sonorensis
TCGCCTCTTCAACCGCGATCTCGTCGAACGGGTTCATCGACATCTTCACATTCGCAAGGTCAACGCCAGACCCGTCAGATTTCACCCGGACCTTAACGTTGTAGTCAATCACCCGCTTGACAGGCACCAATACCTTCATCGGCCGTCTCTCCGTGTTCCGGGGCGCCTGCGCCCGCCCGCAGGCAGGATCGGCGCCCGTTCAAGCTCCCGATTGCCTGTTACCGCAGCGTGACGCGACAAGACAGAGGAAATGCGACCGGAATCGGTCCCGGGACGCCGCGTTCCCGTTCAGCTTTCGCGGGTCAGGCCGGGCACCCAGAGGATATCGGCGCGCCCGTCGTCATTGGCGATGCGGCCCGCGACGAAGAACCAGTCCGAGAGCCGGTTGAGGTATTTCACCGCCTCGGGGTTCACATCCTCGGCCGTGGCGAGTTCGACCGCCAGACGCTCGGCGCGGCGGCAGATGGTGCGGCACAGGTGCAGTTGCGCGGCAAGCGCCGAGCCGCCGGGCAGGATGAAGCTGCGCAGCGGCGTGAGGCGGGCGTTCATCGCGTCGATCTCGCGCTCCAGCCGGTCGATCTGGGGGGCGATCATGCGCAGCGGCGTGTAGGACAGCGTCGCGTCGAGATGGCGGTCCGGCGTCGCCAGATCCGCGCCGAGGTCGAAGAGGTCGTTCGAGATCCGGGCCAGCCCCTCGGCCATCTGGTCGGTGGCATGCAGCCGGGCCAGGCCCACGGCGGCGTTGGTCTCGTCCACCGTGCCATAGGCCGAGACCCGCAGCGCGTGTTTGGCGACCCTTTCGCCGTTCGACAGCGCGGTTTCGCCCTTGTCGCCGGTGCGGGTGTAGATTTTCGACAGAACGACCATGGTCTCTCCCCCTATGCGATCAGCGCCAGGCGCCCAGCCAGGCCAGGCCCACGATCAGCACCACGGCGGCGAATTGCGCCATGATGCGCCAGCGCATGATCTTGTTCGCATTCCTGCGGTTGAATTCGCCGCCCTTCGCGAAGGTGCCGATGCCGAACAGCAGGATCGCCAGCACCACCAGCGCGGCGGCGGCGGCGAGATAGAACATCGGATCGTTCGGCATGGGCTTGCTCCTGTTGGCGGGCAGGGCCAAGCCTTAGCGCCTTGCGGCGCCAAAGCGAAGCGGTTTGCGGGGGCTGCCTCAGCTTCCCGCCGTCACCCGGTCGAGCAGCCGCGTGGACAGCAGTCGCCGCGCCAGCCCGGCGATCTTCGTCGGCGTGGTGACGTGATAGCGCGGGCGCGGGCGGCGGCTTTCCAGCGCATGGACCAGCTTCTCGGTCACTGCCGAGGGCGGCAGTTCGAATCGGTCGGGCTTCTCCCTGGTGCCGTAGAGCCGGTGCAGGAGCCCGCGATATTCCTCGGCCCGGGCCGAGTTTTCCCAATCCACCCATTTCTCGAAATGCGGCACGGCATTGGCGCGGAAGCGCGAGGTGATCGGGCCGGGCTCGATCAGCACCACCTCGATCCCGGTGCCGCGCATCTCCTGGCGCAGCACGTCGCTGAGGCCCTCCAGCGCGAATTTGGTCGAGACATAGGCGCCGCGCCATTTCGCGCCGACAAAGCCCAGCACCGACGAGCAGTTGACGATCCGGCCCGCGCCATTGGCCCGCATCATCGGGATCACGCGCCGGGTCAGGTCGTGCCAGCCGAACAGATTGGTCTCGAAGATCTCGCGCAGGGCGCCGCGCGGCAGGTCCTCGACCGCGCCGGGGCAGGCGAAGGCGCCGTTGTTGAAGAGCGCGCCAAGGCGGCCGCCGGTGCGCTCGGTCACGGTGGCGACGGCGGCTTCGATGCTGTCCTCGTCGGCGTAGTCGAGCCGGAAGCTCTCCAGCCCGCCCTCGCGCAGGCGGGCGCAATCGGCCTCTTGCCGACAGGTGGCGAAGACGCGCCAGCCGCGCGCGGCCAGCCGATGCGCCGCATCAAGCCCGATGCCCGAAGAGCATCCGGTCACGAGAATCGATCTTTCCAGCTTCTGCCCGTCTGTCATGTCCTGCCCGCTGTTCCGTCGCGTTTGGCTGACGGCTTAGGGGCAAAGGGGCGGGGGCGTCAAATGAAGATCGGGCGTGGCGTCAGGGCAGGGGGGCGAGGAACCTTGATGCGACATAGCCCCGGGTGCCGTCGCCCTCGATCACGATCTCGACCCATTCGGCGTCGAGGGGGCCAAGAACGGTCACCGCCTCGCCCGAGACCAGCCGGTCCACCACCGCCGTCTGTGCCGAGGGGCCCTGGCGGACATTCACCGCCGTCGCGCGAACGTAGCGGATCGCGCCCGGGACCGCATCCGGCGCGGTTCCCCCGGTCACGGCGGCGGGCACCACCTCGACCCCCATTCCGGGCAGCGCCGAAAGGGTGAAGATCTTCGAGGGGTTTTTCGCCGGAGCCGTCTCCGCAGCCGCCGTCTCCACCACAGCCGTTTCGACGGGCGGGGAGGTTTTGACGGCCGCGAGCGGAGCTGCACTTTCGGGTTTGCGGTGCGTCGTCGTCTCGACGGGGATCGGATGCGGCGGCTCCACCAGCACGATGTCGCGGCCCTCGCCTATCGCGCGGGCAAGGCCGGGGCGCATCTGGCCCTTGTCTTCGCCCGCGATCAGCAGGGTGACGAAAATCGAGCAGAACAAGAGCACAGCAAGGCGAAACATGACAGGGACCGATCACTTCAGGCAGCAGGCAGGGGGGGATTCGGCAGAAGATCCCGACCCCTTGGCGCATGGATAACATGAATGTGCGACAAATTGAGAGGGTCTTGCGCAATTCGCCCGCGGCTGTTGCGCCGATGCCCCGGGGCATCCCGGACGGCGGCCTGCCCGGGTCCGGCCGGGTCGAAACGTCTGGACCACGGGCGGCGCGCGCAATAGACCACATCCCATGTCCGACGCAGATGACCCCAGCAATGACGAGCCCCCGACCGAGGGGCTGACCGTGGCCGAACCGCTTTCCCGCGCGATCGGGGAGCGCTACCTGACCTATGCGCTCTCCACGATCATGCACCGTGCGCTGCCCGATGCGCGCGATGGGCTGAAGCCGGTCCACCGCCGTATCCTGTTCGCGATGCGCGAATTGCGGCTCAGCTCGACCGGGGGCTTCCGCAAATCCGCCAAGATCGCGGGCGATGTGATGGGGAACTACCACCCCCATGGCGACGCCGCGATCTACGACGCGATGGCGCGGCTCGCGCAGGATTTCAACGTCCGTTACCCGCTGGTCGACGGCCAGGGCAATTTCGGCAATATCGACGGCGACAGCCCCGCCGCCTCGCGCTACACCGAGGCGCGGCTGACCGCGCTGGCCGAGGTGCTGATGGAGGGTCTGGCCGAGAACGCGGTCGACTTCCGCCCCAATTACGACGGCACGCTGGAAGAGCCGGTGGTGATGCCCGCCGCCTTCCCCAATCTTCTGGCCAATGGCTCGTCCGGGATCGCCGTCGGCATGGCGACGAACATCCCGCCGCACAATCTGGACGAGCTGATCACCGGCTGCCAGGCGATGCTGAAGGATCCGGCGATCTCGACCGCCGATCTGGTCGCCCATGTCCCTGGCCCCGATTTCCCGACCGGCGGCATCCTGGTCGAGCCGCGCGAGACCATCCTTGAGACCTATGCCACCGGGCGCGGCGCCTTCCGGCTGCGCGCGCGGTGGGAGCGCGAAGAGCTTGGCCGCGGCAACTGGCAGATCGTGGTCACCGAGATCCCCTATCAGGTGCAGAAATCCAAGCTGATCGAAAAGCTGGCCGAGGTGATCGAGACCAAGAAGGTCCCGCTTCTGGCCGATGTGCGCGACGAATCGGCCGAGGATGTCCGCATCGTGCTGGAGCCGCGTGCGCGCACCGTCGATCCCGACATGCTGATGGGCATGCTGTTCCGAAACAGCGATCTCGAAATCCGCTTCTCGCTGAACATGAACGTGCTGATCGACGGGCGGGTGCCGAAGGTCTGCGGGCTGAAGGAGGTGCTGGAGGCCTTCCTCAAGCACCGCCGCGAGGTGCTGCGCCGCCGCTCGGAACACCGGATCCAGAAGATCGACCACCGGCTGGAGGTGCTCGAAGGCTTCATCATCGCCTATCTCAACCTCGATCGGGTGATCGACATCATCCGCTACGACAGCGACCCCAAGCTCGCGCTGATGCGCGAGAGCTGGGGGCGCAGCTTCCCCAAGGCGATGTCGGAAAAGGATTACGTCACGCCCGCGCCGGGCGAGGGCGAATTGACCGAGGTGCAGGCCGAGGCCATCCTCAACATGCGCCTGCGCAGCCTGCGCCGCCTGGAAGAGATCGAATTGCGCAAGGAGCGCGACGATCTGATGGCCGAGCGCGCCGGGCTCGCCGATCTGCTGGGCAGCGAAAAGCTGCAATGGCGCCGCATCGGCGAGGAGCTGGAAGAGATCCGCCGCAAATTCGGCAAGGACACCGCGATCGGCGCCCGCCGCACCGCCTTCGCCGATGCGGGCGAGGTCGAGGAGGTGCCCTTCGAGGCCATGATCGAGCGCGAGCCGATCACCGTCATCTGCTCGCGCATGGGCTGGATCCGCGCGATGAAGGGCCATGTCGACCTGACGGTGGAACAGAAGTTCAAGGACGGTGACGGACCGCGATTCGCCTTCCATGCCGAGACCACCGACAAGATCCTGATCCTGGCCGAGAACGGGCGGTTCTACACCCTTTTGGGTGCGAATCTGCCCGGCGGGCGCGGCATGGGCGAACCTCTGCGCCTGATGGTCGACCTGCCCAACGACACCGGCATGACCGACATGATCCTGTTCCGGGCCGGGGTGAAATACCTGATCGCCTCGACCGCGGGCGACGGCTTCGTCGTCCCCGCCGAAGAGCTCGTGGCCCAGACCAAGACCGGCAAGCAGGTGCTGACGGTGCGCGACGGCGTCAAGGCCGCGCTCTGCCGTCCCGTGACCGGCGATCACGTTGCCGTGGTGGGCGAGAATCGCAAGCTTCTGGTCTTCGCGCTGTCCGAACTGCCGGAAATGGCGCGCGGCAAGGGGGTGCGGCTTCAGAAATACAAGGACGGCGGGCTGTCGGATGCGATCACCTTCGCGTTCGGGCAGGGGCTGTCCTGGAAGGATCCGGCCGGGCGCACCCGTTCGGAGACCGACCTGAGCGAATGGTTGGGCGCGCGCGCGGGCGCGGGCAAGATGGCGCCGCGCGGCTTCCCGCGCGACAACCGCTTTGCCTGAGGTCCGGCCCGTCTGATCCTCCCCGCTTCGCCTCCGGCTTCGCGGCCCCCGGACGGGCCTCGGGGCGCGGACCCGCGAGAGGGCCCGGGGCGCGCGAGAGGCGCCTGCGGCCGGGCCGGGCTGCTGCACCCGGACGGGGCTGCTGGACGGGGGGCCTCTACGGGCCTCTGCGCCCGGGCCTGGGATCCGGCTTGCGGGCGGGGCGTTGCGGCCAGGGGGCGGCTCGGCTATCGGTGGGGCCAGTTGCCGCCCCGTTCCCAGCCGGAGACCGCCTTCCATGATCCCTCGCGCCCTTGCGGCCCTTGCCCTTGCCCTCGGCCTTGCCGCCTGCGCCCGCAACGATCTGGACGAGCCGCCGATGCCGCTCGGGGATTTCGTTCTCGGCCATAATATCGCTGTGGCCGAGAATGTGCAGATGGTGCCGATCAGCCGTCCGGCCACGCCCGAGGAATGGGAGGGCGCGATCCAGAAGGCGGTGGACGCGCGCTTCGGCTATCACCGCTATCCCGGCACCCGGATCTTCAACATCGGCATTTCGGTCGATGCCTATGCGCTGGCGCCGCCCGGCATTCCGGTGGTGGCGGCGCCGAAATCGGTTCTCGTGGTGACGGCGAACATCTGGGACGACGGCGCGGGGGCGAGGCTGAACGACGAGGGCCATCAGATCACCGTCTTCGAGGGCCTTTCGGGCGAGACGGTGATCGGCACCGGCCTGACCCGCTCGAAGGCCCAGCAGATGGAGGCGCTTTCCTTCAATGCGGTCAGGAAGGTCGAGGAATGGCTGCTTGAGAACCCCGAATGGTTCGGCATGACCAAGGCCGAGTTGCAGGCCGCGCTCGACGCGCGGGCAAAGGCGATGGCGGTGCCGGAGGTCGTCGTCGAAGTCGGGGCGGAGGTCGCGGCCGAGGGCGGGTCCGAAGCCGGGGTTCCGACCGATGTCCCGGCGGGCGAAGACGCCAACTGAGACTTGATTTTCCGGCGCGCGGGCTATATCTCGCCGCGCGAGTGAAGCGAGGGCCCCGTTCCCGGGCCCCCAGAGAAGGGCGGCCACGATGGCAAAGGCAAAGTTTGAGCGCAACAAACCGCACGTCAATATCGGGACGATCGGTCACGTTGACCACGGCAAGACGACGCTGACGGCGGCGATCACGAAGTATTTCGGCGAATTCAAGG
>NZ_JBEFZE010000063.1:0-5940 GCF_042762395.1 Pseudogemmobacter sonorensis
CCGTCATCGCGCTGCGCGCAGAAGGCCGGGCAGTCGCTTCCACGGTCTTCGTGACAGGAAACGATGCGGCGGCTATCGAAACCGTCGCCGCGCTGGTCCGGGAACCCGGATTCGAGGCTGTCCCTGCCGGGCCTCTCACCAATGCCCGCTATCTGGAGCCAATGGTCGAACAGCTCATTCAGCTCGGCTACGGGCTCGGTCACGGCGACAAGATCGGTTTCGCGCTGGTCAAGGAGGCATAGGCATATCCCTGCGATGTGGTCACGTTCAACGCGCGTTACATCGCTTCCCCCATTTCACCGAAGGAAATCCCCATGAGACCCCATAACCTTCTGCTCGGTCTGACCTTGCTCGCCACGAACGCGGCGGCTGGCGAGCTTCATGTCTTCACTTCCGATGCCAGTGGCTTCAACACTCACTCCGTCTGGTATGACGACGGGCAGGAGGTCACCGTCTTCGACACACAATTCACACCGCAATATGCTCAACTTCTGATCGATAACATCAGAAGAGAAACCGGGTCGCCGATCACCCGTGTCATCATTACCCACCCCAATCCAGACAAGTTCAACGGCATTGCCGCCTTCCGGGAGATTGATACGGAGATCATCGCATCAGCGACGACCGCGGAAGCCATGCCTGGCGTTGATGAATACAAGCGGCATTTTCTTGTGAACGTCGCACAGATGTTCAGTGCTGAAGACTATCCGGTGCTGCAAACGGTGGACACGACCTTTTCCGGCCGACTGGAGATCATGCTCAATTCGGGCGAAACGATCACGCTGTTCGAGCTTCCGGCTGGTATTTCCAGCACGCAAACGGTCGCAAGGATCGACGCGACCGGCGACTTGATCGTCGGGGACCTCATCCACTCCAACACCCATGCGTGGCTTGAGGGCGGTATCGTGAATGGTCAGGCAGTCCCTGAAGTTGATAGTTGGAAAGATGTGCTCGCTACACTCAATACCTTGGGGACAGGGACTGCCTATGGTGGTCGGGGAGATTTCTTGCCCGTCGTTGAAGCTGTCGAACAACAAACTGCCTATCTGACCAGAGCGGTCGAAATCGTTGACGACTATATCGAGTCGCTTGGCGATCAAAGGTCCGAGCTTTCGGATGCAGAAAAACAGGCCGAACACTACGCGGCGATCCAGGCCAGATTCGTTGAGGCTTTCCCGAGCTATGGGCAGCCGGAGCTTGTTGGCTTCAGCGTTTATGGCCTCGTTCACCAGCGTTTAACCGCTGCCCCCTAGCAATATGGTGGCTGCGACAACCAGTGCCGATGGTCGAGTATCAATGGGGGACGCTGACCGCGCTTGGATCGCGACTTCCCCCCACCTACTGATCCAATCAGGAGTTGGCATGGAGGAGTGACACCATGCTGCATATTGAGTGGTGGCACCATGTGGCCTACCAGCACATATGGCAGCTTGCCGCCTCCGGTTTCGCTTGGGAGTATCTGCGCCGCAACGACGAATATCGGGACCACTGCCAGACATTGAGTCTGGCCAGCAGACAGGACTCGAAACAACTGGAATCGTTTGCGCATCGCTGGGGGTTGCTCTTTCCCGAGCGACCCCGACACAGCGGCCGATCTGCAAGCTCCGCTCTGGTCGCCGCGCGTGTATGCGAACGCCTTCATGTTGCTGCCCGTCGGTCGTGAAACCAGCACGAGAGGTCCGACATTTAAGCTCGCCCATCTCGACGGCCTCGACCTGCGCCGCGCGGCCGATGGCTGGCATGGCATCTGGCGGGCCGATGGCATCGCGCATCAATTGTGGCTGCCGCGCAGCGATCCCGACGCTGCGGCCTTCTACGGCACGTTCCTGCCGTTGGATGCTTTCTACGAACTGCGCTCCCATGCTGCCCGGCGGTTCTGGCGCTCCGTCGCAGGCCGCAGACCGGGCTCGGAGTTTCGGGTCATGCCTGCCCAACTCCGCCAATGGCACATTCTATCACTACGCGCCTTGGACGCACGAGCACACGGCGCGAGTTACCGAACCATCGCCAAAGTGCTGCTCGGATTCAGCGGCACGAAAGAGGATTGGGAAGTCGATCCGCGCAAGAACAAGGCCCGACGCCTCATAGCCCACGGCATCAGGATGATGCACGGCGGTTATCAGCTGCTACTGCACTATCCCATCAAAACGGGCGGCCATTGAGAACGCAGGGCTTCGGCGCGGTCAGGACGACCGATATTCCGCTTACCTCAAAATGAGAAAGGCCGCCTTTTGACGGCCTAAGCGTCTGATCACACTTCGATTTCGATTGATTTATGCTGGAATTGGTTGCGGGGGCGCGCAGCTACCGATACCGACATTTCATCCAAATAGCCGTGTGACACACCACGGCTATATATCCCATCGGCAGCAATCACTCGGCATTTTAAGGCAGAGTCTTAAGCAGTGCTCTCACGCGAGCTTTAATGTTCTCGTACGTCGTGCCAAGATGGTTCTTTGCCACGTGCGTGAGAAACCATATAACCAAGGTTTAGTGATAGAGGCAACGCGATAGTCTTCGATTGAGAGAGCTGACATTCGACCTACGTCGCGGGTTGAAGTTTGCATGTTTTACAATCCCTTAGCCGGTATATCACGCTTCAGAGCGGGGTCGGATCGACTCAGCAAAAAGCACCCAGCTCAACTTTTACCCTTGCGCCGCGCCTTGGCGAAACCACGATCCGTGGCGATGAAGTGTTGAAGCATCGGCACGATGAGCTTGGCGGGATCGGCGACGGGCTGGCCGCTCTCGCGGGCCAGCACCTCGGCATAGGCGACCAGATCGCGGTGGAGCGGCGCGAGCAGTTCCACCGTCACCTTGACGGGCTTGTCGTCGGGCAGCGGGCCGAGTTTCAGCTTGGTCATGATCAACCTCCTGTCTGCTCGAACACAAGGTCGCGGGTCACGATGATCCTGACCGGGAAGCCCGGTCGGACGGTGAGCGTCGGCGCAACCTGCAACTGGCGCTGGACGATCTGCTGGCCCGCCTGATTGACGGTATCCTGCGCCCCGTCGCGGATGGCGCGGATCAGCCGGTCCTCGTCGCTGGTCGCCAGCTCCGTGCCCATGCCAAGCAGCGTGGACAGCCCTGCGGCCTTCATCAGATCCCACCAGTGATAATCGACGCCATCCTCAAGGCCGGCGTAGCCGCTGGCGTCCGCGCCCGGCAGGCGCTCCAGAACGATGGAACGGCCGCCCGGCAGGATCAGGCGATTCCAGACCAAGAGCACCCTGCGCTGGCCGAAGGTCACGCCATCGTCGTATTGGCCGATGATACGGGTGCCCTGCGGGATCAGCAGCAGCGAGCCGGTCGGGCTGTCATAGACGTTCTCCGTCACCTGCGCGGTGATCTGGCCGGGCAAGTCGGAACGGATGCCAGTGATGAGCGCGGCCGGGATCACGGCTCCGGCCTGAAGGATATAGGGCGATGCCGGCGGCGCGACGCGATCCGGGGCGACGGTCTGCCTGTCCACGGGGCCATTGAGGAATGCCGCGTGGCGGTCCTGTGTCGCTGGTTGCCCACCGAGGCCAAGACCGGCAAGGCCGGGCATGGCCGTCCCTGCCGGCGCTCCCGTGCGTGGACCGGACTGGAAGAACACGTTGCTCAAGCGCGCGGCTTCTTCCTCGGCGAGACGGCGCTGTTCGTCGGGATCGACGGCGGGCGTCGCCATGACGGGCGGTGCAACGGGCTGGCCCCGGTTCTGCGCGTCAAGGATCGGACGGCCGAGGTCGCCGGGCAGTGCTGGCCCCAGGACGGGACCGGCATAATCGCGCGGAAGGCCCGATAAGCCGTCCGCCGTGGGCCGGTTCTCGGTCGAATAGAGTTCGTCGCCTCCCGGCCCCGCATCGCGGGTTTGGAGCGCGTAGATCAGTGCGCCCCCGATGCCGAGAAGCGCGACGGCTCCGACGCCTGCCAGCATCTTGCGGGACAGGCGGGTGACGCGGGGCGGCTCGGCGCGCAGGCGCATGGGCGCGGCGGTATCGGTGATGGTGTTGTCTGTCATGACGGGGAGTCTCCGGTCGCGCTGGCGGGCTGCGCGGCGGCGGCCTGCGTCGGGTTGGTGCGGACGATCCTGACGATCTGTTGGCGGTTGCCGCTGCCAAGGCGCAGTTCGGCCGCGCCGAACAGGCGATCCACGATCAGGATGTTCTGATGGACTCGGCTGTTGACGATCTGCGGTTCGCCGTTCGATCCGAGCACGAAGATCGGCGGCATTTCGCCCTGCACGATCCCGGCCGGGAAGACGACATAGACGCGGCGTCCATCGTCGAAGACCGAAACCGGCCGCCATGGCGGGCTGTCGCCCTGCACCTGCAACCCGTAGCGATAGTTCCGCGCAGCCTCGGCCGGAATGACGAGTGCGGCCGGAACGGTCTGGCGCTGGCCGGGCGTTGCGGGATAGGCCCAAGCCACGGCGGGCATGTAGAGCGATTCCCGCGCGCGCAGTTCGAGCATGTAAGTGCGCCGGTCGGTGGTGACGACAAGGTTGGTGGAAATGTCCGGGCGTGTCGGCTTCACGAGGATATGGACGCGGCGGTTCGCACCGCTGCCGCTCTCGGTGTCGCCGATGATCCAGCGGGCGGTATCGCCCGCCGCGATCGGCCCCGCGCCTGTCAGGCTCTCGCCCGGCTCCAGCGCGATCGTCGTGATCTGCCCGACTGCGGCATAGACCTGATAGAGCGCGCCTTCGCTCCACGGATATATCTGGATGGCGTTGTAGTAGCCTTCCCGACGCGGCTCGACGCGGGCGGCTGCATTGGCGTTCTCGACGCGGCCGGTTGGCGTGCCGGCAGCGGTGCCGCCGCGCGCCACGGTCCATGCCGGCGGCACATGCAGCGGCCGGGGCGTGTTGTCGGTTGCCGCCGCCTGCACGGTCGGCAGCGGCGGCACGCTGTCGTCGTAGCTGAATTGCGGCGTCCGGTTGGTGGCGCAGCCTGCCAGCATGGTCGCGGAAAGCAGCACGGCCGCGAAGGCGGGTTTACGGAAAACCGGAAAACCGGCTTTACGGAAAGTCGTGCGGGTCATTGGCTCATCTCCCGCGACCACGAAATTGCATTGACGTAGATTCCCAGCGGGTTGGCGCGCAGCCGTTCGGCATTGCGCGGCGGTTGGATGACGATGGTGAGGATGGCCGTCCATCGTTCGGTCGTGGAAAGCTGGCCGTTCTCGTAGTGCCGTTCGGTCCATGCCACGCGGAAACTGTCGGGGGATGCCCGGATGACGCTCGACACCTCGACGGCAACCTGCTGACGGCCGACGCGCGTGAACGGGTCGTTGGCGCGGGCGTAGTCGTTCAAGGCTGCCGCGCCCCTGTCCGTGGTGAACTCATAGGCGCGAAGCCAGTTCTGGCGGACGATGATGGCGTCGGCCGGGATCGCGCGGACCTGTTCGATGAAGCGGCCGAGGTGAAACGCGATCTGCGGATCGTTCGGGCGATAGTCGGCGGCGGCCGGCGCGACGGTCTGCGCCTGGCCGAGATTGTCCACTTGGACAACCCAGGGCACGACCGTCCCGCGCGCTGACTGCCAGACCAGCGCGGAAGCGAAGCCGGCTGACAGGATCAACGAACCGAAGGCCATCAGCCTCCAGTTCTTCGCCTGCACGCGAGATGAGCCGATGCGCTCGTCCCATGCCTGCGCGGCCTTTTGATAGGGCGTCTCGGGTTGTGGGGTCTTGCCGTAATGGACGGCTGGTCTTTTGAAGAGGCTCATGAGCGGTCGCTTTCGGAAAGGTTGATAGAGGAGCCGCCACCATGGCTGTCGCCGGAGCGCACTGCATGGGCGGCCATGGTCGTGCCGTGGCTCATCGCCTGCGAGCGCTGCATGCGCTGCGCCCAGGCGGGCGGATTGCCGGTCGGGGACGATGTGGCGGCCGGGGCCGCGCCTGCGCCGCCGACCGTGCCCATGGAGGACGTGCCGCCACCAGCGGCGAAGCCAGCGC
>NZ_JBEFZE010000064.1:0-2500 GCF_042762395.1 Pseudogemmobacter sonorensis
TGGTTGCGGGGGCAGGATTTGAACCTGCGGCCTTCAGGTTATGAGCCTGACGAGCTACCGGGCTGCTCCACCCCGCGGCCATTGATCCCGGTTTTGCTATGGGATCTTTAGGTTAATCGTTTAGAGGATGAGAAGTCTCTGATCAGGTTTGGCGGTGACCTACTCTCCCACGTCTTAAGACGCAGTACCATTGGCGTAGAGGCCCTTAACGGCCGAGTTCGGGATGGGATCGGGTGTTTAGCCACCACTATGACCACCAAACCGGAACAGAGACTTGCCTGCGTATGCAGGCGAACATCGATATTGTTCAAGTGTTTTCGGCTTTGGGCATTGACTTTCTGGATTGGAAAGCAAGTTGCCTTGCTTTTTCTGGATCAGATCAAGCCAATCGGGCAATTAGTACCGGTCAACTGAATGCATTGCTGCACTTACATCTCCGGCCTATCGACGTGGTGGTCTTCCACGGCCCTCAAGGGAGACCTTGTTTTGAAGGGGGCTTCACGCTTAGATGCCTTCAGCGTTTATCCTGTCCGAACATAGCTACCCTGCACTGCCGTTGGCACGACAACAGGTCCACCAGTGGTTCGTTCAACCCGGTCCTCTCGTACTAGGGTCAACTCTTCTCAAGTCTCCTGCACCCACGGCAGATAGGGACCGAACTGTCTCACGACGTTCTAAACCCAGCTCACGTACCTCTTTAAACGGCGAACAGCCGTACCCTTGGGACCTGCTCCGGCCCCAGGATGAGATGAGCCGACATCGAGGTGCCAAACGATGCCGTCGATATGGACTCTTGGGCATCATCAGCCTGTTATCCCCAGAGTACCTTTTATCCGTTGAGCGATGGCCCTCCCACTTGGGACCACCGGATCACTATGGCCGACTTTCGTCTCTGCTCGACTTGTCAGTCTCGCAGTCAGGCTGGCTTCTGCCATTGCACTCAACGAGCGATTTCCGACCGCTCTGAGCCAACCTTCGCGCGCCTCCGTTACGATTTGGGAGGCGACCGCCCCAGTCAAACTCCCCACCATGCAGGGTCCCGGACCCGGATAACGGGCCGCGGTTAGACATCAAGAAGGCGAAGGGTGGTATCTCAAGGGTGTCTCCACCGGAACTGGCGTCCCGATTTCAATGACTACCACCTATCCTGCACATCACATTCCTGATGCCAATGCAAAGCTAGAGTAAAGGTTCATGGGGTCTTTCCGTCTAACCGCGGGTAGTGTGCATCTTGACACACAGTTCAATTTCGCTGAGTCCACGTTTGAGACAGCGGGGAGATCGTTACGCCATTCGTGCAGGTCGGAACTTACCCGACAAGGAATTTCGCTACCTTAGGACCGTTATAGTTACGGCCGCCGTTTACCGGGGCTTCAATTCGGAGCTTGCACCCCTCCTTTTAACCTTCCGGCACCGGGCAGGCGTCAGACCCTATACGTCGTCTTGCGACTTCGCAGAGCCCTGTGTTTTAAGTAAACAGTCGCCACCCCCTGGATTGTGCCCCCCGCCCACAGTTGCCTGCAGACGGGGCTCCCTTCTCGCGAACTTACGGGAGCATTTTGCCGAGTTCCTTAAACGTGGTTCTCTCAAGCGCCTTGGTATACTCTACCTGTCCACCTGTGTCGGTTTAGGGTACGGTCTGATGGAGGGCTATTTCCAGGAACCTCTGAACGGCCTTCCCAATCCGATAAGGGAAGACAATCTTCGAGATCCGTCACATCCTCCTGGCCACGGAATATTAACCGTGTTCCCATCGACTACGCCTTTCGGCCTCGCCTTAGGGGCCGGCTTACCCTGCTCAGATTAGCTTTAAGCAGGAACCCTTGGACTTTCGGCGAGAGGGTTTCTCACCCTCTTTGTCGCTACTCATGTCAACATTCTCGCTTCTGATCTCTCCACCGGATGCCTTACGGCCCGGCTTCACAGAAAGCTCCCAGCCTCCGCTGCATCCCGAAAGACGCAAAAGAGGCATGAAGCTATATCACAGAACGCTCCGCTACCACGCATATCGCTATGCATCCCGAGCTTCGGCTCACGGCTTGAGCCCCGTTACATCTTCGCCGCAGGACAGCTTATCTAGACCAGTGAGCTGTTACGCTATCTTTAAAGGATGGCTGCTTCTAAGCCAACCTCCTGGTTGTTTTGGCCGTCCCACATGCTTTCCCACTTAGCCGTGAATTAGGGGCCTTAGCTGCAGGTCAGGGTTGTTTCCCTCTTCACGACGGACGTTAGCACCCGCCGTGTGTCTCCCGGATAGTACTCATCGGTATTCGGAGTTTGGTTAGGCTCAGTAAGTCTGTGGGACCCCATTGCCCATCCAGTGCTCTACCCCCGATGGTATTCGTCCGAGGCGCTACCTAAATAGCTTTCGCGGAGAACCAGCTATCTCCAGGTTTGATTAGCCTTTCACCCCTAGCCACAAGTCATCCAGACCCTTTTCAACGGGTGTTGGTTCGGACCTCCAGTTGGTGTTACCCAACCTTCATCCTGCTCATGGCTA
>NZ_JBEFZE010000065.1:0-5132 GCF_042762395.1 Pseudogemmobacter sonorensis
GGCGTGGCATACGGCGCTTTTGCCATGGATGAAGAAACGACCAAAGTTCGAGGATCTGGCCGGGATCAAGCGGCAGGCGCGCGATCCGCTGCCATGGCAGGCGCAGTTGGCGCAATGGGAAGCGTTCGCATCAAGGGGTGTTAGGGACGCCGGATGATGGCCAAAAATTCCTGTTCTCCCAAAATGCGAACATCCTGGCCATTGGCGATATACTCTTCCGCCTTGCGGTGCTTTGAGCTTTTACTGTGGCCCGCCAATAGCGTTAGGTCCTGATCCCCGACAATGAGGATTGTCGTCTTTTTGGTAACGTTTGCCGCAACGGTGATTCCGTTGTTGGCGGCGATATTCGCGGCCTCTTCGCGTGACATGCTGAGGGCGCCGGTGAACACCGCGACATGACCCGCCAACGGCCCATCTGGGCTTGCTTCTCTGGTAGTTGGAGGCGCGTATCTGGGTCTCCTCTTCGCTGGCATAACCAGGTCTTGAAATAGCGACCCCGTGGTGTTCTCGGCGCGCAGAACCACTTCCGCAGATGCTCGGGCGTCTTCCTCCCCATCGTGATGGCGGAAAGACAGGCCGAGGTAATCGCGAAGGCTGGCAAGGCCGTGCCCCCCATTGCCCTTCAACTCGGGCCAAGCGCGTTGGGCAACCCGCACGCTGTCGGCCCACTTAACGGCTGGCATGTCGATATCGCAGGCATCGCAAGCTGCGGCAATGCAACGCCGGTCGAAGTCGCTGTGTTGGAAAACGGTATTTGTGGACAGAGTTGGCGCAATGTGAGCCATCGCGTGTTCGAAGAAAGGGGCTTCGGCATCGATGATGGTATCTTCGCTGATGCCGTGTATGCTGATGTTTGAAGGAGAAAAGTCATCGTCTGGGTCCACATAGATGGCCCAGGTGATGATTGAGTTGTCTGGCCGAACGAAGGCAAGACCAATCTGGCAGATGCTGGCGGGATCGTCATTGGCCGTTTCAACGTCCAGGGCGATGAAGCGGAAGGGACCATCTGGGAGGGCGGGCAGATCAGGCTTGTGAGTATCCCGATATTCTTGCGCGTCCGCCAGTGCTTTCGCCTGATCCGGTGTCAGTTCAATATCGAAGGTTTCGGTGTGATCACAAATCGGTACGGCGAAGGATAGCGAAGGATCTGGGGTCGGCTTCTCCGGTGTCTCGGGCTGGTTCTTCTTGCCAAAAAGCCACGAAAGCAAAGCCATGATTCCCTCCGGTGTCGTTTTCGGAAGGGTCGCCGTTCGCAGGGCGGTGAGTCAACCGGCAGGTATCAGCGGTCGGCGCGCGCGCTCACGCGATCCCGAGAAGCGTGACGAAGGGGAACAGGAAACTCGCCATCCCCGTCCAGGTGCCGAGGATCATCAGGAGGGGGTCTGTCAGGTCGGGTCCGACTTGCATGGGTTACTCTGCCGCAAACAGGGTCGGGACGCCGGAGACGTCTACTGCACGGGCGGCATGCCATGCGTCGTAGGCTCCCTGCATGCGAACCCAGACCAGCGGAGCGCCGCCGAACATCTTGGCAAGCCGGACGGCAACCTCGGGGCTGACCGGCTTCTTCTCGGCCATGATGTCGTAGAGATGCTGGCGGGAAATGCCGAGCAGGGCGGCGATCTCGGTCTTCGGCTTCCCGATGGCAGGGATGATGTCTTCCCGGAGCAGCGCGCCGGGATGGGAAGGGCAGCGGTCTGAGTTGCGGGTCATCTGAGCCTCCTAATGGTATTGCTCGAAGTCGATCACATAGGCATCGCCGTCGATGAACTCGAATGTGATGCACCATGGTCCGTTCACATGAACGGTGTAGCGGGTTGGATTGTGCCCCTTGAGGGCGTGGAAGTTGAAGCCGGGCAGGTTCATGTCCTCGGCGGTTTCTGCGGCATCAAGACGGTCGAGCCGCCGGAGAATGCGATCATGAAACCGGGCGTCGATCTTGGACTTGCCAGTTTCCCAGAGGGCCTTCAGTTGCTTGTCGCTGAACGTCTTGATCATGAGGGTTTGTAAGCAAAAAGCTTACACAAGTCAAGCTTAGAGTGACAAGTCAACCCTTGCCGGTCACCCCTCGGGGGCGCCGGGTGGGGTGGGGCTAAAAGGGGATATCATCGTCTAAATCAGCTTTCTTCTGAGCAATAGCTTTCTGAACTGGCGGGAAGATTGACCAGCTTTCACTATATCCAGGGTCGAGGGAGTAGCTGCTACCGTCCGCCTCAACGCGGTAAGTTCCTGCGTCTTTAAGTGAAAAAACGACCGCATTCGCCTCAACATAATTGATGTTGATCACGAGTGGGTGCTCTGCCAGAAGATCGCGGGCAACTGCGCGGAGCAGTCCGGTCGCCCTGAGGCGATCTTTGAACCGTTCCACGATCGTTTGGGGTGTGTCTCGGTACAGCAGTGCTTCATCGAGTAATCGGCGCACAGCTTCGACCTCAGACGGTAGTCGCTTGTCCTGCTGAAACGATGCGATTCGGTCAACAAGCTCCTTGGGGAGCATGTAAACCTTTCTGATCATTGTTACTTCTTCAATGTTGTCATCGTTCATCAGTCTTTGCCTCACGCGGATGTTCAACTCTCTTGACATGTGAGTGGTATGTGCCGCAAATTGTTCAAAGCTATGAACATGTGGAGGTAACTGTTGGCTGAACATCCAAATGGGTATGCGTCGAACCGGAAGAAAGAGCGGGATGTGGTTCGGATCGTGACCGAACTGCCCGCGAAGCTGGTCAGTGACGTTGATGAATGGGGAGTGTCTGCTGGCATGACCAGCCGCCGCGAGGCGACAGAGACGCTTTTGAAAAAGGGCCTGGAGGCTGTCCAGCATGGGGCAGCATAGCCAGGCAGACGGCGGCGGGGATCACGGCCTAGGAAACCACCCCGCCGCCAGTTGCGACACTGCTGCCCTGCAAGGCAGCGCATCTATCAACCCCGGTTTTAGGAGAACCGAAGATGAATGCTATCACGCATAACATTCCCCAAGCTCTTGGGGCAAGGCAGCAGGCACTGGTGGCCCGCAAGGGTGTGCTCTGGATGATTGCCCGCGAAGGCGGGAAGCTGTCGCATCTGGATATGACCGACGAACTTAAAAGGTTCTCGACCTATGTCGGCCCGGACAGGAAGGCATCGTCACAGCCGAAACTGGTCTATGTTGTGTTCCAGCGAATGGTCTACCGCCCGCTTGGACTGAACAAGGAGGAGGTCCGGGCGAGGATGGAAGGCCGGGACGATTTCGACATGGTGACGCTGAACGCGGTCAGCACGATGGAGGCCGCCGTTGCCAGGATCGTCCGTTCCGGCATGGCGAACGGAAAGACCCGCGATCAGATCAAGGCCGCTGTACGCTTGGCCTGTGACGAGTTCGCCACTCAGGTGCGGCGCATCGAAAACGACGACTTCTACGAGGTGGTGCAGTGAGTGATGAGCAAGAAATTATCCAAGCGGCACGGGCAGCATCCTGTGATGAGCCGCTGGTCTATATTGACCTCTTGCTCGCACGTGCCTGCGCTACAAGCGAGGGCTTGGCGTTCGTGAATGAGGTGAATAGGGATATGGTTCAAATGCTGAGGGATCGTATCGCAAAGGCGAACGAGCGCGCTGCGGGCGCTGAGGCTGCCTGCGACCTTTGGCGGATCGTATCCGGTAGGCGGGAGGGGTAGATGTCGAACACCATTTCCGGTGTGGGGAATCCCCACACCAATCTCGCTGCGGCACAAATCGCGCGTCTTGATCAGATCGCCCGTGAGGTGGCGGTTTTCGCTACGATGGCGCGCGCCAGCAAGATTTCGGCGGGCCGATCTCTGCTTGAGGCGCGTGCGATGTTCCCGAGTGATCAGCAGTTCGGCGCTTGGCGGGATGATGTTCTGCCAAGCTTGGGGCGTGATACCGCTCACGAATACATGCAGGTTGCCCGGGAATATGGTGATCGACCTCAGGTGATCGAAGCGGTGGCGTGGTCTACGGCTCTGCGCCTCTCAGCGCCATCCACGCCGCAACCCGTCCGAGAGGTGGTCGAGGCTGGTATCGCCGCAGGAGAGGCGTTCACTGAGGCCAAGGTCAAAGCCATGATCGAGGCCGAGCGGCGGCGGGCCGATGAAGCAACGGCTAAAGCCGCAAGCGCCACGGCCGAAGCGGAGCGCCAGCGCGCCAAGGCTGATGCTCTGGCCGAAGGGCAGCGCGATCTGATCGAGGCGGCAAAGGAGCAGGCGAAGCGCGAGGCCGAAGCAAAAGCCGCCGCCGATCTGGATAAGGCCAAGGCCGAGGCGCAGCGGGCGAACGCTGCCCTTGCCGAGCAGCAGCGCAAGTTGACCGAGGCGACCAAGAAGGCCGAAGATGCAGCCATGGAGAAGGCGCAAGCCGAAGCGGAAAACCTTGCCGCCGCCGAGTTGGAAAAGCTGCGAGACGAGGCGCACAAGGCAAAGCGCCGCAAGGATGATGCTGAGCAGGAGGTGTCGCGCCTTAAGGGGCAGGCGGATTTTCTGGGCAAGCGCGTCGATGAATTGAAAGGCTATATCCGGGCGACCGAAAGTGCGCAGGACGAAGCGGCCAGCATCGACCAGGCGATGAAGAAGGTCGTTCAGGCGGTGAGCGATGCTATGACCCTTCTGCAATGCCTGCGCCACGATCATGACACAGAGGTTTCCAAGCGGGTGCGGCAGGCGGCAGAGGTGTTCAGCAGGTCGGCGGAGGCTCTTGAAAGCCGGATCGTTGGTCGAACCCTGATCCATGATGCGGAGTATGTGGCGGCATGAGTGAGGTCATCCGAAAGAACGGCAAAACCTATCTGAATATGTCTGGGGTCACGTTTACCGACATGAAAACCCTCGTAGAGGCCGCAGTTCAGTTCACCGGCCGCTTGGAAGATGAGCACTGGGACCTTCATGTCATGCCGATGCTGGACAAGGACCCGGAACTGTTCCGGCTCAGGACTGAATATCACGAAGCAATGCGGTCTGCCGCTAATGCCCTGAGGTCGGTATCCACCCAGAACCGCTGAGAGCAATCGGCCCCCGGAAGCGTTCCAGCGCAACCGGAGGCCTAACCAACCCAGATGAAAGGACCATCAGTCATGGCCTTTTTCCCCTCCGGCGCCTAACTCTAGCTTACGCTTCCTTCTCTCTGCCAGGCGTGCCCTGCGC
>NZ_JBEFZE010000066.1:0-4904 GCF_042762395.1 Pseudogemmobacter sonorensis
GGGTGACGGCATCGGGCCTCGTCATCATCGCGCTGTCGGCGATCTTCGCGCTTGCGGGGCTGGACATCTTCCACTTCTACGTGTCGCTGATCCTTCTGGGCATCGGCTGGAACTTCGGCTTCATCGGTGCAACGGCCATGGTGGCGGCGACCCACAGCCCCGAGGAACGCGGCCGGGCACAGGGCACCAACGATTTCATCATCTTCGGGACCGTCGCCGCGGCATCGTTCTTTGTCGGCGCGCTCTTGCAGGCATCCGGATGGCAGCTCATCAACTGGCTGATCTTTCCGGCAGTGGCCCTGATCCTCGCCCCGCTGGTCTGGCAGATGGGCGGGCGAAACCCGCGCGCGCATGCCGGCCGCCAGGCCGACCGCTAGGTCCGGTCGTGGGCGGGAGGACGCGACAAGCACAGATCGCGCAGGCCCTTCCCGCTCTGCTGACGCCATACCGCGCGTGGCCCGCGGCGACGGCCCGCTTCTGATCGTCGTGCTGATCGCCGCGTTCGGCATGCCGGACCGGCATGGATCCGATCAGGCATCAATAAGAACGGCCGTCGCCATGGACGAAGAACGAGGGAAAAAGGAGATGCGCCAACCAGCCTGATCGAACGGACAAGCGCCTGCGTTCAGGCTGCTGTCCCCCCCTTCCCCAGCCATTGCCGCTCTTGCGGCACAGCCAGGAACAGACATTGCCATTCGATCCTTCCTCTGATCGCGCCATGGCGGCGCTGACACTTGCCAGCCTTTTCGGCGTCGCGCTCGCCGCCCTCTCCGCCTTTGTCGTCCCCGGCCCCCACGGGGCCTTCGGTCTTGTCCTCGTCTATCTGGCAGGGGGCGTGCCAGCCGCATTGCGGGCGCTACAGGCACTCTGGTCCGAGCGGGTGCTCGACATCGATCTCCTGATGGTGATCGCCGCAGTCGCGGCGGCGGCGGTCGGCGCCCCGCTGGAAGGCGCGGTGCTGCTGGCGCTGTTCAGTCTCTCGTCCACGCTGGAGCAACGCGCCATGGGCCGGGCGCGGCGCGCGGTCGAGGCGCTGATGGCGCTGCGCCCCGACACCGCGCTGCGGCAAGGTGCGGACGGCACGGTGGCCGAGGTGCCGGTGGCCGATCTTGTCCCCGGCGAGGTGGTGGTGCTGCGCCCCGGCGCGCGGGTGCCGGTGGACGGGGTGATCCTCGACGGCGACGGCGCGCTGGACGAGGCGACGATCACAGGCGAATCCATGCCCGTTCACAAGGCGCCCGGCGCCAGGGTGTTCGAGGCGACGGTGAACCTGAACGCCGTGCTGACGGTGCAGGTCGCCCGCGCGGTCGCCGACAGCACGGTGGCGCGGATGATCGCGCTGGTGACCGAGGCGCAAGCCGCCCGCGCGCCCTCTGAGCGGTTCAGCGAATGGTTCGGCCAGCGCTATACGGTGGCCGTGCTGGCGGGCTCGGCGCTGGCCTTCGCGGTGTTCCTGTGGCTGGGCTGGTCGCCGCACGACGCGCTCTATCGCGCCGCGACGCTGCTGGTGGCGGCCAGCCCCTGCGCCATCGTGATCTCGGTTCCCGCCGCGATCCTGTCGGCGCTGGCGGCGGCGGCGCGCGGCGGCGTGCTGTTCAAGGGCGGCGCCGCGCTGGAGACATTGGCCGAGGTCGAGACCTTCGCCTTCGACAAGACAGGGACGCTGACCACCGGCAGGGCCGAGGTGACCGAGGTGGTCGCGCGCGGGAACGAACCCGGGGACGAGGCGGTCTTCCTGTCGCTGATCGCCGGGCTGGAGGCGCAGTCCGAGCATCCCATAGCCGATGCGATCCGCCGTCATGTCACGGGGCGCGGTCTCGTCCCTGCCGAAGTGCATGACGTGGAGACGGTCCCCAGCGAAGGCATCGCCGGCCGCGATGCGCAAGGCCCGCTCTGGGCCGGAAACCCCCGCATGGCGGCGCGCATGGGCGCGACGCTTGACGGGCCGGACCTGGCCGCCCTGGCCGACACGGCGCAGACGGTGGTGTATTTCGGGCGCGGCAACCGGGTTCTGGGTGCGGTGAGCGTGGCGGACCGGCCGCGCGAGACCTCGGCCGCCGGGCTGGCGGCGCTCAGGGCCGAGGGGGTGACGACGCTGTCGATGATGACCGGCGACCGCCGCGCCGTGGCATTGCGGATCGGCGCGGATCTGGGCTTTGCCCCGGCCGACATCCATGCCGACCTGCTGCCCGGCGACAAGGTGCATCTGGTGGGCGGGCTTGCCCGTCGCGGCCGGGTGGCCTTTGTCGGCGACGGCGTGAACGACGCGGCCGCGCTGGCGCGGGCCGATGTCGGCATCGCCATGGGGGCTGCCGGCAGCGAAGTGGCGTTGCAGGCCGCCGATGTGGCGCTGCTGTCCGAGGACATGGGACGCCTTGCCGCCGCGCGCAGGCTTGCACGCCGCACGCGGCGGGTGATCCGCCAGAACCTGATCTTCGCCATGGGAATGATGGTGCTGCTCGTCACCGCCAGCCTGTTCCTTTCCCTGCCGTTGCCGCTGGCGGTGATCGGGCACGAGGGCGGCACGGTGCTGGTCGTCCTGAACGGGATCAGACTGCTGGCCGATCCGATCCGCAGCGACACCGGAAAGGCCGTGGCATGAGGCAAGACCGCGATCCCGCACCCCTCCGCAACAAAATGGATCAGGAGACAGGCGCGGGGGTGCAACCGGCACCATCGGCCGCACGCAACCGGCACACCGCCGCGTGCTGGCTGAGGAAGACTTCCCCGGTCAGATGGGTCAGGAAGTCTGTCCGCCGCAGCCGGTCCATGACCGGGCCCTTGACCTCGGACAGGTGGAACCGGATGCCGGCCTCGCCCAGTCGGCGGTTGATCTCTTCGAGGCTTTCGAGCGCACTGGCGTCGATGTCGTTCACCGCCGGGCACATCAGGACGACATGGCGCAGGCCGGGGCGTTCGGCCACCAGCGCGGCGATCCGGTCTTCCAGAAACCGCGCATTGGCGAAGTAGAGGCTCTCGTCCACGCGCAGCGACAGGATCGCCGGATCGGTCAGCACCTCGTGCCGCTCGATGTTGCGATAATGCTCGGTTCCCGGCACCTGCCCCACCACCGCCGAATGCGGGCGCGAGGTGCGCCACAGGTGCAGCGCCAGCGACAGCAGGACGCCGGCGGTGATCCCCGGCTCCACCCCCCAGCCCAGGGTGACGAGGATCGTGGCCGCCATCGCCGCGAAATCCGAGCGCGAGTAGCGCCAGGTCCGGGCCACGGCCCGGAAATCGACCAGCGACAGCACCGCGAGGATGATCGTCGCCGCCAGCGTCGCCTGCGGCAGGTCGGCCAGCCAGGGCGTGAGGAACAAGGTGGCCAGCGCGATCCCCATGGCGGTGAACACGCCCGCGGCCGGGGTGCGCGCGCCCGCATCGAAATTCACCACCGAACGCGCGAAGCCCCCCGTGACCGGATAGCCCGAGGACACCGCGGCGGCGATGTTCGCAGCACCGAGGCCGATCAGTTCCTGGTCCGGCGCGATCCGCTCGCGCCGCCGCGCCGCCAGCGTCTGCGCGACCGAGACCGATTCCACGAAGCCGACCACCGAGATCAGGAAAGCCGCCGGGAGCAGCGCCACGACCAGATCCGGCGCGAGCACGGGCAGCCCCGGCACCGGCAGCCCCGCCGGGATCGCCCCCACCAGCTCCACGCCGCGCGCGGCCAGATCGAAGACCCCGGCGGCGGCGATGGTCGCACCGATGGCCATCACCGGCGCAGCGCGGGCCACGGCATCGGCCAGCGCGCCCGGCAGGCCAAGACCGGCCAGCCCGCGTTTGAACCACCGCCGCGCCACATAGAGAAAGGCCAGAACGCCCGCGCCCACCCCCAGCGTCGCCGGGTTGACTGCACCGACCTGCCCGGCAAGCCCCGCAAAGATTTCGGGCAGGGTGCCGCCACCGCCCTCGACGCCGAGGATATGGCGCAACTGTCCCGCCGCGATCAGCAGGCCCGAGGCGGTGATGAAGCCCGAGATCACCGGATGGCTGAGGAAATTCGCCAGAAATCCCAGCCGCAGCACCCCCATGACGATCAGGATCGCCCCGGACAGGGCGGCCAGCGTCACCGCCGCAGTGACCGCATCCGCCAGCCCCGCCGCCGCGACAGGCGCCACCGCCGAGGCCGTCATCAGCGAGACCACCGCGACCGGCCCCACCGCAAGCGTGCGCGACGAGCCAAAGACCGCATAGGCCAGCAGCGGCAGGATCGAGGCATAAAGCCCGACCTCGGGCGGCAGACCCGCCAGCATCGCATAGGCCAACGACTGAGGGATCAGCATGATCGTGACGATCACCGCCGCCAGCAGGTCGGCGCCGAGGGTCGCGGAATCGTAGCGTCGCGCCCAGTCGAGCACGGGAAACCAGCGTTGCATGAGGGTGCGGTCCTGTCTGTCTTCAGCCCCTGGCCATCCGGCGCAGGGTTTCGGCGCGGGCGCCCGACCGGCACCAGCCCAGCACCGGCCCTTCGGCTGCCTCCATCACGGCGCGGAAGGCCGCGACCTGCTCGGGGCCGGGCGTCCCCGAAACCGGTATGTGATGCGCAGTCAGGCCGAGGCGCCCGGCCTCGGCCGCGAGGGTGGCGAAATCGGGCTGGCCCGGTTCCTCGCCATCGGGGCGGGTGCAGACCAGCTTGCGGAACCCGGCCTCGGCGATCGCCGGCAGGTCCTCGGGCCGGATCTGTCCCGTCACCGAAAACCGTTCGTCCACCCGCCGGAACGGCGAAGCCTTACGAAACGGCCACATGCCGCGCCTCCATCCAGCGACGCAGAACCCGGGCCAGCAGGATGCCCCCCAGCATGGCGGCCACGAAGATCGCGGCCTCCGGCCGCATCAGCCCAAGCGCCGGGATCGCGCCGCCCGGGCAGAAGCCGGCGATGCCCCAGCCTACGCCGAACAGC
>NZ_JBEFZE010000067.1:0-3934 GCF_042762395.1 Pseudogemmobacter sonorensis
CGCGCCACCGTGACGGCATGGACCTGCATTTTGGCCGCGATGACTTCGCCAGTCAGGGCAAGCTCATCAACACCCTGTCGCGTGACCGGGCCAAGGACATGGCGTCCGATTACGACCAGCAGATCGACCCGGCGCAGGACTATGCCGAGCGGCGCGGCATCAGCTTCCGTGCCCGCGTCGCCCAGATCATGCGCAGGCTGATGCCGGAGCGCGTGCGGGAGGCTCTGGACGGCTTCATCGACAGCCTGCGCGCGCCCGGCGAACCTGCACTCGCGCCAGGGCCGGAAAGAGAGGTGGCGCGGCAGGAGGTGCGGCGGGATGTCGAGAAGGTTGCGCAGGAGACCGGGATCGAACCGGAGGAACTCCTGCACCGCATGCGCAGGGAGCAGGCGTTCATCCGTCATGCCCGTGTGGTGGACGCGATCTTCAAGGTTCAGGATCAGGGCCGGACAGAAACGCCCGAGCAGGTGCAGGACCTGCACGAGGCCCGCACCGCCTTCAACGAGCTGCGGCCAGACGGGGCGCGTGATGCCGAAGCCGTTTACAAGCGGAATCCTGAATTCGCCACGGAGGCGGCATCGGGCGACCCCGACCGCACCGCGCCCGTCAAGCGCGCCATTCGCATGGAAACCGAGATGCGCAGGAACCCCGATATGCGAGCAGACCGCTTTGTCGAACGATTCCGGGAACTCAGGCAGACCGGGGAACGGGAATATGCAGCGGGCAACTATTCCGGCTACAGGTCAGCGCGGGCAGAGATGGGCAACATGGCGATGAGCCTCGAACGCGATCCGCAGATGGAATCCCTGCTCGAAGGCCGCAAGAAGCAACTCGGCATCGGCATGGATTTCGACTCAGGGATGAGGCTTGGCCGACAACTCGCCCTCAGTCACGGCCTTGGCAGAGGCCGGGGCATCGGATTGTAGCACGTTGAACCGTCCCATTTGCCGCCGTTTCTACGCTATGGCCCTACGCAGGCTAAGTATCAGTTGCGCAATGATAAATCACTGTCCTGTCTGGTCTCTGCAATCGCCAGAAACGACCAGAAGGAGGCAGCAGAACCATGCGCCAACCAGACCGCATCATCCGCATGAAAACCGTTCTCGCCCGCACCGGGCTGTCCCGGTCCACTATCTATCGCAAGATCGCCGAGGGCACGTTCCCGCCCCGCCTGAAGATCAGCACCAACGGCGCGGGCTGGCATGAATCCGATATCAACCGCTGGATCGCCGATCCGGTCGGGTGGAGACCAGAGGCAGAGGTAGATTATGGCCGGTGATGGGAAACGTCCCGGCCGAGAGAGGCCGGCGAACGACAACCGCCCGCCCGATAGACGGGATGCCGGGCATGAAGTCGGCGCGTCTGAGCAGATGGACGCGGTGGTGCTGACCATCGCCCGCCTGATCGGCAGGCGCATGGCCCGCGAGGATTACGCAAATGCCATGCGCGCGGCCAACGATAACAGATCGCCGAACGCCGGGAACACGGGGGATGGCGATGACAGTGAATGAGTGCATCATCATCGCTCCATGCAGCGCCGAACTGGCCTTTTCCCTTCCATTATGTTGAATTATATGATATGGGCATTACATATCAATGGAGGATGCGATGCGAGCCCTTGTCGATATGAACGATGCGCAGGTCGAAGCTCTGGATCATCTTGCCAGGCGGGTGCGGCAGTCCCGTGCGGCGCTGATCCGGGCCGCGATAGACGATTATCTCGACCGCCACCACCGCGAGCAGGTCGAAGACGGCTTCGGCCTCTGGGGCAAAGGCAAGGTCGATGGTCTGGCCTATCAGGAGAAGGCACGCAGCGAATGGTAGGTGCGCTGTTCGACACCAATATCCTGATCGACCACCTGAACGGTATCCCGCAGGCGCGCGAGGAGATCGAACGCTTCGAGAGCCGGGCCATCAGCATCATCACATGGATGGAGGTGATGGTCGGGGCGAGCGCCGATCTGGTCGAGCCGACGCGGCTTTTCCTTGACGGCTTCGAGGTCATCGCGCTGGATGATGGGATTGCCAGCCGCGCGGTGGAATTGCGGCGCGCGCATCGTATCAAACTGCCGGATGCGGTGATCTGGGCAACGGCACAGACTGCCGGTCGTCTGCTTGTCACCCGCAACACCAAGGACTTTCCCCCCGGCGATCCGGGAGTTCGCGAACCCTATACTCTGTAGGGAAATCTGCATCACCTGATCCACAGGAGACCGTTATGACCCGCTCCGCCCTCTATGCCCGCTATTCCGATGACAAGCAGAACGAGGCGTCCATTGAGGACCAGTTCCGGCTTTGCCGGGAACATGCGGGGCGCGAGCGGTGGCAGATCGTCGGTTCCTATGAGGACGCGGCCATATCCGGGGCCAGCACGATCCTGCGTCCCGGCATCCAGCGGCTCATGCGCGATGCGCAACATGGCGAGTTCAACATCCTGCTGGCCGAGGCGCTGGACCGGATCAGCCGCGATCAGGCGGATGTGGCGACACTGTTCAAGCATCTGAAATTCGCGGGCGTCACCATCGTCACGCTGGCCGAAGGCGAAGTCACGGAACTGCATGTCGGGCTGAAAGGCACGATGAACGCCTTGTTCCTCAAAGACCTTGCGATGAAGACCCACCGGGGCCTTCGGGGCAGGGTGGAGAAGGGCAAGGCGGGCGGCGGGCTTTGCTATGGCTACAAGGTGGTGAAGAAGCTGGACGCCAACGGCGAGCCGATCCGGGGCGACCGCGAGATCGTGCCCGAGGAGGCAGAGGTCGTCCGCCGCATCTTCCGCGAGTTCGCATTCGGCAAAAGCCCCAAGGCCATCGCAGTTGGCCTGAACAGGGACGGAATCCCCGGTCCTCTGGGCCGTGCATGGGGCGACACCAGCATCCGGGGCCATCGCAATCGCGGCACCGGGATCGTCAACAACGAGCTTTACGCGGGTGTTCTGGTCTGGAACCGGCTCCGCTTCGTCAAGGACCCATCTACCGGCAAGCGCGTCTCGCGCCCGAACCCGGAAACCGCATGGATCAGGACCGAAGTTCCGCATCTGCGGATCGTGGACGATGTGCTCTGGAATGCAGTGCGCGAACGCCAGAAGCAGATCGCGGAAATCTTTGGTCCGAACCCGGCCAATACGCGCGAGGGCAGGGCGAAGCGCCTGCATCTGGCAAACCGGCCGGTTTCTCTCCTTTCAGGGCTGATGACTTGTGGCTGCTGCGGCGGGAAGATCGGCATCATCCTCTCCGACCGGCTGGGCTGCCTCAATCATCACCGGCGCGGCACCTGCACCAACAACCGCACCATTCTTCGCGGGAAGCTGGAAGCGCGGGTGCTGACCGGATTGCAGGAGCGGCTGGTCTCGGCCGAGGCGGTGCGGGAAGCCGTTAGCGCCTATGTCGAGGAAACCAACCGCCTGAACCAGCAGCGCCGGGCGCAGCAGGACACCGACCGCCGCGCCCTGGCGAAGATCGAACGCGCCATCGCCGGGATCATCGCGGCCATCGAGGACGGCATGTATCAGCCGTCGATGAAGGCCCGGATGGACGAGTTGGAGCGCCAGAAGGCCGAGATCGCCGCCCGCATGGCCGAAGCCCCCGCCGATGTGCCGGATGTTCACCCGAATGTAGCGGCGAACTACAGCCGCAACGTCGCGCGCTTCGCCGAGGCCCTGCGTGATCCCGATGGCGGTCGCGAGGCGGCCGAGGCGCTGCGCTCGTTGATCGGCGAGATCATTGTCACGCCCGGCGAGAAGCGGGGCGAGGTGCATGCCGAACTACGCGGCGAGTTGATGGGCATCCTCGGTATCGCCGCCGCCCAGCCGGAACAGGGGCGAACAGGACTTATGACGCCAGTGGCCGCAGGCCCCCGCAACCACCGTATCCGACCTGGACCCGACACCAGCCCTCGCACCATGCGGGGGCTTTGTCATATCCGCCTCGGCGAGGTT
>NZ_JBEFZE010000068.1:0-3449 GCF_042762395.1 Pseudogemmobacter sonorensis
GTCGCGGCCCTCGGCCCCGGCGCGGCCCGCCCGCGAGGCGCCGAACCGTCCCGCGCCTCGGCCGACCCCCCCGCCGCCCGTGCGGCCCGAGCTGGTGCTCTTGCTGCCGCTGGCGGTGCCGACCGATGTGCTGGCGGCGGCGGGCTATCCGGTCTTGCAGGACAGCGCGCTGTCGCAGGGCCATCTCTATCGGCTCGCCTTGCCGCCGGGCGCGGATGCGGCGCAGGCCCTGGCCGATCTGGGCGCGCGCTTTCCCGGCGCCCCGGCCGGGCTGAACACGCTTTACACCCCCGAGGATTTCCTGTGCCCCGACGGCAGTTGCGCCGCGCAAGAGATGATCGGCTGGTCGGGCTGGCCAAGCGCCATGGCGCCCCGGATCGGCATGATCGACACCGGGATCAACCCGGCACACGAGGCGCTGGCGGGCCAGCGCCTGCACCTGCATCCCTTCGAGACTGGCACCGAGACCGGCACGGGGGCGGGCGCGCGTGAGGCGGCCGGGCGCCAGCACGGCACCGCCGTCGCGGCCCTGCTGATCGGGCGGCTGGACAGCCGCACGCCCGGCCTTCTGCCATTGGCCGAGCTGCACGCGGTCGAGGCCTTCCACCGCAGCGCCGGACAGGAAAGCGCCGATGCCTTCGCCATTGCGCGCGGGATCGACCTTCTGCTGGACCGGCAGGTCTCGGTCATCAACATGTCGTTTTCCGGGCCCGAGAATCCGGTGCTGCAGGCGCTGGTGCAGCGCGCGGCGGCGGCCGGGGTCGGGCTGGTCGCGGCGGCGGGGAACGGTGGTCCGGGGGCGGCACCCGCCTATCCCGCCGCCTGGCCCGAGGTGATCGCCGTGACCGCGATCGACGCCAGGGACAGGGCCTGGCGCCAGGCCAATCGCGGCCCCTATGTGACCTTCGCAGCGCCGGGGGTGAATCTTTGGACGGCGGCTTCGATCTCGGGCGGGCGGCTGCGCTCGGGCACGTCCTATGCCGCGCCCTTCGTGACGGCGGTGCTTGCGGTCGAGATCGCCCGCCGCCCCGAGCTTACGCGAGAGGAACATACCGAAAGGCTGATCGCCTGCGCCCGCGATCTGGGTGAGGCGGGTTTTGACGAAACCTTCGGGCATGGCGTTATTTCCGTGTCGAATCAGTGCCTTGCATCTGATGCAGCGGAAAATCCCGCTTATTTTCACCTTAGCGGGGAATAAGGCCGCCCGCCCGCCCGTTCTTCTGGCAGCACGGTCGGAACGGCCGGGCGCAACTCAGGAAAGGACGAACCGATGAGCAATTCCGCCTCTGACATGATCTCGCGCCGCCGGATGCTGGTGCGGCTGGGGCTGGCGGCGGGCGCCGCCTATGCGGTGCCGACGCTGGCCGGATTCGACGCGGCGCGCGCCAGCGGAAATTCGGGTGGCAATTCGGGTGGCAATTCGCGCGGGGGCAATTCGGGCCCGAGCCGGTCGAGCGGCCCCTCGCGCAACAGCGCGCCCTCGCGCAACAGCCGTCCAGGGCGGAACAGCCGTCCCTCGCGCAACAGCCGTCCGGCGCGCGCGGGCCGCGGGCAGGGCAACGGCACCACGCCCGAATGGTTGCGGCGGATGTTCCGCTAAGGCAGGTCCGCCCGGACCCCGATGACAGAAGAAGGATCCGCCCGGATGCATAGGACCCGTTCCAGAAGGAAAGCCGCCCCGCCCGATCTGGTGGCGCTGCATTTCCCGGGCCTCTCCGGGCGGATCGTGATGACCCCGGACCCGGCCTTGCGCGCCGCGCTCGGCGATTGCCTGGCGGGCTGGATTCCGGCGTCCCGCCCCGCCGATCCGGGCGACGACGCGGTCCTGGCCGCCGTCTCGGCCCGCCAAGGCGCGGGCGGCGCGCGCTATCACCTGCAATCGCGCTATCTCGACCGGCCAAGCGCGAACCTGCCGCTGGCCAGCGCGGTTTGCGCCTTGGTCGCCGATCTGTCGCAGAACTGGGCCGAAAGCCATCCCGACGCCATCGGCCTGCATTGCGGGGCCCTGCGCATCGGCGGGCGGCTCGTGCTGCTGACCGGGCGGACGCGGGCGGGCAAAAGCACCCTGGTCACCCGTCTCGGCGCCGAGCCGGGCGTGGCGCTTTTCTGCGACGACGTGCTGCCGGTGGTGGCCCGAGATCAGGGCGAAGGCGCGGGCGAGGGCATCGCGCTTGGCATCGCGCCCCGGCTGCGTCTGCCGGTCCCTGCCGCCTCGGCCCGGCTTCGGGCGCTGGCGCGCGATTCGATGATCCTTTCGGACGACCGCTACGGCTATGTGCGGCTTGCGGGACAGGCCCCGCATGGCACCCGGGCCGGGCTGGGATCGATCCTTTTCCTCGACCGGCGCGCGGGCGCTCCGGCGCGGTTGCATGCGCTCGACCCGGCCGAGGCGCTTTCCGCGCTCTTGCGGCAGACCCTGACCGGCTTCGACAGCGGGGCCGAGGCGTTCGAGCGGGTGCGGGCGCTGACGGCCGAGGCCACCTGCCTGCGGCTGGTCTATTCCGATCTGGACGAGGCGGCGGCGCTGATCACCGGGCTTTTCGCCGAGGGCGGCCGCCCGCCCGCGGATTTCGCCCCAGCCCCCGCCCTGCCCCCCGCCCCGGCCGAGCCCTTCGCCCGGGCGGTTCCGGCGGACCATCCGTTCCGCCGCGCGCCCCAGGCGCGGTTGCGGCGCCACGGCGGCGCGGCCTTCTTGTGGCGGCCGGGCGAGGCGATGCTGTGGGAGCTGAATCCGATCGGCCATCTGCTGTGGCAGATGCTGGAAACCCCCGGCAGCGCCGCAGATCTGGCCGAGGTGCTGGCCGAGGCTTTCCCCGATGTCGCCCCCGACCGCATCCTGCAAGACACCGCCCGGCTTCTGGCCGCGCTGGAAGAGGCCGGGCTCGTGCGGCCGCTCTAGGCCGCGATTGGCGGTGGGCGCGCGGCTGTGCTAACCCGGTTCCATGTCGCAGACCCCGCTCGATCCGCTTTCCGATCTGGCCGCCGATCCGCCACCGGACCGGCCGGAGGATCTTGCGCCGCCGGGCCCGGACCTGCCCGCCTGGCTGGGCCGAGAGCCCGAGGCGCATCCCCCCGGCTTCGCCGCCGGGGCGGCGCTGGCTTGGCTGCATCCCATGGCCTGCTCCGAGGCCGCGCCCGCGCGGCTCTGGCGCCGCCGCCTGGCCCTGCGCGCCGTGGTGGCCCTGCCGGTCCCGGCCGGGCGGGCGGCACCGACCGAGGCCGAATTGCGCGATCACTGGTGCCTTCGGGCCGAGGGCGACGATCCCGGCCCGGCGGGGCGGCGGCTGGCGGCCTTCCATGCGCTTGGCGAGAGCCGCGCGCGCGATCTTCGCGACTGGCCCGCGCGGCTGCCCCGGCTGTTCGACCTTTCCGGCCCGGGGGCCGAGGCCATCCAGCCCCTGCTGGCGGCGGCCATGGCCGAGGCCCGCGCGCCCGCCCCCCCCCTGCGG
>NZ_JBEFZE010000069.1:0-3116 GCF_042762395.1 Pseudogemmobacter sonorensis
TGACCGATCCGAACGAAATCAGCGCCTCGATGCGGTAGAGCGTGCGGCCAAACCACAGCTTGGTTTCGGATGTGAGCTTGTACTTCGCCATCGGCGTTCATCTCCATCAGGGTTTCGGCAGGCTCTCGACCGAGGCTTCGGCGCTGCTCTGATGGGATGAAGGTAATGGGGGAAAATCCCCATGTCAATATCATTCTGGGGGAACTCCCCCATTTTCTGTTTACATCAGCCTCGACCGATGCGATTCAGATCTTGCCAGCACTCCCGCTGGCGGACAGCAAAAAGCCCGCCGGTGAGGGCGGGATGGGGGGGGCCAAGTTGGTTGATCTGCCTCGCGAACCAACGGAGGAAATGGTAGAGGCTGGCGCTGAGGTTCTACGTGCCGCAGACGCTATGCATTGGCCACGCTGTGAATCATGTGGAGAATGGGTCTCTACTTCGCCTTACGGGGAGGGCTCTGGGGACGAGCGCGAGTTGCTTCGGATTTTGTATATTGCCATGGCTTCTGCATTTCGACCGATAGCGTAGCTGAAGAATCTGTTAAAATGCATGAGTATAAGTATGCGGCATCCCCGGCATCTTCTGCTGCGGCCCGCAAGTCACTGAGTGTGACCCTGATCATTTTCCCAGAGGTAGATTTCTTATCTGTGATATACTTAAAGGCCGCCGCCTGCGGCTCCTCAGTGAAATGGTCCGGATATAAAGGCTCGTGCGCCAACACATTGCGCAGCTCCTGAACCAGAGTAAATTGTGCGCGAGCGCGAGAAAGCGCGTTACACGCATCATCGTTTGGCGCGCATAAGCGATGCCACACGGATTCCGCCATATCCATTAGCGGCTTGATCGGCGCTCCCTTGGTGCAGATATTAACTATCTCACTGGAATGTTCGCCGCCACTGCGCTTTGCGATAAACTGGCGCAGCGCATCGCCAAGATCTCTCTCGGCGGAAGAGAAGGCAAATATGAAGCGCCCGAGGGCCTCAAAGTAATCGCTTTCCAGTGGCCCGTCGATCTCATGATGGACTATGACCGGAATAGCATTTGGTCCGGTGTACGCAGGCACTCATCTATCTCCTTGGATTGAAGCCGAGCGTGCAGTTGCGTCCGTCCGCACAAGCTCATCAGAGGAGCGGAGCTACTCCACCCTCTCCACCATCTCCGGCGCCAGGTGAAAGCGCACCTTGGCGGCCCATTTCAGCCGGACGCCGTGCATGTTCTCGGCCTCGGGGTTCACCGAGATCAGGCTGAACGTGCCTTCCTGCATCCCTGTCTTGATGTGCTTGACCCAAGCCTTGCCGTTTTCATCCTCGCAGACGCAGACCTGACCGATTGCCTCGGTCGGCACGCCGATCACGTCGCGGCTGTAGAAAAGGACCGTGCCGGGGGCATAGAGGGGAACCATGCTGTCACCCTCGACCTCGACCGCGACGATCCCGTGGGGCGAAAGCTGCGGCGGGCAGGCGACCGAGTATAGTCCGCCGCCCTTGGCATAGGCATCGACCAGATCGACATGCGCCCCAGCCCCTACTTTGCCCGCCACGGCGACGGTGGCGCGCGCTGGGGCCGCGTTGATATCCCACGCCTCGCCAATACGGATCACATCGTCAACGCTACGCCCAACGGCTTTTGCTAGGGCGATGGCATTGACAACTTTCGGCGATGACTGGTTCCGAAACAGATCTTTAACGCCTGTCTCGCTCATCCCTGCGGCTTCGGAGAGGGGCTTCCAATCGACCCGCTCCGTGTCCGTGATAATTCGAAGGCCACGGACAAAAGCGTCCAGCCTTTCCATCGCCTCGCGTGTGATCGGCTTTCTCTTCGACATTGGGGGAAAATACCCCATGCGAAAGTTGCCTGCGATGGGGATCTTCCCCTTGCCATAATGGGGGAACTCCCCCATAGTGCGCCCCATGGAACAGCTCATTTCAGAAGTCGAAGCTTACTGCGCGGCTGAGGGCATCAGCCCGCAGAAGCTGCTGCGGGATGCACTCAATGCCAAGTGGGGCCAATGGCAGGATTGGAAGGACGGCAAGTCCAGCCCGACCATGAAGGTGGCCGACCGTCTGCGCGCCTACATGGCGGGGCGTTCTGGGGATCATGGGGCAGCAAGTGGGGAGATTACCCCCACCGTTCAAGGGGATGCGGCATGAGCAGCCCCAAGATAATCCTCATTCACGAGACTGCCCGTGAATCGTGGTCTCGGGATTTCGGGTCGGCGGCGGTAATCGTCGGCCTGTGGTCGCTTGGTTGGTTCGCTGATAGCGCCTCCCTTGAGTGGGTTGGCGTCATCCTTGCCTTGCTCATCATCGCATCCAAGGCGCAGGCCAAGATCTCAGGCGAATCTGAAAGCATGTCACCTGATGAAGCCCGCGAATGGCTGGACCGGAATCATCCCCCGCAACCTGTGTCCTCCCCCCCCTCCCCACAAGAGCGGCCCCGGAAAAAAGGGAGGGCGGCGTGATGGCGCAGAACACCAGCACCGCCGTCATGCAGCGCCGGGCAGAACCGCACGACAGCCTCGATGATTTCCCAACGCCGCCGTGGGCAACCCGCGCGCTTTTTGACCACCTGCAAGGCGTTCTCTGGTGGCTCCACACCGATAGCGACACCTGCCGCGAGCCTGCGGCCAATCGCGGCCACATGGTGCGCCCGCTGCGCGAGTTCTTCGCAAGCGTCGAGGCGTCGGACATTCACAACTACGGCGCGGGTTTTCCGGTGCAGGATTACCTGTTCGGCCCTGATCCGGCTCCCGTGGACTGGACGGTGACCAATCCGCCCTTTCGGCTGGCCGAGCAGTTCATCGAGCGCGCGCTGCGCACCAGCCGCCACGGTGCCGCGATGATCGTGCGCACGGCCTTCCTCGAAGGGGTGGGGCGTTATGAGCGGCTGTTCAGCCAGCACCCGCCGCGCATCGTCCTGCAATTCACCGAGCGCGTTGTGATGCACAAGGGCAAGTTGGCGCCGAAGGGCAGCACCGCCACGGCCTATTGCTGGATCGTCTGGACGTCAGATCACAAGGGGCCGACCGAGTTCGGCTGGATACCGCCCTGCCGCAAGCGCCTTGAGCGCGCGGAAGATTACCAGCTCCAGGCGGAGGGATGACCCATGCCCCACGC
>NZ_JBEFZE010000070.1:0-2652 GCF_042762395.1 Pseudogemmobacter sonorensis
CGCAAATGCGGCCGCTGCGGGAAGCCCTGCTCGATCAACCTTGGCCCTCCGTATGGCCAGCCGGATCGCGGCTCTGTTTCCTCGTGCGCTGAACACATGGCTGAGGCCGAAGCGTGGTGGCGTGCCCGATACCACCGCGCTGCAAGCGGAGCGCGAGAGGCTGATCGAGGCCCTTCGGGAAGCCCGGCGCAAGCATCGCTCGACCTCTGACATCGCCGCCCGGCTGCGGGCTGTGACCACCGAAATTCTGAGAGGGGCACCAGATGCGTGACCATGCCGAGACCCCGATGAAGGAAACCGATGCCGACCGCGCGGTCAAGAGCAAGGCCTTCGACGTGACCGCTGATCAGCTTCGGCAGTTCGTTGAACGGATCGAGCAATTCGAATCCGAAAAGCGCGACATCACCGAGCAGATGAAGGAGGTCTACGCCGAGGCCAAAGGCCGCGGCTACGACACCAAGGCCATCCGCAAGATCGTGGCCCTACGGAAGAAGGACGCGGATCAGCGCGCTGAGGAGGACGCGATCCTCGACATGTATATGACCGCGCTCGGGATGGCCTGACATGCGCCGGGCCGCAGCAACTGACCGCAATCAAGCGGAGATCGTCGCGGCCCTGCGCGCCATCGGGGCAACGGTCCAGCCGCTTCACGCCGTGGGACAGGGGTGCCCGGACCTTCTATGCGGATTTCGTGGCCGCAACATCCTGATCGAGGTGAAGGATGGGGAAAAGCCGCCCTCGGCGCGCAAGCTGACGCCAGACCAGATCGAATGGCACGGCGGCTGGAAGGGTCAGGTGATCGTCGTGGAAGACGCTGACGCCGCGATTGCGGTGCTCACGGGCATGCAACTGCGCGGGGTGGTGTCGTGAGTGTCAAGATCATGTCGGCTATTTTCGACAGCGAGACGCTTGGTCCGACCGAGCGGCTGATCATGCTCGCCCTGGCTGATCATGCCGACGACAGCGGGCGCTGCTACCCGTCCATCAGCCGCCTCGCAAGCAGGACCGGGCTCAGTGAAAGGGCGCTGAGAACCAATATCCGTTCCCTCGAAGCTCAGGGGTATCTGCGCATCCTGATCGGCGCAGGCCAGGGCGGGTCTAACGTCTATTTCGTCAGCGCGACCCCGGCAGCAGATGCCCCCCGGCAGGGAATGCCCCCCGGCAGCAGATGCCCCACCCCCCGGCACCTCGTGCCGGTGACCCCGGCAGCAGATGCCCCCAAACCATCAGGAACCATCATTGAACCGTCAATAGAGGAAGCTGACGCTTCCTCAGGAAACGCGCCCGAGCGCGAGATCGACGATCCGCCTCCCAAGCGATCGAAGCGCGGCGTCTCTCTGCCTCCCGACTGGGCCCCATCCGACCGAAACCTCACCGATGCCAGAAGCCGCAATTTCACCGAGGACGAAATCCATGAGCAAGCCGCAGCTTTCCGCGATTACCACCTCGCAAGAGGCACCACCTTCAAGGACTGGGATGCAGCATGGCGGACATGGCTTGGCAACGCTCGTCGGTTCGCAAGGCCTTCCCAAGCACCCAGACCCGGAAACGGTTCGGCGCATGATGGGCTCCTTGCGGGCTTTCAGCGCGCGGCCGCTCGCCGATGAGGCCGAGGCGAACCTGACGCGCGAGGCGATCTCGTATCTCGGGACGCCAGCGCCGGGAAAGTGGATCGCCGGTCGGGTCGTGACGCTTCTCAGCCACTATTTCGTTGCCCAGCAGGAGGCGAGCATCGCTGAGGCCGTGGCCGAGGACTGGTGCGAAATGCTCGAGGATTACCCGGCTTGGGCGCTGGCTAGTGCCTGCCGTTGGTGGATGAGCCGCGAGAACCCTCGTCGTCATTCTAAGCCCCTCCCCGGCGACATTCAGGATCGGGCGCATTTCGAGACGGCTGGGCTTCGAGCCGCCGAGATAATGGTTCGCCTCGGGCCCGTCATATCGGAACCCGGGCGAGATGCTTTGTCACCACAGGACATCGAGGATCGGCGCCAACGGGCCGCTGAGATCGTGGCTGGCTTCAGCAAAAGGGTGTCAGCATGACCCACCTGACGCTCCCCCGCCGCCCGATGCCACGCCTCGGCGGCATGACCAACCCTCGCCCCATCTCGATGATGGACGAATCCACCCTTGCCCGCGCCATGGCCGAGGACGCCAAGCGCGCAGGGAATGGCCCGAGGCGCGAGACCAACAAGGTGTTCCCGGTGCACATCGACCGCCGGGAAGGGGCAAACAGCAACGTCCTCGACGCTCTGCGCGGGCCGATGACCGCCCAGCAGATCGCACAGGCGGCGGACCGGAACATCAAGACAATCGGCGCCCGTCTCAACGTCCTGGAAGGCCTCGGGCTGGTCCGCAGGATCCCCGGCACGAAGCCGCAGCTTTGGGAGAGGATTAGCATGGAGGATCCAGCATGAGCACCACCCCCACGCCCGAGGGCGATCTGATCAGCCGGGCGGCCGCGCTGGCAATCTTCCAGCCGGAAACGAGCACCGTGCGCAAGCAGATCTGCGACGATATCCGCGCTCTCCCCGCCTCACAGCCACAAGGGGAGGATAAGCCCGCGCCCGCGATGGATCTGGCACCGGAAGCGACCGAAGCCTGTGCCGAGCAGACAGAAATTGTCATAAAGGCACTACGTGCCGCCGCGCGTGA
>NZ_JBEFZE010000071.1:0-2550 GCF_042762395.1 Pseudogemmobacter sonorensis
GGGTGACGGCATCGGGCCTCGTCATCATCGCGCTGTCGGCGATCTTCGCGCTTGCGGGGCTGGACATCTTCCACTTCTACGTGTCGCTGATCCTTCTGGGCATCGGCTGGAACTTCGGCTTCATCGGCGCAACGGCGATGGTGGCGGCGACCCATACGCCCGAGGAACGCGGCCGGGCGCAGGGCACCAATGATTTCATCATTTTCGGGACCGTCGCCGCGGCGTCGTTCTTTGCCGGAGCGCTCTTGCAGGCGTCGGGATGGCAGCTCATCAACTGGCTGATCTTTCCGGCGGTGGCGCTGATCCTCGCCCCCCTGGTCTGGCAGATGGGGGCGCGCAACCGGCGCGCGGATGTCGGGCGCCCGGCCGACCGCTAAGGTCAGGGCCCATTGATTTGTGGGTGTCTGGCATGGTTCAGGAGGCGCTAGGAGGCCCCTCTGATGAGCAATCTACTCTGGCTGACGGATGTGCAGATGGCGCGTCTGGAACCATTCTTCCCCAAGAGCCCTGGCCGTCCCCGCGTCGATGATTTCCGTGTCTTGAGCGGCATAATCTTCATAAATCGCAATGGTTTGCGGTGACGCGATGCCCCCAGGGGAATATGGTCCTGCGAAGACCCTCTACAAACGATGGAAGCGGTGGAGCGACAGGGGCGTCTTCGCCCGCATGATGCACGGCCTGGCGGCAAAAACGACGGTTCCGAAGACGGTGATGATCGACGCGACCTATCTCAAAGCGCATCGCACAGCGACCAGCCTGCGAGCAAAAAAGGGGGGGCCGACGACCAGAGGGGGCGTCTGATCGGCCGAACCAAGGGTGGCATGAACACCAAGCTGCACGCCGTCGCAGATGCCGATGGCCGCCCGATCCGCTTCTCATGACCGCAGGCCAAATCAGCGACTACACGGGTGCTGCCGCTCTCCTCGGTAGCCTGCCGAAAGCGGAATGGCTGTTGGCAGATCGGGGCCACGATGCAGACTGGTTCAGAGATGCGTTGAAAGACAAAGGCATAAAGCCCTGTATCCCCGGCAGGAAGTCACGGAGCCGTCCCGTCAAACATGACAAACGTCGCTACAAACGCCGAAACCGCATCGAGATCATGTTCGGCAGGCTCAAGGACTGGAGGCGTGTTGCCACACGATACGACAGATGCCCGGCCGTCTTCCTCTCCGCCATAGCCCTCGCCGCAGCCGTTATCTTCTGGCTATGAATCCTGCCCCTTCTGTATCTGGCACCTGCTAAGCTGAGCGTGTCACTGTCCCTGGCCGGGGACAGTGACGGGGTGGTGCGCGAGGTCTGACCCTTGTGGCTCGACCACGCTTCTTAGCTTGTCGGCACCGTCCCTCTTCATCGTCTCGGACAGTTGATTGCGGCCGTTCAGGACCGCGCACCGGAAGGAAGAGAGCATGGACAATCTATCACATGGCCGCGTTATCGGCATAGATGTCAGCGGCGATTGGCTTGACGTTCATTGCCTCCCAGATGGACATCGCTGCAAATTGCCGAATGCTCCAGCAGGCCATGCTGCAGTGGCAGCTCTTGCCCGAGACCGGGGTGCTGTCGTCTGCTTTGAGTCGACTGGCGGGCAGGAATGGCAGCTCTGGACGGTTCTTGAGACAGAAGGTGTTGCCGCCCGCCAAGTGCCCCCGGCTCAGGTGAAGGCGTTTGCGCAAAGCCGCGGCACACGCGCCAAGACCGATCGGATCGATGCCGAACTCATCGCCCGCTTCTTCGCCTTCCGGCCCGAAGCAGGTCGCAGTCTTCCTGCGAAAAAGATACGCCTTCTCAGAGCATTGACGACCAAAAGAGCGCAACTGGTCGAGATGCGCAAACGGCTGCTGGCCCAAGTCCGTGCGCATCAGAAGCTCGGCACCGCCACGATGTTCGAGGACGTCGACACCGAGTTGAAGCAACGGATCGACAGCTTGGTCAAAGAATTGGAAAACCGCATCAACCTGGCCATCGCGAGCGATGAACACCTGTCGGAGACCGCCGCTCTTCTCCGCTCTGTCCCAGGGATCGGCCCGGTTGCGAGTTCAATGCTGGTCGCAGAAATGCCCGAGATCGGCGCCATCACCGGCGAAGAGGCTGCCGCACTTACCGGATTGGCCCCGGTCGCGCACGACAGCGGAACTCTTCGCGGAAAACGGGCCATCGCCGGTGGGCGTCGCGCCCTGCGGCACGTCATGCTCCAGGCGGCCCTGGTCGCGGCACGTCACAACCCGAGCCTGAAATCCTTCGCAGATCGCCTCCGCAAGGCCGGAAAACCGCACAAGGTCATCATCACCGCGGTCGCCAGAAAGCTGGTCACTATCGCAAACGCGCTATGCAAGAACCGTCAAAAGTGGACCTCTGCGGCGGCCTGAAAGATACAGTTGCTACGGAACGGCCACATGCCGCGCCTCCATCCTGCCGCGCAGGAACCGGGCCAGCAGGATGCCCCCCAGCATGGCGGCCACGAAGATCGCGGCCTCCGGCCGCATCAGCCCAAGCGCCGGGATCGCGCCGCCCGGGCAGAAGCCGGCGATGCCCCAGCCTACGCCGAACAGC
>NZ_JBEFZE010000072.1:0-2535 GCF_042762395.1 Pseudogemmobacter sonorensis
GCGTCACGCTTGAAGTCGTCGCTGAAAAAGCCTGTGCCCATCATGGCCTCCTTGCCTCAAAATTAGCAAAAAAGGCGGCCAAAAAACATGGGGCTATTAAAACCTGCTGGTAGTCGGTGGCGGCGCAACCGCGCTGCATATCGCCGAGATAGCCCGCGAACTGAGCATCACGCGGCTGATGCGGTCCAGCGCCTCGGACAATACGATGTCGAAGCGCCCGGCTTGCGCATCGGCAAGCAACGCCTGAATGCCCGCCCGGATCATGGACGATCCCGATATGGCGCGTTCGGAATAGGTCTCCACCACGGTCCAGCCCTCGCGTTCCGCGCGCTCGCGGCACTGGCGCAACTGATCCTCGATGGAAGCGTCACGCTGGTTCTCGGAGGAATAGCGGGCGTAAAGGGCGATGCGAAGCATGGCGGCTTCCCTAGATTTGAAGCAATGCCTTGAGCTTGGCGCGAACATCGGCCAGCACCACGGCGGTTACCGTGCCTTTGTGCCTTGCCTTGCGAGCGCGCCAATCGAGGTTCTTGATCTGATCGGCCAGAATGGCGCTTGGCGGGTTCTGGCTGATAACGACTTCAAAGGGGTAACCTTTGAGCTTCGTCGTCAGCGGGCAGCACAACATCATACCCCGCATCCCGTTGTAGCGGGCGGGCGACAGCACCAGAGCGGGGCGATGGCCTGCCTGCTCGTGCCCGGCCTGTGGATCGAAGTTGACCCACACGATGTCGCCGCTGTCAGGCACCCATGCGGCCATCACCAGACTTCCTTGCCGACCGGAGCGCCGAAATCCACCTCGTCATGGAAAGTGTCGGGCGTCATCCCGGCCAATAGCTTGTCCAGATCATAGGAAAGGCTCTGGACGGGTTCGATGACAACCCGGCCATCTTCCTCGCGCACCTCCACCGCCTGATCGACATGCAGGTTGGCGGCAGTCATCACCGAATGCGGAATCCGAACCGACGCGCTGTTGCCCCATTTCTTGATGTTCACTTGCATGACCACGTCTCCTGTATCTATGATGTAGATACGATAGTATGTCGTGCGATTGGTGTCAACAGTGTAGATACAATATCTAGCGTTGATGTAAGCGCGCGCGAGGCGTCATGGTCATCCTTCTTCCGATGGTGCGTCATTGTCGTTGGCGGCGCGCATGGCTTTCTCGAAGTCCTCGCGGGCCATCCGCCTGCCAATCAGGCGGACGATGGTCAGCACCACCGCATCAAGCCGCTCGGACACATCGACCCCTTGCCCGGCATCCTGTCCATCGGGCGGGCGGTTGTCGTTCGCCGGTCTCTGTTTCCGGTCATCGCCCCCGCCGTCAGAAGTCATCGAAATCGAACTCGCTGCGCGCCCTCCATCCGGCAGGGTTTGCCACCCAGCGATTGATGTCGGATTCATGCCACCCCGCGCCGTTGGCGCTGATCTTCAGTTGTGCCGGGAAGGTGCCTTCGGCGATCTTGTGATAGCTGGTGGACCGGGACAGGCCGATGCGGGACTGAACGGTTTTCATGCGGATAATACGGTCTGGTTGGCGCATGGTCGCGCTGCCTCCTGCTGGCTGTTTCTGACGATTGCAGAGACCAGACAGAGCAAAGATTTATCATTTTACAACAGCTAGTTAGGTGCAGTATGGCTATAGTGTAGAATCGGCGGTAAATAGGATGGTTCTACGGTCCCGCTTCCATCATGGAATGAGGTTCCCAGGGCGGGCTTGCGGCCGGTGAGGGTAACCCTTTTGCTGCTTTATGAGAAATCCCACCCTTCGCTCATACCGCCGCCTCATCCAGCAGCCAGTTGCGGAATACGGCGACATGCGCGTGATCGAGAGCGCCCGGCGGATAGGCCAGATAATAGGCCAAATCGCTTGTAAGGCCATGCTGGAAGGGTGAGACCAATCGCCCCTCGGCCAGTTCCCGTTCCACCATCGAGCGCCGCACAAGCGCCAGGCCATGATCGGCCCTTGCGGACTCGATGGCTCCTGCACCATCCACGAACACCGGGCCAGTCGTGGCATTCACGTCGGGAGCGCCGGCCGCGATCAGCCAAAGTGCCCAATCATGCCTGTGCTCGTCATGCAGGAGTGTCGCACGAGCAAGATCGGCAGGGATCGTGAAGGGGCCCTTCCCCGCGAGGTATTCCCGCCAGCGCTCGACCATCTCCGTCCGGATCCAATCCCGCACCTTCGGGCCAAACCCGTCCTCATCGACTTGGCGCATGGTGAGCATGACATGGGCATGGGATTTCGGCATCCCGTCCTCGCCAACATCCCAATGCACATTCAGATCGGCAATCATGTCGGCTGCTGCTGCATTATCCCATCAAAGGAAACGGGCGACCTTGAACGACCGCCGCGTCCGTGCCTGATCTTCTCAAACAGAGATGGTGATGGATTTATGCTGGAAGTGCCACCCTTGCGCCTGACAACGACGTGTCGGCGATCAGGGCCAGACATTCCCGCGTGCAGTCGTCCACCACGGTCATGATCCGGAAACGACGACCATCCGTCAGTTGATCGGATACGAAGTCCAA
>NZ_JBEFZE010000073.1:0-2366 GCF_042762395.1 Pseudogemmobacter sonorensis
TTTCCCGCACCATCGACCGGGCGCGTGAGCTTGGCATCGTCATGGATCGGGAGTTGATCGAGAAGGCGCAGGAACTCGACCGGCGCTGGCAGGAGTTGAACACGACCATCGGCACCTGGTTCAAGAGCTTCGCCGTGGGTGCCGCCGATGCGGTGCAGGTTCTGACTGGCATGCGCACGGAACTGGACAGCCTGCTTGGCGACGAGGGCCGGGCCCGGGTGATCTTCGGCGATGAGGCGTATGAAAAGCTCAAGGCAAACCAGCAGGCCGTGAACGAAAACGCCGACAGCATCCGGGATCTCGACGCAGCCTATGGCGATCTGGCCGAGAACGCCCGCGCGATGGCGATGCAACTTCTTGCGGCGGCGGACCAGGCCAACCTTCTGGGCAAGGACGAGCTATGGGCCGTGCTGGCGCAGGCCGGGAACGACATGCACGAACTGGTCAACCAGTTCCATGCGAACGAAATCGGGGCACAGGATTTCGCAATGAGGCTGGGAGAGATCCAGACCGGCGCGAGGGGGGCTTTCGATGAGTTGGACCGCACCGATCAGGTGAGTTTCACGGCGGCGATATCGCAGATTGATGCGCTCGGGGGAAAGATCGGTGAGGTTGTCGGGCTGGCGAAATCGCTGTTCCAGTGGATCAGCGCGGCGGCCGGGATGGAGGTTTCTGCCGGGCAAAATACTGGCACCCCGCTTTCCTCCAGCGATGGGGGCCTGCTTCCTCCCGATCCGAACACCTTCGTGGCGACCAGCCCGCGCCCGCGCCCGGCGCCAGCCATGACGCATGAACTTGTGGATCCGGGCGGCCGATCTTCCGGCAGGGGCGGCGGTCGCACCCGGGACGAATACGCAGCGATGATCGAGGCCACGCAACGCCAGATCGCGCTGCTTGAGGCCGAGGCGGCGGCGCTCCTCGTGGCGGCCGAGGCCGGGGGCGAACACGCCGGGATGATGGATTACGCCCGCAAGCGGGCCGAGCTTCTGATGGCGGCGCAGCGGCAGGGCCTTGTCATCACGCCCGAACTGACGGCCGAGATCGAGGCGCAGGCGCGCGCCTATGCCACGGCAGGGCTTGAAGCCGAGGCGGCGGCGGATCGGATTCGGCAGATCGAGGAGGCGAGCGAGCGCGGGCGCGATGCCCTGACCGACATGTTCGGCTCCATCCTCGACGGGTCGAAATCCGCCAAACAGGCGGTGGCAGACCTGCTGATGGAAATCGCCAAGGCGCAGATGAGCAAGGGCCTTTCATCGCTTCTCGGCCTTGGTGGTGGTGGCGGGTTCACCGGCTTTGTCGGCGGTCTTTTGTCCTTCGATGGCGGGGGCTATACCGGAAGCGCGCCACGCACGGGCGGTCTGGATGGCAAGGGGGGCTTCCTCGCCATAATGCATCCCCGCGAGAGCGTGATCGACCACACGCGCGGGCAGACCGTCGGTGGCGGTGGTGCCATGGCGATCACGGTCAACGTCGAGGGCGCCAGCGGCGATCAGCACATCATCGGCCTAGTGCAGCAGGGGGTCTCGGCGGGGCTCCAGTCCTTTGACCGCGCGCTCCCTGATCGCCTCGGGCAGATCAACCGCAACCCGAGGTATCGCTGATGGCTGACCCGCTTACCCTGGCCGAATTCTTCTCGGGGCTCAAAATCTCGAAGGTGTCTTTCCACCTGCCCGGGGTCAGACAGCACAGCCGCACGGCCGGGGGCGAGGTGCTGTCGGCGGTGATCGGCGCCAGCCTCTGGCGCGGCACAGTCACACTGGCGGCGGGGTATCATCGCAGCATTTCCGCCGTGCAGGCGGTGCTTGAGGATCTGGACCGGGCCGGGGATCCGTTCCTCGCCCATGCAATGCCGGTCTGGGCACCTGCCTATGACCCGACAGGATCGATCCTCAACGGATACACCCCGGTCCTTTCATCCGTTGCAGGTGATAACCACCGCTGCGCGTTGTCGGGTCTCCCGCCTGGCTACAGGCTCGCGCAGGGCGAGATGCTGGCCTTCACCTATGGCACCGGGCCGGTGCGCTATGCCCTTCATCGCGTGCGCAGCCTCAGCGTTGCGGCATCGCAGGCAGGCACCACCGGCCTGTTCGATGTGGTGCCGCACATTCGCCCGGGCTGGGCGACGGGCACGGCCGTCACGCTGATCCGGCCCGCATGCAAGGCGGTGATCTTGCCCGGCTCGATCCGCTGGCCCAACTCGGCCCCGCTGATCAGCGAGGGCATCTCTTTCGATTTCATCCAGACCCTACGGTAGGAGGCTGATATGCAGACGGAAAATGACGTTGAGAATACTGTGCGCGCATCCGCTGACGCGCGTAGCGAGATCGGTAGCCGCCAAGATTGCGTTGCCGACGCGAGCGTTTCGG
>NZ_JBEFZE010000074.1:0-2339 GCF_042762395.1 Pseudogemmobacter sonorensis
TTTCCCGCACCATCGACCGGGCGCGTGAGCTTGGCATCGTCATGGATCGGGAGTTGATCGAGAAGGCGCAGGAACTCGACCGGCGCTGGCAGGAGTTGAACACGACCATCGGCACCTGGTTCAAGAGATTTGCCGTAGGCGCGGCCGACGCGGTGCAGCGGCTGGTCGGGATGCGCGCCGAGCTTGATGAAATCCTCGCTGATGAAGGCCGCGCGCGAGCCATCTTCGGCAATGAGGTTTACGAGCGCATCGCCGATGGGAAACGCCTCTCCGAGGAGCAGAAGGAGATCCTGACCGACATTTCCGAGGCAATGCTTGACGCGATTCCTTTCGTCGAGGCGATGGCGGAATCTCTTCGCGGCGTGGCCGAGGTGGCAGCCAAGAAAAATCCCGAACTGTCAGCCGAGATCATGCGCGCGGCAGAGAATATGAGTGCGCTCGCTTTCCAGCTCGAAAACGGCTTCATCGAGGCCGATGAATTCCACAGGATGCTGATCAAGGTCATCGGGGATGCCCGGACGGCGACCGAGAGCGTCGGCCAAATCGACGGCATAGGCTTCGGCGCGGTGCTGGCTGGCCTTGGCCGTCTGGCCGCGATGCTGGGATTTGTCGCCCAGAAGGGACAGGAAGCACGGGCGGCGATCCCTGCTTTCCTCCCGCAAAATACTGGCACCCCTCTTTCCTCCAGCGATGTGGGCCTGCTTCCTCCCGATCCCGACACCTTCGTGGCGACCAGCCCGCGCCCGCGCCCGGCGCCAGCCATGACGCATGAACTCGTGGATCCGGGCGGCCGATCTTCCGGCAAGGGCGGCGGTCGCACCCGGGACGAATACGCAGCGATGATCGAGGCCACGCAACGCCAGATCGCGTTGCTTGAGGCCGAGGCGGCGGCGCTCCTCGTGGCGGCCGAGGCCGGGGGCGAGCATGCCGGGATGATGGATTACGCCCGCAAGCGGGCCGAGCTTCTGATGGCGGCGCAGCGGCAGGGCCTTGTCATCACGCCCGAACTGACGGCCGAGATCGAGGCGCAGGCGCGCGCCTATGCCACGGCAGGGCTTGAAGCCGAGGCGGCGGCGGATCGGATTCGGCAGATCGAGGAGGCGAGCGAGCGCGGGCGCGATGCCCTGACCGACATGTTCGGCTCCATCCTCGACGGGTCGAAATCCGCCAAACAGGCGGTGGCAGACCTGCTGATGGAAATCGCCAAGGCGCAGATGAGCAAGGGCCTTTCATCGCTTCTCGGCCTTGGTGGTGGTGGCGGGTTCACCGGCTTTGTCGGCGGTCTTTTGTCCTTCGATGGCGGGGGCTATACCGGAAGCGCGCCACGCACGGGCGGTCTGGATGGCAAGGGGGGCTTCCTCGCCATGATGCATCCCCGCGAGAGCGTGATCGACCACACGCGCGGCGCCTCAGCGACCGGCGGATCCATGGCGATCACGGTCAACGTCGAGGGGGCGAGCGGTGATCAGCACATCATCGGCCTAGTGCAGCAGGGGGTCTCGGCGGGGCTCCAGTCCTTTGACCGCGCGCTCCCTGATCGCCTCGGGCAGATCAACCGCAACCCGAGGTATCGCTGATGGATCCGCTTCCGCTGGCCGAATTCTTCTCGGGGCTCAAAATTTCGAAGGTGTCTTTCCACTTGCCCGGGGCGCGGCAGCACAGCCGCACGGCCGGGGGCGAGGTGCTTTCGGCGGTGATCGGCGCCAGCCTCTGGCGCGGCACGGTCACGCTGGCGGCGGGGTATCATCGCAGCATTTCCGCCGTGCAGGCGGTGCTTGAGGATCTGGACCGGGCCGGTGATCCTTTCATGGTCCATGCTATGCCGATCTGGGCGCCTGCCTACGACCCGACCGGGGCTATCATCGCCGGGGCCTCTCCGGTGTTGCAGGCCGTGGCAGGCAACAATCGCCAGATCAGCCTGTCCGGCCTGCCTGCGGGCTACACCCTTGCGCGTGGCGAGATGCTGGCCTTTGCCTATGGATCCAACCCCACGCGCTATGCGCTCCATCGTGTGCGCAGCCTGACTGTGGTGGCCTCGGGTGCTGGCACTACGCCCCTGTTCGATGTGGTGCCGCACATTCGCCCGGGCTGGGTGACGGGCGCGACCGTCACGCTGATCCGGCCATCCTGCAAGGCGGTGATCCTGCCCGACACGATCCGCTGGCCATCGTCCGACCCGGCGGTGAGCGAGGGTATCGCCTTCGATTTCATTCAGACCCTACGGTAGGAGGCTGATATGCAGACGGAAAATGACGTTGAGAATACTGTGCGCGCATCCGCTGACGCGCGTAGCGAGATCGGTAGCCGCCAAGATTGCGTTGCCGACGCGAGCGTTTCGG
>NZ_JBEFZE010000075.1:0-1967 GCF_042762395.1 Pseudogemmobacter sonorensis
ATGAATATGCCCGCAAACCCTGCGGATTTCAATGGCATCGAGATCGTGCAGCGTGACGGTGCGCTGATGGCTTCGAGCCGTGAGGTCGCGCACAACTTCGGCAAGATGCACAAGGACGTGCTTCGCGCCATCCGCAACCTCGAATGCAGCGAGGATTTCAACCGGCGCAATTTTGCGCCCGTCGAGTATCTGGATGCCAAGGGCGAGAAGCGGACCGAATATGGTATGACCCGTGATGGGTTCAGCTTCCTCGTCATGGGCTTCACCGGGCGCGAAGCGGCGGTCTGGAAGGAGAAATACATCGCCGCCTTCAATGCGATGGAGGGGCGCCTGCGGGCCGAGCGCCAAGCCGCGACCATCGACCTGAACGACCCGAGCCAGCTTGTGCCGTTGCTGACCAGCTATGCGCAGCGGACGCAGGTAGCGGAGGCGAGGGTGGTGGCGCTGGCCCCGAAGGCCGAGGCGTTCGACCGGCTGGACGCGATTGAAGGCGCTCTGTCGGTTCGCCCGGCGGCGAAGGTGCTTGGTGTGGCCGAACACAAGTTGATCCGATGGCTGCAATTGAATCGCTGGGCCTTCCGCCAGAACGGGCAGGGACCGCTGCAAGCCTATGTGGACAAGCGCAACTGCGGATACCTCGACCACAAGCTGGGCGAATACACCGGGAAGGACGGTGACCAGCGCGTCAGCATCACGCTTATGATCACGCCGAAGGGCATGGCCCGGCTTGCGCAGATCTTCAACCGGGAGGGGATGCTGTGAGCAAGATTGAACGCCGCCACCTTCTGACCGCCGCACCCGTTGCCGGTTTCGCCGCCCTCGCTGCGGGCGCGTTGCCGGTGGAGGCGGAGGTCGCTGATCCTCACGGCGGATGGCTGACAGAATGGCGGAAGGCACGGAAGGGATACGCTGACAACCTGACACCGGACGGTGATGAAACCGAGGCGTCCAGTATCCACTGGGAGCGCAAGTCGAAGCTGGAATCCCTGATCTGCGAAACGCCAGCCGCAACGCTTGCGGGTATCACTGCCAAGCTGGCGTGGATCTTGGAGGATGCCGAGGGCACTTTTTCCTTCGCGCAGCACGAGACTGCAATCACGACCGCGCTGGATGATCTGGCCTCATTTGAAGCCTGAACACCACCCCGCAACACACCAAAACCAGGGCCGTCCTTCGGGGCGGCCTATTGCAATGGAGCCACAAATGGCAGGCGCAGTAATCGGCAGTTTGCGCGTTAATATGGGGCTCGATGCTGCTGCATTTGAGACCGGCCTGAAAAAGGCCGGAGGCAGAACGAAGTCATTCGAGCGGGACGTGAACAAAGCCACGGGCAGCGTTAGCGCTGCAATGCAAAAGGCGAGTTCGAGCGCGGTCAGTTTCGCCAAGGCCTTCGCCACGGGATTCGCGGGCGGGATCGTCGCGACCGCCCTTGCCGGGCTCAACAGCAACATCAACGACACGGTGAAATCCATCGCGGCCCTGGGCGACGAGGCCAAGCGTTCGGGCCTCGGGCTGGAAGCCTTTCAGGAATGGAAGTTCGTGGCCGAGCAGAACCGCATCGGCATCGACGCCCTGGTGGACGGCTTCAAGGAACTGTCGCTGCGCGCCGACGAGTTCATCGTGACCGGGGGCGGCTCGGCGTCGGAGGCCTTCAAGCGCCTCGGCTATTCGGCCGCTGACCTTGGCAAGAAGCTGAAGGACCCCTCGGCCCTGATGCTGGAAATCATCGGGCGGCTGGAAGGGCTGGACCGCGCGGCGCAGATCCGCATCGCGGACGAGCTGTTCGGCGGCACCGGGGGCGAGCAGTTCGTCCAGTTGCTCGACCAGGGCGAGGCCGGGATTTCCCGCACCATCGACCGGGCGCGTGAGCTTGGCATCGTCATGGATCGGGAGTTGATCGAGAAGGCGCAGGAACTCGACCGGCGCTGGCAGGAGTTGAACACGACCATCGGCACCTGGTTCAAGAG
>NZ_JBEFZE010000076.1:0-1720 GCF_042762395.1 Pseudogemmobacter sonorensis
GCCTGTGGTCGCCCGAGGTCTCGGGCGTCCCGGATGCCGAGGATTTCACCCGGCTGGGCGACCCGGCCCTGGGATCGAAATCTCTGCGACCAAAACCCCTTTGATCACCCCCCGCGATCGAAATTCCAAGGAAAGCCCTGATCCGATGCCCCAGATCCCCCCATCCAACGCCGCCCCCCGGATCGCCGAACTGATGCGGGAACTGCTGGGCTTTCCCCATGTCGCAAGCCTGGTCGCGGGCGAGGCGATGGCGGGCGACGGCGCGGCGATCCAGCTTCACGACCCCGCCACGGGCGAGAAGACCGAAAGCTATGCCGATGCGGGTCCGGCGGTGATTGCGGCCGCGCATGAGGCGGCGGCCCGCGCCCAGGCCGAATGGTGGGGCAAGACCGCCTCGGAGCGGGGCCGCATCCTGTGGAACGTGGCGCGCCTGGTGCGCGAGAAGGCGCCGCTTCTGGCCGAGCTTGAGGCGCTTTCCGCGGGCCGCCTGATCCGCGACATCGCGGGCGAGGCGGTGCGCATCGCCGAGATGTTCGAATATTACGCGGGCTGGGCCGACAAGCTGCATGGCGAGGTGATCCCGGTCCCGACCAGCCATCTGAACTACACCCGGCCCGAACCCTATGGCACCGTGGTTCAGATCACGCCCTGGAACGCGCCCCTGTTCACCTGCGGCTGGCAGGTGGCGCCCGCGATCTGCGCGGGCAATGCGGTGGTGATCAAGCCCTCGGAACTGTCGCCGCATTCGACGCTGGTGGTGGCGCGGCTGGTCGAGCTTGCGGGCGCGCCGAAGGGGCTTGTGAACGTGATCGCAGGCGCCGGGCCCACGGCGGGGCAGGGGGCGATCGAACATCCCGGCACCCGGCTGGTGGTCTTCGTCGGCTCGGCCCTCGCGGGGGCGCGGATCGCCGGGGCGGCGGCGCGCAACCTCGTGCCCTGCATCCTGGAACTGGGCGGGAAATCGGCCAATATCATCTTCGACGACGCCGATATCCACCGCGCCATTCCCGGCGCGCAGGCGGCGATCTTCGGCGGGGCGGGGCAAAGCTGCGTCGCGGGCTCGCGCATCCTGGTCCATCGCGCGATCCACGAGCGATTCGTCGATCTCTACGGCCGCGCCACCGCGACCATCCCGGTCGGCGCGCCGATGGACCGCGCGGCGCTGATGGGGCCGATCAACAACCTGCGCCAGTATGAAAAGATCCAGGGCATGGTGAGGACCGCGCTGGAGCAGGGCGGGCGGCTGGTGACGGGCGGGGCGAAACCCGCGCATCTGGCCGACAGCGACGGCTATTTCTACGCGCCCACCGTCATCGACGGCATCCGCCCCGGGATGGAGATCGCCACCGAGGAGGTCTTCGGCCCGGTCGTCGGCGTGACCGCCTTCGACAGCGAGGAAGAGGCCGTCGCGCTGGCCAATGCCACGCCCTACGGCCTTGCGGGCGCGGTCTGGACGCAGGACGTCGGCCGCGCGCATCGCGTGGCGGCAAGGGTGCGCGCGGGCACGTTCTGGATCAATTCCTACAAGACGATCAACGTCATGTCGCCCTTCGGGGGCTTCGGAAAATCCGGCTACGGCCGCTCCTCGGGACGCGAGGCGCTGGCCGCATATTCGGTCACCAAAAGCGTCTGGGTCGAAACCTCGCAAACACCAACCATGACCTTCAGCTACTCACCAGAATAAAACTCACCAACGCAGAACCAAAAGAATGGCGTTCGC
>NZ_JBEFZE010000077.1:0-1715 GCF_042762395.1 Pseudogemmobacter sonorensis
GTAATCGGTGTGCCGCTCCCATCTTCCAGCGCAGTTCCTAATGGGATCAATGGATTCCATTGTTGTTGGGTTATGGAGCCTCTCCATGGAGACTACATTGGAGGTTCTCACGGTCGGCGGGTCCGGTCGGCAGAACCGGAGTTGGCCAGACGAGGTGAAGGCGCGGATTGTGGCGGAGGCGCTGGTGCCGGGTGCCACGGTCAACAATGTTGCTCGGCGGCATGGCCTGCCGACAAATCGTATCTCATCGTGGCGGACGCTGGCGCGCAAAGGGCGGCTGGTTTTGCCCGCGCCGGAGGATCTGGTCGAGTTTGCGGCCCCGATGCTCGGGCCTGCAGATGATGCTCCGCGTCCTGTCGGTCCTGCCGCGACCGGCCCGGAGATTGCATTCGGGAACCGCGCTGCCAAACGCCCGGTCAAGCCGCGTGCCGCCAATCGCGGATCATTGCCCGCGCACCTGCCGCGCATCGAGGAGGTGATCGAGCCTTCCAGCCTGACCTGCGCCTGTGGCGGCTGTTTGCACTGCATCGGGGAAGATGTGTCGGAGCGGCTCGACATCGTCCCGGCCCAGTTCCGCGTGATCGTTACCCGTCGCCCCAAATACGCCTGCCGATCCTGCACTGACGGCGTGACGCAGGCTCCGGCCCCGGCACGGCTGATCCCCGGCGGCATGCCGACCGAAGCCTCGGTCGCGCATGTGCTGGTATGCAAGTATGCCGATCACCTGCCGCTATACCGTCAGGCCCAGATCTACAGCCGCCAGGGCGTCGAGCTCGACCGCTCCACCCTTGCCGATTGGGTCGGTCGTGCCGCCTTTGAACTCCGCCCCGTCCACGATGCGCTGATGGTGGATCTGAAGCGATCCACCAAGCTGTTCATGGACGAGACACGTGCCCCGGTTCTCGATCCGGGGGCCAGAAAGACCAGGACAGGATACTTCTGGGCGCTCGCCCGCGATGACCGCCCTTGGGGTGGCGCGGCGCCACCAGGCGTGGCCTATGCGCCCGGTCGGGGCGGGCAACATGCCGAACGGATATTGCAGGGATTTGGCGGCATCCTTCAGGTCGATGGCTATGCCGGATACAACCGGCTGATCGCGCCAGCCCGGTCCGGGCATCCAGTTGGCATATTGCTGGGCCCACGCCTGCCGCAAGCTGATCGAGATCACCGGCACCGGTTCCGCGCCGATTGCCGAGGAGGGCGTGGCCCTCATCCGCGATCTCTATGCCATCGAGGCCGAGATTCGCGGCAGCGATCCCGCAACGCGATTGGCTGCCCGACAAGACCGCTCCGCCCGGCAAGAACGCTCCGCCCCGATCCTCGTCCGCATCGACGATTGGCCGACCCACCACCGCGCCCGCGCATCGGCAAAGTCACCCTTGGGCGAAGCGCTCGCTTACATCGCCAAATACCGTCTCGGTCTTGGCCGCTTCCTGACCGATGGACGCGTCGAGATCGACAACAACACTGTCGAACGCAATATCCGCACCATCGCACCCAACCGCAAGAATACCCTCTTCGCAGGCCATGACGCCGGTGCCGAAAACTGGGCCGTCATCGCCGCGCTGATCGAGACCTGCAAGATGAACGCTATCGATCCGCACGCCTGGCTGACAACCACGCTCAGCCCCATCTCAACGGCCACAAACAAAGCCAGATCCAAGAACTGCTCCCCTGGAAATAAGCCGCAAACGTGTGATCGGCACACCGCTTAC
>NZ_JBEFZE010000078.1:0-1710 GCF_042762395.1 Pseudogemmobacter sonorensis
TGATGCAGAACGGCTTTCCCCCGCTGATGCGCAGCTTTCCCGGCCTTCGCTTCGACATCCGGCAGGCCGGGTCCGAGGCGTTGCAGCGCCTTGTCGCCTCTGGGCAGGTGGATATCGCCATCGCCTACGACCCGATCCTGCTTCCGGGCACCCGCAGCCTGGCCATGGCGCGCCAGCCGCTTTGCGCGATCCTGCCGCCGTCCTCGGCGCTGGCGGGGGGCGGGGTGCTGGATCTGGCCGATGTGCTGGACCAGCCCTTCGCCATATTGAACGGCAGCCATGCGATCCACCGCCTGCTCGGGCGCGCGGCCGCGGACCGGGGGCTCATTCTTCGACCTGTTGTCGAGACGGATTCCATCGGTCTTCTGCTTCGCTATGTCACGGCGGGTCTTGGGTTGACCTTTCTGCCGCGTTTTTCCGCGGCGATCCAGGAGGCGCGGGGGGATCTGGTGATCCGCGAGATCGACGCGCCGCTGCTGCACATGGCGTCGGCGCATGTCAGCGTCCGGGCGCGGCGCAGGTTGCCGCGTTCGGTCAATGCGGTTGCGGGGTTTCTGTCGGATCGGATGATCGCCTTTCGGGGCTGAGGGGCGGGTGTTGCCCGCTGGGCAACGCGGGCTTCGCGAACCCACCGCTTGCGGGAAACGCCGGGCGCGGGAAATCTGGGGCGCGCACAGAGGCGGGGCACAGGCGGGGCGGCTGGCAGGGCGGCGGCGGAGGCCGGACGGCCCCCCACCCCCCGAGAGAGGCGCGCGAAGGCATCCGCAGATCCACAGGGACCATGGCATGACGCAGGATATTCAGGACGGCACTCCGGGGTCGGGGTCGGGGGTAGGGTCGGGATCCGGCACGGCGCCCGCCGATGCGGAAAGGGCCTCTGCGGAAGGGGCGCCCGCGGCCGGGACCCCTTCGGAAAGGACCCCCGCGACCACGACCGGCGTGATCGGGCTGGGGGCGATGGGGCTGCCGATGGCCAGGACGCTTCTGGCCAGGGGCTTTGCCGTGACCGGCTTCGATCTGGACGCGGCGCGGCGGGCCGAGGCCGCCCGGGCCGGGATCGCACTGGCCGACAGCGCGCTCGACGTGTTCCGGGCGGCCGGGATCGTGGTGTTCTCGCTGCCCGCGGCGCAGCATGTCCTGGCGGCGATCCAGGCCTCGGGGCTGCTGGACAGCGACCTGTCGCGGCGGGTGGTGATCGACACCTCGACCTCGGAGCCCGGGGTCAGCCGCCGGATCGCCGCCGATCTGGCGGCGCGCGGCCACGGCTTTCTGGACGCGCCGGTCTCGGGCGGCCCGGCGGGGGCCGCCACCGGCAATCTGTCCTTCATGATCGGCGGCGACGAGGCCGATTTCGCCGCCGCGCGCGCGCAGTTGAACGCGCTCGGGGCCAAGGTCCTGCATGTCGGCCCCTCGGGCGCGGGCAATGTGACGAAGCTCGTCAACAACATGCTGGTGGCCTGCCACATGCTGACCACGGCCGAGGGGCTGCGCCTGGCCGAGGCGGCGGGCGTCGGCGCGGGCGATGCGCTGCGGGTGATCAATGCCGCCTCGGGGCGCAGCATGCTGTCCGAGGTGCATTTCCCGAACTGGGTGCTCTCGGGCGGCTTCGATTCGGGCTTTTCCTCGGGGCTGATGCGCAAGGACCTGCGGCTGGCGCTGGAGATGGCGGCGCAAGGCGGGGCGGATCTGCCGGTGGCGGAACTGGCGCGG
>NZ_JBEFZE010000079.1:0-1648 GCF_042762395.1 Pseudogemmobacter sonorensis
GGGACGATATTGAAAAGATCCCCGACGATGCCGTAATCTGCGACCTGGAAGATTGGGGCTTCTTCGTCCTTGTTGATGGCGACGATGACCTTGGCGTCCTTCATCCCGGCCAGATGCTGGATCGCGCCCGAGATGCCCACGGCGACATAAAGCTGCGGGGCCACCACCTTGCCGGTCTGGCCGACCTGCCAGTCGTTCGGCGCGAAGCCCGAATCGACCGCCGCGCGGCTGGCGCCCACGGCGGCGCCCAGCTTGTCGGCCAGCGCCTCGATCACCGCGAAGTTCTCCTTCGACCCCAGGCCGCGCCCGCCCGAGACCACGATCCTCGCCGAGGTCAGCTCCGGCCGGTCGGACCCGGCCACGCGGTCCTCGATCCAGTGCGAAAGCCCCTCGGACGCCGCGGCCGAGACCGGCTCGACCGGGGCCGCGCCGCCGCCCGCCGCCGCCGTGAAGGCCGCCGTCCGCACCGTGAACACCTTCACCGGATCGGCGGACTTCACCGTCTGGATCGCATTCCCGGCGTAGATCGGCCGCTCGAAGGTCTCGGCATCGACGACCGCCGTCACGTCCGAGATCACCATCACATCCAGCAAGGCCGCCACCCGCGGCGCCAGGTTCTTGCCCGCCGCCGTCGCCGGGGCCGCGATATGGCTGTAGGTTCCGGCCAGCCCCACCACCAGCGCCGAGAGCGGCTCGGCCAGGCCATGGGCATAGGCCGCGTCGCCCGCCAGCAGGACCTTGGCCACGCCCGAAAGCTGCGCCGCCGCCTGCGCCGCCGCCTCGGGGCCCGCGACAAGCACATGCACCTCGCCCAGGCCGGTCACCGCCGTTAGCGCTTTCGCAACCGAATCACTGGCAAGCTGGCCGCCGTTCACATCGGCAATCAGGAGAACAGCCATCAGATCACCCCCGCTTCGTCTTTCAGTTTCGCGATCAGCTCGTCGACCGAGGCCACCTTGACCCCGGCCTTGCGGCCCGCGGGCTCGGCGGTCTTGACCACGGTCAGCCGGGGCGAGACATCGACGCCGTAATCGGCGGCGGTCTTTTCCTCCAGCGGCTTTTTCTTGGCCTTCATGATGTTGGGCAGGCTGGCGTAGCGCGGCTCGTTCAGCCGCAGGTCCACCGTCACGATGGCCGGAAGCTTGACGCCGATGGTCTGGAGCCCGCCGTCCACCTCGCGCGTGACGCGGGCGGTGTCGCCCTCGATCACGACCTCGGAGGCGAAGGTCGCCTGCCCCCAGCCCAGAAGCGCGGCCAGCATCTGGCCGGTGGCGTTCATGTCGTTGTCGATGGCCTGCTTGCCCGCGAGCACGAGGCCGGGGGCCTCGTCCCTGACCACCGCGGCCAGAAGCTTGGCGACCGCCAGCGGCTCGATGTCGTTGTGCACGTCGCTCGCCGCCTCGATCAGGATCGCCCGGTCCGCCCCCATGGCAAGCGCGTTGCGCAACGTCTCCTGCGCCTGCTTCACCCCGATCGAGACCACGACGATCTCGCTCGCGAGCCCCTTCTCCTTCAGGCGGATCGCCTCTTCAACCGCGATCTCGTCGAACGGGTTCATCGACATCTTCACATTCGCAAGGTCAACGCCAGACCCGTCAGATTTCACCCGGACCTTAACGTTGTAGTCAATCACCCGCTTGACAGGCAC
>NZ_JBEFZE010000080.1:0-1539 GCF_042762395.1 Pseudogemmobacter sonorensis
CCGGGCGCCGGGCGCCGCGCGGATCGGTGGCAGGGTCTGTCTCGTAGGACCATTTCGTGACGGTGCGCAGGCCTTTGACCGCCTTCGCCTGCGCGGCGACCTTGCGGGTCTGGGCGGCTGCAATCTCGGCCTCGCGCTTGGCCGCATCAGCAGCGCGGACGCTTTCGATATCCCCCTCATCGACATGCAGGGCAGCTTCGCGCGCGGCCCGGGCTTTCTCGTCGGAAATGCGCTTGGCTTCTGCCTCCGCCGCTTCGCGCTTGGCCTTCTCGGCAGCCTTGAAGTCGCTGACGATCTTGGCAAGGCCCTTTTGGATCCGGTCCAGATCGTCCTGCGTCGGCTTCCAGCGCGCGACCTCGGCTTTCCACGCGTCGTGAAGCGGCTTGGTGGCGTCGTCACGGGCCTTGTCCACGGCCGACCGGGCGGCGCGGATCTGCTTTGCCAGCGCATCGACGGCGTTCATCTGGTCGAGGTTCTCGACCTTGGATCCGTCGAGCCAGTTCTGTGCCTCCTGAATGGCGGCGTCGAACCCGGCGAGCGCGTCCTCAATGGGATCGGGTGGGTTGTTATGGCCGATGCCGACCGGGGTCATGTCGTTCACATTGTGTCCTTTCAATATCCGATTTCGTCGTCGAGGATCTCGCCAGTCTTCGGCGTGGCGCTGATCCGGGCTTTGGCCGCGTCCTTGGCAGCGATCACGCGACGGTCATCCGCGACACGGCGTTGGCGCCGGTAGAGGTCCGCGAACATCGCTGCGAGGCTATCCATCTGGGTCTCGCGCTCGATGGCGCGGATGGCGTCCTGCACGTCGCGCTCGAAATCCTCGGGCGGAATGTCGCGGCGCTGGTCTGGCCACGGTGCGGCGCTCTGTGCATCGTCGTCCACCTCGGCGGACAGGCCGAGCGCGGCCTTGAGCGTATAGCGCTGAAGGTAGGTCACGGCGCTTCCGACTGCCTGGAACGCGTTCTTGCTGCCTGATCCATCGGGTGCGCACGCGAGGGATGTCTCCTCGCTGTGCCCGGCTGCGTGGGCAATGATGCAGGTGACCCTGACACCGCCGTTTCCCTGCTCGGTGCGAAACCGATACGACAGGCCGTGCTTCGACAGGATCGGGTCGATGACCTTCGCGATGCCGGAAAGCGTCTCGTGCTTGTAGTGTGTCCGGCCCTTGGCGCTGGTAAAATCCACCGTCGCATCCTTGACGATTGGCGGGATTTCCGCCCGGGCGGCGGCTAGGGCGGACGCGAAGGACACACGGGCATGCTGCGCATCCATGCGCTCTTTCATGGCGAGGATGCGCTCCATCTTCTCGATATCGACCGATGGGTCGAGCATGACGCGTTCGATCACTGACACCATCGCGTCCGGGGCAGTGGCGACTACCGTGCCTCCCTCGATCTTCGTGACCTCGGTCATCTGACTTCCTCCGAAATCGGCGCCTGTCTCGCGGCATGCAGCCCCCGGGCGTAGGCGTCGGACATGTGCCAGGCCAAGACGATCAGGGCGCTGGTGAAGATGAGCGCGAAGATATGGCCGGGC
>NZ_JBEFZE010000081.1:0-1539 GCF_042762395.1 Pseudogemmobacter sonorensis
CCGGGCGCCGGGCGCCGCGCGGATCGGTGGCAGGGTCTGTCTCGTAGGACCATTTCGTGACGGTGCGCAGGCCTTTGACCGCCTTCGCCTGCGCGGCGACCTTGCGGGTCTGGGCGGCTGCAATCTCAGCTTCACGCTTCGCAGCATCGGCGGCGCGGACGCTCTCGATATCCCCCTCATCGACATGCAGGGCAGCTTCGCGCGCGGCACGGGCTTTCTCGTCGGAAATGCGCTTGGCTTCTGCCTCCGCCGCCTCGCGCTTGGCCTTCTCGGCAGCCTTGAAGTCGCTGACAATCTTTGCCAGACCCTTCTGCATGCGGTCGAGATCGTCCTGCGTCGGCTTCCAGCGCGCGACCTCGGCCTTCCAGGCGTCGTGCAACGGCTTGGTGACTTCGTCGCGAGCCTTGTCCACCGCTGACCGGGCCGCACGGATCTGCTTCGCCAGCGCATCGACGGCGTTCATTTGGTCGAGGCTTTCGACCTTCGCGCCGTCAAGCCAGTTGGTTGCCTCCTGAATCGCGGGGTCGAATTCGCGCAGCACTTCGTCGATCAGGTCTGGCCCGCCGTTGTGGCCTATCCCCGCAGGGCTCATGTCGTTCATGTCGCGTCCCTTCAATATCCGAATGCGTCGTCGAGGATTTCGCCGGTTTTGGGCTCAGAGTTGATCCGGGCCTTGGCAGCGTCTTTGGCCGCGATCACGCGTGGATCATCGGCCACGCGGCGCTGACGCCGGTAGAGGTCGGTGAACATTGCCGCGAGGCTGTCCATTTGTGTCTCGCGCTCGATGTCACGAATGGCAGCCTGCACATCGCACTCAAAGTCCTCGGGCGGATCTGCGCGGCGCTGTTCCACCCGCGGAGATGCCCCCTGCGCATCATCGTCAGCCTCGGCAGAGAGCCCGAGCGCCGCCTTGAGCGTGTATCGTTGCAGGTAGGTCACGGCGGAGCCGATGGCCTGATAGCCATTCTTGCTGCCAGAAGCGTCAGGGGGGGCGACGAGGGCCGTTTCCTCGCTGTGTCCTGCGGCATGTGCGATGATGCAGGTGACCAAAACGCCGCCATTTCCCTGCTCGGTGCGGAACCGATAGGACAACCCATAGCGAGGCAGGATCGGATCGATCACCTTGGCGATCCCGGCCAGCGTCTCATGCCTGTAATGCGTCCGGCCCTTGGCGCTGGTGAAATCCACCGTGGCATCCTTGACGATAGGCGGGATTTCCGCCCGGGCGGCGGCTAGGGCGGACGCGAAGGACACACGGGCATGCTGCGCATCCATGCGCTCTTTCATGGCGAGGATGCGCTCCATCTTCTCGATGTCGATCGATGGGTCGAGCATGACGCGTTCGATCACTGACACCATCGCGTCCGGGGCAGTGGCGACTACCGTGCCTCCCTCGATCTTCGTGACCTCGATCATCTGACTTCCTCCGAAATCGGCGCCTGTCTCGCGGCATGCAGCCCCCGGGCGTAGGCGTCGGACATGTGCCAGGCCAAGACGATCAGGGCGCTGGTGAAGATGAGCGCGAAGATATGGCCGGGC
>NZ_JBEFZE010000082.1:0-1496 GCF_042762395.1 Pseudogemmobacter sonorensis
TCGGCGGTGAGGCTGTCCGCGCCGGTGGCGATTACCAGTTCGCCAAGCTGTTGCACCTTGCGGGCTTTCAGTTCCCGCGCCTTGTCTTCCAGCGCCTTCAGTTCCGCATCATAGTCCCGTGGTTTGCGCATCGTCGTGTCCTTTCCCGGCCTCAAGTTAATGATGCGGTAAGGATAGTTGCGCAGGTTGCTGAACGCAGTATTGTTGCCGGGACGGTGTGGCACGGCCCGGTCCATCCCGAGATTTTTTCGAGGGAGGGCGCGCTTATACGTCGTTCCGACGTGCGCTTGGCCGTGCCAATTCTTGATCGCGATGGCGATCTATCATCTTCACGTCAAGGTCATTGGCCGCAAGGCCGGAAGCAGCGCGGTGGCGTCCGTGGCCTACCGCTCGGCTTCGCGGATGCGCGACGAGCGTATCGACCGTGTGCAGGACTTTTCCGCCAAGCGCGGCGTCGTCCATTCCGAGGTCATGCTGCCGGATGGCGCGCCCGAGCATCTTGGCGACCGCGAACGGCTCTGGAACGATGTCGAGGCGTTCGAGGTGCGCAAGGACGCCCAGCTTGCCCGCGAGGTGGAATTCGCCATTCCGCGCGAGATGACGCAGGCGCAGGGCATCGAGCTTGCCCGCGATTTCGTGCAGGCCGAGTTTGTCGATCAGGGCATGATCGCGGACCTCAATGTGCATTGGGACATCGGCGAGGACGGGATGCCCAAGCCCCATGCCCATGTCATGCTCACCATGCGCGAAGTCGATGAAGACGGGTTCGGCAAAAAGGTGCGGGAGTGGAACCGCACCGAGATGGTCGAACGCTGGCGTGAACGCTGGGCCGAGCATGTCAACGAGCGGCTGGCCGAGCTCGACATAGACGCCCGCGTCGACCATCGCAGCCTTGAGGCGCAGGGGATCGGGCTTGAGCCGCAAAGCCAGATCGGCGCGCCTGCGCAGCGGATCGAGGGAGAAGGGCTGGACGTAGCGGATCGCGCGGAACTGCATCGCGAGATTGCCCGCAACAATGGCGACCGGATCATCGCCGATCCTTCCGTGGCGCTGGACGCGATCACGCAGCAGCAATCGACCTTCACGCGCCGGAACATGGCGATGTTCGCGCACCGGCACAGCGACGGCATCGACCAGTATAACGCGGTGATGGGCGCGATGCGCAACGCGCCCGATCTGGTCGAACTCGGGCAGGACGGACGCGGCGAGGATCGGTTCACCACCCGCGACATGATCGAGACCGAACAGCGGCTCCATCGCGCGGCGGAATTAATGGCCGAGACGGAGCGGCACGAGGTCAGCGACAGGGACAGAGAGGCGGCTTTGGCGCGAGCCGGAGAGCGCGGTCTGGTCCTGTCGGGCGAACAGGCCGAGGCGCTGGCGCATGTCACGGACGGGAGCGATCTTGGGATCGTGGTCGGCTATGCCGGGACGGGAAAGAGCGCCATGCTTGGCGTTGCCCGCGAGACTTGGGAGGCGTCAGGCTTTGAGGTTCG
>NZ_JBEFZE010000083.1:0-1442 GCF_042762395.1 Pseudogemmobacter sonorensis
GATCTCGTTGGCCTTCTGCATGGTCTTCAGGTGCCACTTGAGCGCGTCGGGCTTGAAGCAGGCCCGATGTCGCAGTGGCTGTTCGATGGATTGGCCAAGGCGGGTCTGCCGGTGATCTGCATCGAGACGCGGCATACGAAAGCCTTTCTCAAGGCGCAACCGAACAAGAGCGACCGCAATGACGCTCGTGGCATCGCGCAGATGATGCGCGTGAATTTGTTCCGGCCGGTGCATGTGAAGACGCTGACGAGCCAGAAGCGCCGCGCCCTCCTGACGGCCCGAACGCTCTTGCAGGGCAAGGTGATCGCAATCGAGAACGACATTCGTGGACTGTTGCGCAACTTCGGCCTCAAGGTCGGCGCTGTAGGTGCCGGCAAATACGAGGAGCGTATCCGGGAACTCATTGAAGGCATGCCGGAGCTGGGCGAAATACTCGAACCACTGCTCGCCGCACGGCAGAGCCTGCGCGATGAATTTGGGAAGCTGGACCGCAAGGTTCGCCAGGTTGCGAAAGCCGACCCCGTTTGCCGGCGGCTGATGTCGGTGCCCGGCGTCGGTGCCATCGTGGCATTGGCCTATGCCTCGACAATCGACATCCCGGCGCGCTTCCGAAACTCGCGCGCTGTGGGGGCGGTGCTGGGCTTGACGCCGGTGCTCAATCAATCGGGAGAGAGCCGCCGAATAGGTCGGATCTCGCTATGCGGCGATGCGATGATGCGCACGCTCCTGTTCGAGGCCGCGCAGGTCCTGTTGTCGCGGGTCACGAAATGGTCATGGCTGAAAGCATGGGGCATGAATGTCGCCAAACGAAGCAGCGGGAGGAAAGCCATCGTTGCAGTCGCGCGCCGGCTGGCGGTGATCCTGCATCGGATATGGGTTGATGGGACCGAGTTCCACTGGACGCGCAATGCCGCTCCCGTAAACGCCTGATCCCTTGGGGGAAACTAGAGTTCCGCCTAGCGGCGGAAGACGTCCCTCGCGGACGATGGATGATGTGAGTTCGGGCGTTGCCCTATTCCGGTTGCGGGATACGCGATCAGGATGCCCCGAAGATTGGACCGCATCGTTCTTCTGATCCCATGGTGGGAGGGTCTAGCGACCGATCCCGGAGAGAAGCGCGGGCCGCGAAAGGACGTCGAACGCAGCAAAGTGGAAATTACGTCGGCCGCATAACGGGTGACGACGATCCGCAACGCACTCTTGGCGTTGCATAAGATTCCGCCTGACGGCGGAAAGGCGTCCCTTGCGGGCGAGGATGATGTGAGTTCGCCGCGTTCGCTATCCGATCTCCCGCCAGGCTATCAGGATGTCCCGGAGATTGAACCACGTCAGTCTTCCTGCACGACTCCAAAAAGAAAAATGTGAAGTCTAACCAATGCGTTAAACGCCGCGCAAGCTGAAAGCTCGAAAGTGCTTGACCTCACCACGCCGATTAGAGAAGG
>NZ_JBEFZE010000084.1:0-1255 GCF_042762395.1 Pseudogemmobacter sonorensis
ATAGCACCGAGTTTCTTAGACGCCTTCGCGTCTCATCATCTGCTGCCGTTCGAACTCGGCGGGTGACAGCATCCCATTTCTCGCATGCTTGCGCTTCGGGTTATAGCACATCTCGATATAATCGAACACGTCCTGCCTCGCTTCTTCGCGCGTCGGGTGGGTCCTGCGCCTGATCCGTTCACGCTTGAGCAGGTTGAAGAAGCTCTCGGCGACCGCATTGTCATGACAGTTGCCACGGCGGCTCATGGAGTGCTCCAGATTATGAGCGCGCAGGAACGCAGGCCAATCCATGCTGGTGAACTGGCTGCCCTGATCGGAGTGGATCAGCACCTTTCCCTTCGGTTTGCGCCGCCAGACAGCCATGAGCAGGGCCTGCAGAACGATATCCGTTGTCTGCCTGCGTTGCATCGACCAACCAATCACGCCCCGGGAATAGAGGTCGATGACCACCGCGAGATAGGCGAAGCCCTCCAGCGTCCGGATGTAGGTGATGTCCGTCACCCAAACCCTGTCCGGGGCCTCGACGTCGAACTGCCGGTCGAGGCCTCGCCGGTTCTCTCGAACCGGTGGCGCTCACCGGCTCGATATCGACCACGACTGATGGCTTGCCGCCATAGCTGCCAGGGCGGCGTTTATAGCCGATCTGAGCCTTGATCCCCGCAATCTGTGCCAGCCGGGCGACCCGGTTCGGACAGATGCTCTCGCCCTGTTCAACCAGATCGTCATGCAGCTTGCGGTATCCGTAGACTTTACCGCCTTCCGCCCAGGCGCTCCGCAGCAGTTCGGTCTGGCGCCTGTCTTCTTGGGCTCGCGCACTCATCGGAGCCTGTAGCCAAGCATAGAACCCACTCGGCTGAATGCGCAGGCACCGACACATGGCCCGGACGGAAAACTGTCCCCGATGCTCAGCGACAAACGCGTATCTCACTTTGCATCCCTGGCGAAATACGCGGTGGCTTTTTTTAGGATGTCGCGCTCCTCGGAAACCCGTGCCAGCTCCCGCTTCAACATGCGGATCTCGGCATCCTTCCCGGTCTCGCCTGATGCCGACTTCCCGAACTTGCGCTTCCAGGCATAGAGCGAATGCTTGCTCACCCCGAGCCATTCCGAAACCTCGCTGACCGGGTAGCCCCGCTCGGTGATCTGAGCGACCGCGTCACGCTTGAAGTCGTCGCTGAAAAAGCCTGTGCCCATCATGGCCTCCTTGCCTCAAAATTAGCAAAAAAGGCGGCCAAAAAACATGGGGCTATTAAAA
>NZ_JBEFZE010000085.1:0-1252 GCF_042762395.1 Pseudogemmobacter sonorensis
AGCCGAAACAACCCGGACGACGTTGCGGATGCCCCTGCGGGTGAAGCGGTGGGTCCAGGAAACGGCTGATGCGGCAGGGATCTCGGAGAACGCCCGGATCATTCTGTTGCTTCAAGAGAAGATGGCGTCAGAGGCCGCCGACCAAAAGTAAAGGCGCCGGGAGCTACCACACGCCCGACGCCTTCGATGAAACATCCACGCTAATAGAAGGATCTGCGCATGAATATGCCAGTGAACCCGCGAGATTTCAACGATCTCGTCAACGAAAATCTCCGCACCAACAGCCGCATCATCGCGGAGGCGTTCGAGAAGGAGCATCGCAACGTCATGCGCGACATCCGCGCGCTGGTCGATGCAAACCCGGACTGGGGTATGCTCAATTTTGAGCAGACCCCCTATGTCGATGCCCAGAACGGCCAAACCTACCAGATGTATGAAATGACCCGCGACGGGTATTCGATGCTGGTCATGGGTTTCACCGGCAAGAAGGCGATGGACTGGAAGATCAGTCTTCGGCTTTCAGGCCCCTGTAAATGTGCTTCTTGAGGTCTTTCAGATCTTCCTCAAGCTCACGTAGAGCCATCAGAGTCTTGGCCCGATCAGGGTTGTCGCGCAGCAAGGCAAACTTGAGAAGGACAAGCGAACTCTCGACGTTACTAAGCTGAGGTTGAGCCGGGAACTTTTCCTCAAGCGCAGCAAGGATTTCTGAATGCATTGTCCGAGAGTTAGCATCCGCAGCGGTCTGTATCCGCACCTTTAGATCGGGTGGGATACGGAGGCCGTAGGGAGCGATGCGTGTAGGATACTTGGATTCGTCAACCATGCGACCAGTGGTAGTCAATTTTTCTGCTGCGAGCAATTGGCGACCTGTGGTAGCTATCGACCATTGGTAACTAAGGTGGAGAGATGAAGCAGAGACGTACCCCCTTCGGACTTCGGATGACCGACGACCTGAAAGAGTGGGTGGACCAGAAAGCCAAGCGTGAAGGCCGTTCCGCCAACAACCTGATCGTTCACCTGTTGAGCGAGGCGAAGGAAGCGGAACAGGAAAGCGAAAAGGCTGCCGGGTAAGGTTTGGCGACCCCCGACAGCCTTTCATGAACCACAGTATGATGGAGTTCAGGAATGAATATGCCCGCAAACCCTGCGGATTTCAATGGCATCGAGATCGTGCAGCGTGACGGTGCGCTGATGGCTTCGAGCCGTGAGGTCGCGCACAACTTCGGCAAGATGCACAAGGACGTGCTTCGCG
>NZ_JBEFZE010000086.1:0-1236 GCF_042762395.1 Pseudogemmobacter sonorensis
GCCACGATGGCAAAGGCAAAGTTTGAGCGCAACAAACCGCACGTCAATATCGGGACGATCGGTCACGTTGACCACGGCAAGACGACGCTGACGGCGGCGATCACGAAGTATTTCGGCGAATTCAAGGCCTACGACCAGATCGACGGCGCGCCGGAAGAGCGTGCGCGCGGGATCACGATCTCGACGGCGCATGTGGAATACGAGACCGAGAACCGCCACTACGCGCATGTCGACTGCCCCGGCCACGCGGACTATGTGAAGAACATGATCACGGGGGCTGCGCAGATGGACGGCGCGATCCTGGTCTGCGCGGCCTCGGACGGCCCGATGCCGCAGACGCGCGAGCATATCCTGCTGGGCCGCCAGGTGGGCATTCCCTACATGGTCGTCTACATGAACAAGGTCGACCTTGTGGACGACCCGGACCTTCTGGAACTGGTCGAGATGGAGCTGCGCGAGCTGCTGTCGTCCTACGACTATCCCGGCGACGACATCCCGATCATCAAGGGCTCGGCGCATCAGGCGCTGATCGGCGAGCGCAAGGACATCGGCGAGGATTCGGTCCGCGCGCTGCTGGCGGCGGTGGATGAATACATCCCGACCCCGGCGCGTGCTGTCGACCAGCCGTTCCTGATGCCGATCGAGGACGTGTTCTCGATCTCGGGCCGCGGCACGGTGGTGACCGGGCGGGTCGAGCGCGGGGTGATCAACGTCGGCGACGAAGTCGAGATCGTGGGCATCCGCCCGACCTCGAAATCGACCTGCACCGGCGTGGAGATGTTCCGCAAGCTGCTGGACCGCGGCGAGGCGGGGGACAACATCGGCGCGCTCCTGCGCGGCGTTGACCGTGACGGCGTGGAGCGTGGCCAGGTGCTGGTGAAGCCGAAATCGGTGACGCCGCACACCAAGTTCGAGGCCGAAGCCTATATCCTGACCAAGGAGGAAGGCGGCCGCCACACGCCGTTCTTCGCCAACTACCGCCCGCAGTTCTACTTCCGCACGACGGATGTGACCGGGACGGTGAAGCTGCCCGAGGGCACCGAGATGGTGATGCCGGGCGACAACCTGAAGTTCGAGGTCGAGCTGATCGCGCCGATCGCGATGGAAGAGAAGCTGCGCTTCGCCATCCGCGAAGGCGGCCGCACCGTCGGCGCCGGCGTCGTCGCCAAGATCATCGCGTAATCAGGATGAAACGGAGGCGGGCATAAAAACCCGCTTCCGAACATCGAAGGGAAA
>NZ_JBEFZE010000087.1:0-1187 GCF_042762395.1 Pseudogemmobacter sonorensis
GGTGCGGTTTTGGTCGTCGCCCCGCCGCACGGCCTCCATCAGGTCGTTGGACAGCACCGCAGTCATGAAGCTGCCGGGATTGATCCCGCGATCGATGTAGCGTTGCATCCCGTCTCGCATGTGCTCGGGCAGGCGGCTGTAGTTGATCTCCATCACGCAGCCCTTGCCATGGCCGGGGCGCCCGTGGGAGGGGTGGGATCGGTGAACCGGGAGAACGCATAGATGACGTTGCTCTCGACCGGCTCGATCTCCGCACGGCGGGGGAGCCGGATCACGTTGCAGCCATTGCCGAGCGTCACCTTGCGGACATCACCGCTGCGGTAAGCGTCAAAGTCAGCCAGGCGCAGGATGCGGATGGGTTCATTCACCGCAAGGGCATCATCGACGGGGCAGGGGGTGCCGGGAGGGATGATTTCGATGGTCGCGCCCCGCTCACGCGGGAGGATCTGGTATCGCGGGGTATTCATCTGCTTGTCCTTGTTCTGAGGGAGGATTGGTCGAGGCCGGGGCGCTCGGGATGGCAGCCCGGAAGGGGGCTGCTCACCGGAGCGTCAGGCGGCTTCCGTGGTCACTTTTTCATCGATCGGGGCGAATGCGTCGGGGCGTTCCAGGCGGCAGATTTCGAGCAAAATCCCGCGATACGCCTTCCAGAAATGAGCGGAGCGCATGCCATCCATTTCCGCGATCCGACGATCATCGAAGTCAAACCAGTCGGTGATCTTGTGGAACTCGCATCCGATCTGCATGTGCTGATCAATGATCGTTACGCTGTAGCCGCGTCGGCCGCCGATCAGGATCAAGTTGACCGGCGAGACCCGCGCATCGCCGTAGACCTGCGCATTGCCGGAGACCCGCGCATTGCCGTAGACCCGCGCATCGCCGTAGACCTGCGCATCGCCGGAGACCCGCGCATTGCCGTAGACCCGCGCATCGCCGGAGACCCGCGCATTGCCGTAGACCCGCGCATCGCCGGAGACCCACGCATCGCCGGAGACCCACGCATTGCCTTCCTGACCGAGGTTCTTCTCGGCCTCGACAAAGCCGCCATTATCCCCGGCCCTGACCGATCCGAACGAAATCAGCGCCTCGATGCGGTAGAGCGTGCGGCCAAACCACAGCTTGGTTTCGGATGTGAGCTTGTACTTCGCCATCGGCGTTCATCTCCATCAGGGTTTCGGCAGGCTCTC
>NZ_JBEFZE010000088.1:0-1167 GCF_042762395.1 Pseudogemmobacter sonorensis
CCGATGAAGCCGAAGTTCCAGCCGATGCCCAGAAGGATCAGCGACACGTAGAAGTGGAAGATGTCCAGCCCCGCAAGCGCGAAGATCGCCGACAGCGCGATGATGACGAGGCCCGATGCCGTCACCCGCTCCTTGCCGAAACGCGCGATCAGCCGGCCGGTGACGAAACTGGGCGCGAACATCGCCAGCACATGCCACTGGATGCCCTGTGCGGCATGGTCGACCGAATGGCCGTGCCCGACCATGGCAATGGGGGCCGCGGTCATGACGAAGGCCATCAACCCGTAGGACACCACGCCCGATGCCACGGCCAGCAGGAAGGGTGGCGAAGCGAGAAGCTGGCCCACGCTGCGCCCGCCCCCCGACGTCGCCCCGCCCCGCACCGGCCGGGGCGCGCGCAGCAGCACGAGCACCGGCAGCGCCATCAGAGCCAGCGCGGCCTGGCTGAGGAAACTGCCCGCATAGGGCGTGCCGGGCAGTGCCTCGCGCGTCCAGATCACCAGTTGCGGGCCGATCACGGCGGCGATCAGCCCGCCGACCATCACCCAGGAGATCGCGCGCGCCCTTTCGGTATCGCTGCCGGCGGTATCCGTGGCGGCGAAACGGTAGCTCTGCACATAGGCCGCATAGAAACCGGCCGCGAAGGTGCCGGTGCAGAAGATCGCGAAGCTCTCGCGCGCGATGCCGAAGGCGGCGGTCAGCCCGGCGATCACCCCGATCAGCGCCCCCAGAAGATAGCCGTTGCGCCGTCCGAAGCCGCGCATCACCGCCGCCGCCGGCAGGGTTCCCATCGCGAGGCCGAGGTTGAACAGGCTGACCGGCAGGGTGACCAGCGCCGGATCCGACGACAGTTGCTGCCCCACCAGCCCGCTGAGCGAGATCACGATCGGCGGGCTGGCGGCCCCCAGCGATTGCGCCATGGTCAGGACAATGAGGTTCCTGCGGAAAACCGCCGTGCCGGTCATATCGGGCTCCAATGCAGTAGCGGCGGGAGGATCAGCCCCCGGCGCCGCAATAGGTGTTGTAGAGCACCTGCATGACCTCGCGCGCCGCCACGCTCTCGATCCGGTACCAGATCGTCTGCCCGTCGCGGCGCCCGGCGATGATCCGGTCGCGGCGCAGCAGCGCGAGATGCTGCGAGACGGTGGAATCCCGGATGCCGAGGAA
>NZ_JBEFZE010000089.1:0-1157 GCF_042762395.1 Pseudogemmobacter sonorensis
AAGCCGCGTTCTCAGGCGATATACTGACCCGTGCCCGCGCTATCGTCGCGGCTCAAAGTGCGATGGCCTGAAGCAAGGTCTGCATATGCTCGACCGTTGCGCCCTTGCCGTAACGCTCACGGTCGAGTCTGTGGCCGAACAGATCGCGCCTGATCCGATCATCAAAACCCGCCGCCAGCATACGATCCTCGAACGCATGTCGCAGGCTGTACATGCTGTGATCATGGGTTTCGAGAAGGCCGTTTTCCCGCAGGAACTTGTTGACCGTTGCCGACAAGCTGGCGCTGTTCTTGCGGTATCTCGGGAATCCGTCAGGATTGGCGCGGAACGCCTCAAGGCTCACGCCGACCAGCGGAATAACGCGCTTGGCATAGGCTGACTTCAACTGTCTATCGACCGGCTCAATGGTGATGAACGGCACCTTGCCCGTCAGGTGGATCTGGTCCTTGGTCAGCATCGCGCCTTCAGATGGGCGGTATCCTGTGTTCACCATGCCGAGTAAGATACCCCGCGCGTCAGGATTCAGACCATCCAGCGCGCCGGGGGCAAGCAGTCTCTCCCTGATCCAGCTATCTGAGAAGGGCGGGCGTTGCTTGGCCTCTCCCTGCTTGAATGACAGATCGGTGAGCGGCAGCACCAGCCCGAGCCGCTTCATGCGGTTCACGGTCTTCAGTACATCGCCCAGATGGATAAGGTCTTTATTGGCGCTGTTGGGCGTCAGGCCGTCCGTTTCCAGCTTCTCGATCCACCAGCCGCGAAAATCCAGCATGTCGTCGCCGGTAATATCGGCCAGGGCCTTGTTGCCCACGACCTCGATAAAGTTCTTCACGGCTTTGACACGCGGGTTCTTCCAGCGCCGAAGCTGATCCTCTGACTTCCCGAGGGTCTTCTCTTTCGCCAGGGTCCAATACAGATCAAGCGCGCGCTCCACCGTGATCGCGGGTTCCTTGGCCCCACCAAGCAAAGCCGCAGCTTCGATCATGTCTGGCTGACCATCGGGTTTTGTGATCGCCTCGACCCGCTGCAAGAGTTCCTCACGCGGCAGTTGCGCCACGCGGGCGGCAGGGAGGTATCGGTGCCCTCGCACAGCCGCCAGTTCCTTAGCGGCCTCAAAGCGGGCCTCTGCATCTCGTGTGTCACCGGCGAGTCGGGCTTCC
>NZ_JBEFZE010000090.1:0-1118 GCF_042762395.1 Pseudogemmobacter sonorensis
TCATCTGACTTCCTCCGAAATCGGCGCCTGTCTCGCGGCATGCAGCCCCCGGGCGTAGGCGTCGGACATGTGCCAGGCCAAGACGATCAGGGCGCTGGTGAAGATGAGCGCGAAGATATGGCCGGGCCTCAGGCGCGAGCGGGGGCGCTTCGGCGGAATGGGCAGGGCCTCAAACCGAGCGTTGATGCTCCAGCGGCGGGCCTCGACGTCGGCGGCGTGGGCCTCGGTCGGGGAGAGCGGCGGATAGGGGCGAGGGGTGATCCGGTCGCAGTATTGGGCGATCTCGATGCTTCCCGAGCGTTTGTTGATGTGCGGCTCTCGGCGGGCGATCTGCATCATGCGGCCCTCCGCTCGGTCGCGGGTGGCGCGATCATGCCTGGCTGATATTCGGGCAGATCGTCCAGCGGGCGCAGGCCTTTCCAGCCCCGAACGCCGTAGCACAGGATGCAGATCGTCTCGTTGGACGGCGAAAGGCGCAGTGGAACCTGCCAGCCGGGCCTTTCGCAGTTGGAGCAAACTTCGCACATGGCTCTGTCTCCGTTGAATTAAATGCGCCCCGGCCCGCAGGCGATCCGGCAAAGGCCGGGGCAGTGACGGCGCAGCTACAGGCTTCTGCGCCGGGGAGGGGTGATCCATTTTCGCCCGTCGCAGATCAGGCATCGCGTTAAGGTGACGGGGGCGTTGGGGTAGTGGGCGGGAGCGGGATCGGTATAGATGCCGCGCCCCATGCATTCGGGGCAGGTCACGGCGTGTTCCGGTTGCTCTGGCCCCATGGTGCGCCGCAGGCTGATCGCCTCGCGCTCGGCATGCTCCGCGATATATTCGGGGATATTTGCCGAGAGGGGCGAGGCGTCCAGCATCAGGCGGCCGCCTCGGTGTCTGCGCCGCCGAGCAATCCGCCCTTTGCGATCCAGGCCTCGACGTTCCTCGGAGACCCGAAGCACCACGCAGGGGCCTCGTTATAGAGGAAGATCACGTAGTCATGCAGGCGGGTGCGGTTTTGGTCGTCGCCCCGCCGCACGGCCTCCATCAGGTCGTTGGACAGCACCGCAGTCATGAAGCTGCCGGGATTGATCCCGCGATCGATGTAGCGTTGCATCCCGTCTCGCATGTGCTCG
>NZ_JBEFZE010000091.1:0-1022 GCF_042762395.1 Pseudogemmobacter sonorensis
GATGAAGATGGATGCCGAAATCGAGGTCCTTGACGACGTGCTGTCCGGCGTAGGCCTCGGCGGTGCGATATCCCGGGTGTTAAGCTGGAACCCCCTGAAGCGGTCGCGCCCCGGATAGTCCGGAATGTTGGGCGTCTTCCACGTCCCCGTGGCGTTGATGATGCCGAGCGCCGAAAACTCCCCTTTTCGGTGTGGATGCGGAAGCGATCGTCTCTCTCGATCACGGTCAGAACCCTGACCGGCCTTTGCACCGAAAGCACGAAACGGCGCTCATAATCTGCGAAATAGGCCGGTACCGCCGTTGCGGCCTGTAGGGTTGTCGCATCCGGTGGGATCGTCTCGGCGAACGGCATGCCGGGCAGGCCGTGGATGCGATTGACCGTGCTCAGCGTCAGCGAGGGCCAACGGAACTGCCAGTCGCCGCCGGGCGATGGCGATTGGTCCAGCGCGAGGGCTTGCCTCGGGATATCGAGCCCGAGCTTTCGAAGATGATGGCCGGAAGACAGGCCGACCTGCCCATCGCCGATCACCACGATCTCGGCCTTTCGGATCACCCGCATGTGCTATCCGTCCAATCCTCGCAGATCAAAATGCAGATCGCGCCATTCGCCACAATTTTGCCGCTCAACAAACGGGCATCCAAGAAATTTGGCATTGGATCGACTCTGTTTCACAAATTTCGTGAGGGATTCATCTTTTGGATCCAGGGTGATAGCTGGATCGCCTGAGCCGCCCGAGCACCCCGACCTACGAGACCTTGAACTGGCCCGAGTATAACAAGGCGCTAAAGCGCCGTGGGTCTCTGACGATCTGGTTTGATCCCGGCGTGGCATGGGCTGCGCTGCCGACGGGCAAGCGAGGCCGACAGCCCGTCTACACCGACGCCGCCATTCAGACCTGCCTGACGATGAAGGTTTTGTTCGGCATGGCGTTGCGGCAGACGGCAGGGCTCGTCGAAGGCGGACGTCCTGCCATCAGAAAATTTGGGCAGGAGAGACCCTCCAAAGTCCAATCGCAGGTTT
>NZ_JBEFZE010000092.1:0-1020 GCF_042762395.1 Pseudogemmobacter sonorensis
GCGACAGGGCGACATAGCTGCCGTGGGCGTCCATGCCGGGTGTTGCCAGCACATGCGTCCGGTCCACCGTCATGCCCTGCGCCTTGTGGATGGTCGCCGCATAACCGTGGTCAATGCGGTCATAGTCTTTCAGGTCGAACGCGATAGAGCGGCCATCGTCTGTCTGCACCGTCATGCTCTGGGCGCTGACCTGTTCGATGGTCCCCAACGTGCCGTTCTTCACACCAAGACCGCGCTCGTTTTGCAGGAACATGACGCGATCCCCGGCGGCGAAGTTCCGTTCGCCGCGTTCGACCGTGACGCGCACGTCCTCGCCCAGATCGCCTGCCTCCCGCATCCGGTCGCGGGCGGCTTCGTTGAGTTCCCGCACCTCGGCATTGGTGTGGGAGAGAATGATGCGGCTGCTGTCCGGCGCGACCTGCCGGTCGCGGTCCCAGCGGTCTATCAGATCGTCACGGGCCTGTTCCCGGCTTTGCGCCTCATGCACCATGTCGTGGCGGTCATAAGCACGGATCGCCGCGCCGGTCCTGCCAGTCGCCAGATCGCGCGTGGCGTCCCGCTGCCAGTCCTCACGCTGGCGGCGGACCTCGCCGATCTCCGCGCCGCCGTGGTGTTCGTGGATGGAACGGAACGCCGCGCCCGCTTCGATGGATTGCAATTGCTGCGGATCGCCCACCAGAACGACCTTTGCACCAGCTTCGGCGGCATTCGACAGAACCCGCTCCATCTGCCGCGTGCCGACCATCCCCGCCTCGTCGATGACAAGCACATCGCGGCTGGTGAGCATGTCGCGGCCATTGGCCCAGCCATGTTCCATGCTGGCGATGGTGCGGGACGCAATGCCCGATCCGCTTTCCAGATTCTCGGCGGCGATGCCGGACAGGGCAACGCCACGAACCTCAAAGCCTGACGCCTCCCAAGTCTCGCGGGCAACGCCAAGCATGGCGCTCTTTCCCGTCCCGGCATAGCCGACCACGATCCCAAGATCGCTCCCGTCCGTGACATGCGCCAGCGCCTCGG
>NZ_JBEFZE010000093.1:0-901 GCF_042762395.1 Pseudogemmobacter sonorensis
CAGACCCTACGGTAGGAGGCTGATATGCAGACGGAAAATGACGTTGAGAATACTGTGCGCGCATCCGCTGACGCGCGTAGCGAGATCGGTAGCCGCCAAGATTGCGTTGCCGACGCGAGCGTTTCGGTAACGGCTGAGGCAATCACCCACTTCGTCGCGACCATATCGCCCGAGGATTCGCAGGCGAACTGCCCGACACTGAAAACCGATGTCCGCAGCAATGAGTTCGTGGAACTCAAGGCGATGATCGGAAACCTTGTTGGCCGTATCGACGCGCTAGAGGATAAATGCACTTCTCTGAGCGATCAGATGAATATCGTTTCCGTCGAACTCGGGTGCGCCCCGGCCGATATCTCGGCTCTTCGCTCGGAGATTATGTCTCTGAGAGCGCACCTATCGCCTGTTGCATAACTTCGATTGCCTTGCGAAGCGCACCGGAGTCGCCGACCGACGAGTGAATATCCGGGACGTGAACAGTAACGCGGCCTTCTTTGCCGAGATAGCCTTTGTGCAGCGTTACATCCGCATTTCCCGCGCTGTGGAAGCTCACGTTTGCCACGATCCAATCTGCCATAACGAATCCCCCATCTCCAAAGGTTGTGGTGACCGGATGATGGGCGCGCGCCGGGGGCTCTGTCGAGTCTCCGGCGTCTCACCTCCTGCAATACGGTAATCCCATGCGCACCTTGCCTGCCGCCGTCGCCGCGCATCTCGCGGCGCGCAAGCCTTTGCTTGTGCATCAGCTGCTTTGGATCAGCGCGCGCAACCGCACCTCGGGCGCGGTCGAGACGCTGGGCCTCTGGACCGGGGAGGATCACCAGTCGATCACGGTCGGGGGTCAGAGCCGGACCTATTACGGCGCGGGGGCGGTTCTGGGCATCGATCCGGTGACGCAAAGGTC
>NZ_JBEFZE010000094.1:0-793 GCF_042762395.1 Pseudogemmobacter sonorensis
CCGCTCGGTGATCTGAGCGACCGCGTCACGCTTGAAGTCGTCGCTGAAAAAGCCTGTGCCCATCATGGCCTCCTTGCCTCAAAATTAGCAAAAAAGGCGGCCAAAAAACATGGGGCTATTAAAACCTTCGTGAAAATGGACCAGAGACCGACAATGCACTAACATTCAAACCGGAACAATCAGTGGGGGCACTCTAGGTTTAAGACTGGAGGCGAGTGGCCACCCGATACGACAGATGCCCCATCGTCTTCCTCTTTGCCATTGCTCTCGCCGCAACGGTCCCCTTCTGACTTTAAGAGTTAAGGAGTCTAGAGCCTAACACATAAAATGTGTTTCCTTGTTGGCCAAGCTCTACTTTTCGGTATCGATTTCGTCTGTGCCCTATGCTTCGTCCCCCGCGCGAGAACGGCATGCACAGTACTGTTGAGATGCCGCGTTATATCATCTGATAGTTGGCCAAGCGAGTGATACCTTGCGGTATCATTCTGGGCTTCGATGCTGGAATGATACAGTTCGGGACCATATCGCTTCTCTGCGCCAAGTGAGATACATCTACGTATCATCTCGCCGAGGAGCAGGACCATGTCCTGGACCTTCTTGGCCAGTTCCGCGACGAGACGCGTGCGATCATCCGTCTGGGCGTGGGCGAGGGGTTCGCGGCTGATTTGATGCAGAACGGCTTTCCCCCGCTGATGCGCAGCTTTCCCGGCCTTCGCTTCGACATCCGGCAGGCCGGGTCCGAGGCGTTGCAGCGCCTTGTCGCCTCTGGGCAGGTGGATATCGCCATCGCCTA
>NZ_JBEFZE010000095.1:0-723 GCF_042762395.1 Pseudogemmobacter sonorensis
CTTCGACGGGTTCATCCAGGAATACACCCCAGCGATCCCACTGGATGATCGCCTGACCGCGACCGTCAATATCCGGGTCACCGGCGATGTTGTGATTGCTGAGGGGGAGTGACCCATGGCGATAATCACGGGAGAAAGCTGGGTGAGGGTGGGGGATAAAGAATATCACCTCCACCTGTCGATGCGGGGAATTGCGGCCCTGCAGGAGGAGTATGGCAGCGATCTTGGCGCCTTCATCTCGGCGCCGAGCGGGGGCCTTCGCGATTTCGGCCCACTCTTGCGCCTGACCGAGGTTGCCTTGCGGCGCCACCATCCCGATGCGACTCTGGACGAAGCGGATGACATCCTTTCCCAAAACCCCTCGGCGGCAATGGATCTGTTCAATGCGGCCTTTTCTGATCTGTATAGGGGGGATGGTGAGGACGGGGGAAAGCCGAAGGGCGGTCAGAAATAAACCTGCCCGCCCTTCTTGAGGCGTATATCGTCGCCGGTTTTTCGCCTGCTGAGTTCTGGGATATCTCGCCCGCGCTATATCGGGTGCATATGCGAGGTGCATCCGAGCGGGCGCAGATCGATCACCAGCACCACGCCTGGCTGGCGTGGCATACGGCGCTTTTGCCATGGATGAAGAAACGACCAAAGTTCGAGGATCTGGCCGGGATCAAGCGGCAGGCGCGCGATCCGCTGCCATGGCAGGCGCAGTTGGCGCAATGGGAAGCGTTC
>NZ_JBEFZE010000096.1:0-697 GCF_042762395.1 Pseudogemmobacter sonorensis
TGGGCATCGAACATCGAAGCCATCGCGGCGCCATCGGTTCGAGCCCGATGGCTGAGGCTCCTGCGTCTCGCGCGGATAGGCCCGCACAAAGAACATCCGGCTGTGACACAGGCGAACATGGGCCACTTTGATGGTGGTCGTCGCCCCATCGATCACGACAACCTCGTGGCTCCAGTCGAACTGATAGGCTTCGCCGGGCGCAAAGCTCAGGGGCACGAAAGCGGAAGATGCGCCTGAGCTCTGATTGCGCGCCCAGTTCGAGGCGTAGCGGCGCACAGCGTCATACCCACCTTCATAACCGAGACCGCTCAGCTCTTCGTAGATCTGTGTCAGAGACTGTCGTTCCCGGTTAGCCCGCGCGGCGTTGACCCCCAGCAACCGGTTGAGCTCCCCCAGCCAGGCACCCAGCTTCGGGCGCGGCTGCACCGTCCGGGTATAGGTGAACTCGGTAATCCCGGTGCGGATCACCTTCCGCACCACCTTCTTCGACAGCTTCAGGTCACGGCAGATCGTCTTGATCCCCTTGCCCTCGGTGAAATGTAGCCGCCTGATTTTTGCTATTGTCTCCACGATCAGCATCCCGTGCTCGGCCTCCGATAATTATCGAAGGCACAATGGACCCAACCCCCGGTCGGTGGGGTCCCTTTTGGACGCCGATCACCCCAGAAGCGGGGTCCTTATTCCACGCCGGTCAACA
>NZ_JBEFZE010000097.1:0-676 GCF_042762395.1 Pseudogemmobacter sonorensis
GTGCCACCCTTGCGCCTGACAACGACGTGTCGGCGATCAGGGCCAGACATTCCCGCGTGCAGTCGTCCACCACGGTCATGATCCGGAAACGACGACCATCCGTCAGTTGATCGGATACGAAGTCCAACGACCAGCGCTGGTTCGGTATCAAAGGCAGTGTCATCGGTGCCCGCGTGCCGATGGCCCGCTTGCGCCCGCCACGACGGCGGACGTGCAACCGCTCTTCGCGGTAGATGCGGAACAGGCGCTTATGGTTTATCTCATGCCCCTCACGGCGCAGAAAGACATGCAGCCGCCGGTAGCCGAACCGGGGACGGACCCGCGCCAGCTCCTTCAGCCGCTCGCGCAGCACGGGGTCGTCCTGCCGGACGGCTTCATACCGCATGGTCATCCGGCAACAGCCGATCACCCGACACGCCCGCCATTCGCTCATCCCATGCTCCTCCACAAGATGCGCGACCGCTTGCCGCTTCGCAGCGGGCGCTACCATTTTTTCCCAGAAGATCCTTCAGCGCGGCATTGTCGAGCATCGCATCGGCAAGCAGCCGTTTCAGGCGGGCGTTCTCGTCTTCCAAACCCTTCAGCCGCTTGGCCTCGCTGACATCCATGCCGCCATATTTGGCCTGCCATTTATAGACTGTCGCATCGCTGGCGCCGTGCTTGCGGCACAGATCGC
>NZ_JBEFZE010000098.1:0-671 GCF_042762395.1 Pseudogemmobacter sonorensis
GGTCTCTGTATCGACGGCGCTCTGGACGTTGTGGCCGACCATGCCGCTGTTGCGGGCGCGCGTCGCCATGGCGCGCGCATCCGGATCGGTCAGCGAGATCGGGCCATCCGGCGCTTCTGTCAGTGCAACGTCCATCGCTTTCAGACGAGCTATCTCCTGGCGGATGCTACCGTAGCGGCGGGCCAGATGTACGACCCGCTCGGCCCGCGCTTCGCCCTCCTCCAGCCGGTCGATGCGGACCATCTCTTCGATAATGCTCGACACCGGCCTCGAGATGGGCCAGGCGGCTGGCGATCTTGCTCTTGGTGAAGTTGCGGTCGCGATTGTTGACCGCCTTGAACCTGCTACCACCGACCGCGACGCAGGCTTCCTTCAGGACACCGATCCGGCGGCAAAGCTCGACGAATTGCGCGCAAGCCCGGCAGATGCCCGGCCCGTTGTCGCGCCGGAAGTCGGCAATGGTCTTGTGGTCGGGGGCGAGCCGACCCGTCAGCCACATCAGCTCCACATTACGCCCGGCCTCGCCTTCGAGACGGCGGCTCGAGGGGATGCGGTTCAACTGGTCATAGATGAACAGCTTCAGCAGCACCGCGGGATGATCGCCGGGACGGCCCGTCCGCGCTGGCGCGAAACGCGCGAACCCGAGGCCTTGCAAGTCCAGTTCGTTGACG
>NZ_JBEFZE010000099.1:0-660 GCF_042762395.1 Pseudogemmobacter sonorensis
ACGATCATCGAAGTCAAACCAGTCGGTGATCTTGTGGAACTCGCATCCGATCTGCATGTGCTGATCAATGATCGTTACGCTGTAGCCGCGTCGGCCGCCGATCAGGATCAAGTTGACCGGCGAGACCTGCGCATCGCCGGAGACCCGCGCATTGCCGTAGACCAGCGCATTGCCGGAGACCTGCGCATTGCCGTAGACCAGCGCATTGCCGTAGACCAGCGCATTGCCGGAGACCTGCGCATTGCCGTAGACCAGCGCATTGCCGGAGACCTGCGCATTGCCGTAGACCAGCGCATCGCCGGAGACCTGCGCATTGCCGGAGACCTGCGCATCGCCGTAGACCCGCGCATTGCCGGAGACCTGCGCATCGCCGGAGACCCGCGCATTGCCGTAGACCCGCGCATCGCCGGAGACCCGCGCATTGCCGTAGACCAGCGCATTGCCGGAGACCCACGCATTGCCGTAGACCCACGCATTGCCTTCCTGACCGAGGTTCTTCTCGGCCTCGACAAAGCCGCCCTTATCCCCGGCCTTGACCGATCCGAACGAAATCAGCGCCTCGATGCGGTAGAGCGTGCGGCCAAACCACAGCTTGGTTTCGGATGTGAGCTTGTACTTCGCCATCGGCGTTCATCTCCATCAGGGTTTCGGCAGGCTCTC
>NZ_JBEFZE010000100.1:0-620 GCF_042762395.1 Pseudogemmobacter sonorensis
ACCTGCCTGACGATGAAGGTTTTGTTCGGCATGGCGTTGCGGCAGACGGCAGGGCTCGTCGAAGGCGGACGTCCTGCCATCAGAAAATTTGGGCAGGAGAGACCCTCCAAAGTCCAATCGCAGGTTTCCTTCCGAATTCGACCGCGACACTTACAAATGGCGGCATCTGATCGAGAATTTCTTCGGAAAACTGAAGGAGTACAGAGGCATTGCGATGCGGTGCTGCAGGACAGACACCAGCTTCCGCGCATTCATAGCCATCGCCGCAACCGTCATCAGAACACGATGAACGTTAACAACCCCTAGTCGGTCTCGACGCGGGATGTGGAAAAGGTTCGTCCGGCCGCGTGATCTTCAGGCGGGTCAAAGGACGATTGCCTTGTCGGCAAGAAAATCATTCCCAATGCGGGACTAAATCAGCACACTGCTAAAGCGCAGTGGCTGAATCCTGCGGCCCTTCGGCTCTTTACGGCGCTGTTTGAAAGCGCGTTCGCCTTCTCTAATCGGCGTGGTGAGGTCAAGCACTTTCGAGCTTTCAGCTTGCGCGGCGTTTAACGCATTGGTTAGACTTCACATTTTTCTTTTTGGAGTCGTGCAGGAAGACTGACGTGGTTCAATCT
>NZ_JBEFZE010000101.1:0-595 GCF_042762395.1 Pseudogemmobacter sonorensis
GGAAGCGTTCCAGCGCAACCGGAGGCCTAACCAACCCAGATGAAAGGACCATCAGTCATGGCCTTTTTCCCCTCCGGCGCCTAACTCTAGCTTACGCTTCCTTCTCTCTGCCAGGCGTGCCCTGCGCGCCCATATTTCCTTCGCGGCGCCGAGTATCTGAATCATGTTGTGGTTGGTATCAGGGTCAGTCTTCAGCCGTGCAATCTCATCCTCCAGCAGTTGCACCGCCTCGTCAGGTTCTGGCTGATATTCGTATTCGAGAGTGTGAATGATTTCAGCATTTAAGCTGCGGTTATTCTTAGCCGCCGCCGCTTCGATGCGATCATAGAGATACTGGGGGAGGCGGAGGGTGGTCCGCTTAGTATCGTCATTGGCGTCCATCTGGCGTCACTTTCCGATTGACGCCAAAGTGGCGTCACTATAACTTGGCGTCACAATGACGTCGAAACGGAGATACATGAACCAGAGAGCCGAAACAACCCGGACGACGTTGCGGATGCCCCTGCGGGTGAAGCGGTGGGTCCAGGAAACGGCTGATGCGGCAGGGATCTCGGAGAACGCCCGGATCATTCTGTTGCTTCAAGAGAAGATGGCG
>NZ_JBEFZE010000102.1:0-556 GCF_042762395.1 Pseudogemmobacter sonorensis
TCCCCGCCTCACAGCCACAAGGGGAGGATAAGCCCGCGCCCGCGATGGATCTGGCACCGGAAGCGACCGAAGCCTGTGCCGAGCAGACAGAAATTGTCATAAAGGCACTACGTGCCGCCGCGCGTGAGATTGATCCGAAGTTCGCTGGACACCACGAAAACGTCGGCTTTGCCATCCGCCGGTTGCTCAACCTCACGCAATCCTTCCTGGACGCCTGCCGTTCTAACGACGCATTCCGCCAAGACGCGGAGAGCCTGCGGGCCGAGCTCGACCAATGGCGGGCCGCATACGAAAGGGCGTCTCGCGAGATCATCGAGTGCGCCGGGAACCATGGCGCAGCCGAGGCCCGTGTCGCGGAACTGGAAGGCGAGCGTGACGCCGCGCTGGCACGGGTGGCGGAGCTGGAGGCTGTGCTTGCCCAGGCTGCTGTCCCGCTCGAAGGGCTTACCATCGCGGCAAACGTTGGGGAGACCAACCTTGGCTTGGGCAAGCGGGCATGGGACGAAATCAACAACGCCGTTGCCCACATCCGTAGCGCCCTCACCACCCCCGGAGA
>NZ_JBEFZE010000103.1:0-545 GCF_042762395.1 Pseudogemmobacter sonorensis
ATCGTGCTTGCCGCCCTGTCGTTGCTCGGCCTCGGCATCTTCGGTCCCGGCATCGCGTCCGGCCTTGTCAGCGGCGGGCCGCAACTCGGCGCGGGCGCGGCCGTAGGCACGGGCCTCGCCGCAGGCGGCATGGTGCTCGCCGGTGGTGCTGCCGCTGGCGGCGCGGCGATGCTCGGCGCGAAGGGTGGCGCTGCCGCGCTCTCCGGCGGGGCCGCGGCCGTTCGCGGTGGAGCCGCTGCCGCCGGTGCGGCCTCTGCCGCCTACAGCGTCGGCTCACTTGGTCAGTCCGGCGCGGCGGGCGTCGCCTCCGGCATGGGCGGCATGGCTCGCGCCGCAGGCTCGGCCGCCATCTCGCCCCTCAAACGCGCCGCCGCACGCGCATCCGAGTCCGTCAAATCCAGCTTCACCGATGGCGCGCGCGCTGGCTTCGCCGCTGGTGGCGGCACGTCCTCCATGGGCACGGTCGGCGGCGCAGGCGCGGCCCCGGCCGCCACATCGTCCCCGACCGGCAATCCGCCCGCCTGGGCGCAGCGCATGCAGCGCTC
>NZ_JBEFZE010000104.1:0-544 GCF_042762395.1 Pseudogemmobacter sonorensis
GAGATTGCAGCCGCCCAGACCCGCAAGGTCGCCGCGCAGGCGAAGGCGGTCAAAGGCCTGCGCACCGTCACGAAATGGTCCTACGAGACAGACCCTGCCACCGATCCGCGCGGCGCCCGGCGCCCGGCGCTGAATGATATCGCGCAGAACGATCCCGAGGCGATCACCGCTTTCGTCGATGATTACGTCCGCCGCAACCACAGCCTTCGTCCCATCGCGGGCGTCCGCGTCTGGCAAGAGAAGGTGGCCTACTGATGGCTGGATCGGTCAACAAGGTCATTCTCATCGGCAATCTTGGCCGCGACCCCGAGGTGAGGACCTTCCAGAACGGCGGGAAGATCGTCAACCTGCGCATCGCAACCAGCGAGACATGGCGCGACAAGAACAGCGGCGAGCGCAAAGAGCGCACCGAATGGCACAGCGTAGCCATCATGTCAGAACCGCTCGCCAAGATCGCCGAGCAATATCTGCGCAAGGGCTCGACCGTCTATATCGAGGGCGCGCTGGAGACCCGGAAATGGCAGGACCAGTCCGGCCAGGACCG
>NZ_JBEFZE010000105.1:0-538 GCF_042762395.1 Pseudogemmobacter sonorensis
GGGACACCGGCCAGATTCCGGCGGTTCGCCACCCGGCGCCGTCCCGGGCCCGGCAAGACCTGACCGGGGCCCGACCGGGGCCGACCTTGCCCGCCCATCGGGGGCGGTTGCGGGCGGAATCGAGGCCCTTCAGCGGATTCATGTGATGGAAGCTATTTTCTGATAAAAATATTCAGGTATAATCCGCCCCATGAACTTCCGCCCCAACATGACCAGCGTCACCTCCGGGATCGAGCTTGCCGCGCCTCTGATCTGGCGCGAACTGCCCGGCGTCGTGGCCGATATCTGGCAGGTCAATGTCGGGCGCGGCAGCACCGGCAGCTACAGCGCGCCGGACCCCAGGATCGTCGCGGTTCTCGACAGCGGCGACAGCGAGATGCGGCTTGCGAACGGGACGAGCCTGCGCAGCCAGCCGGTGCGGATCGCCTTCATCCCCGCGGGGGTCCCCACGCGCTCGGGCTTTCGCAGATCCGGCAGGCTGGCGCATCTGGACGTGCATTTCAGCGCGGCGGAACTGGGCGCGCGGCTGCGCGGCACC
>NZ_JBEFZE010000106.1:0-536 GCF_042762395.1 Pseudogemmobacter sonorensis
CAACGATATCGGCCCAGCTGCGATGATTACAAATCAGTAAATACCAATTTTTCTTGCTCAGCCCTTCTAACCCTTCTACATCCCATTGCAAGTGCGGATTAAGGCGTAACAGCGCTGCAAGACCAGCACACCAGCAATACATCATGAAATTGCAGAAAATGGAGACCTTGCGCCAGATACCGGGAACAGGCAAAAGAAGCTTTACCATACCGGCAATGATGATCGGTACTGAGCAAACAATAGTGACCAGGATGGTCAATACGATACTCAATGGGAGCGTGATAGCCGCGAGTATTCTCGTCATAATAAATTATTCAAAAGTTAGCCATAAACGGTGCGCGAAAAGGGCGCAAGGGGCTGATTCTATCAGAAAACGATGCTAATGATGGCGCTGAGTGAAATAGAAACACTCGTAACAACTATCCACATTATGATAACGGCATGAATCAGATAAGCAGAAAAACGGGATGTTAACAACTCATTGAAAATAAGGGGTAATTATTAAGCCGAGAAGGCTAGCGCGCTGATTTTAAAGT
>NZ_JBEFZE010000107.1:0-530 GCF_042762395.1 Pseudogemmobacter sonorensis
TAGGCTCCAGACTCATTAACTTTAGAGCCAGAAGAGGACGGTTGCGGCGAGCGCGATGGCCGAGAGGAAGACGATGGGGCACCTGTCGTATCGGGTCGCAACCCGCCGCCAATCCTTGAGCCTGCCGAACATGATCTCGATACGGTTGCGGCGCTTGTAGCGGCGTTTGTCGTGCCTGATGGCTTTCTTCCTGGCCTTCCTGCCGGGGATGCATGCCTTTATCCCCTTGTCTTTCAACGTATCTCTGAACCAGTCGGCATCATAGCCCCGGTCGGCCAGCATCCACTCCGCCTTCGGCAGGCTACCCAGCATGGCGGCAGCCCCGGTGTAATCGCTGACAGGACCTGCCGTGACAAACATGCGGATCGGACGGCCCTGTGCATCGGCAACGGCATGAAGCTTCGTGTTCATCCCGCCCTTCGTGCGCCCGATCAGCCTGCCGCGCCCCCCTTTTTTACCCGCAGGCTTGAAGCCGTGCGATGGGCTTTCAGGTAAGTCGCATCGATCATGATGGTCTTCTCGTCAGCCGC
>NZ_JBEFZE010000108.1:0-500 GCF_042762395.1 Pseudogemmobacter sonorensis
TTGGACTTCGTATCCGATCAACTGACGGATGGTCGTCGTTTCCGGATCATGACCGTGGTGGACGACTGCACGCGGGAATGTCTGGCCCTGATCGCCGACACGTCGTTGTCAGGCGCAAGGGTGGCACGTGAATTGGCAACGCTGTTCGAGCTGCGCGCCAAGCCTGTGACGGTAGTCAGTGACAACGGCACCGAGTTCACCTCGAACGCCATCCTCACCTTCGCGGATGACCGCAAGATCGACTGGCAAGACATCGCGCCAGGAAAGCCGACCCAGAACGCCTTCATCGAGAGCTTCAACGGTCGCCTGCGCGACGAACTATTGAACGAGACCCTGTTCCCGTCCCTGCACCATGCCCACGTCACGCTGGCCTCCTGGCGCACGGACTATAACACCGGACGGCCCCACTCCCGTCTCGGCTGGCAGACCCCAGCCGAGTTTGCCAAAACCTTCGCCCCGCAACGGGGCCTGACGCTGCGCAACCCGCAAGGCTCCGCGCC